>NZ_JACXSI010000004.1 GCF_014712675.1 Peribacillus faecalis | reverse complement strand
CAAGGGCTCAAAAGTCTACAAGCTCGTTATGAATACTTGCGTCAATTATCTTAATTGAACCGCCGTATACGGAACCGTACGTACGGTGGTGTGAGAGGTCGGGGGTTAATCGCCCCCTCCTACTCGATTCCTCATAATTTCTTTAAGTCTTCATTTAATTTCCGTGCTTGATTTTTGAAGTAAAGATAAAATGCAACCCAAAAGATTGCATATACGGCAATGGAGATTAAGATTGTTAACAAGATACTACCTATATTAAATGGAATCCATCCGATTGAGAAGGCTAAGATGAGATATAGGAGCATGACGGTTAAAAAATGAAGAACGGTCTGCCAGATAAGATTCAATTTCCTGTTTTCAAAGTACATTGGACTGACTGTGAAAAACCAGCCACAAAGAATAGAACCTATGGAGTTTTTCAAAAATAAGGATCCATCTATCATTACAAAGTCGCCGAAAAGAATACTTAAATTGGTGATTAACACCGCAATAAAGCCTCCGAAGAAAATACCGATGAAACTACGGATTATAAATGCTTTCATTCTTCTTTCCTCCTATTCAATTTTAGAGCTTCTTTAATGACAGGCACATAGGTACGAGACACGTATTCTTTTTTTCCTGATTTGAAGTAAACGCAGAGAGTACCATTGAATGACGGTTCAAAGCGGTTCAATTGATGTAAATTGGCGATAACTGATTTAGAAAAGCGGATAAACTTTTTAGAGGGGAGTTTGGCCTCTATCTCATATAATTTTTCTTTTAAAATAAATGAATCTGTTTCCGTCACAGCAATTACATGATCGTTTTCAGTATGAAAGTAATGGATATCATCCGGTTTGAGAATATGCTGCATCTCTCCCTTTTTTCCAATAAGGAATTGTTGCTCCTTCCCATTAATGAAGTCAATTATTTCCTGTATGTTTTCATCCAACTCTGCGGCTTCGATAGTAACTCTCGTTTCTTTAAGTGCTTTGTCAATATTAAGAAAAATTTTCAAATTTCGAACACCTCTTTTTTTGCCTAAAAATCTTTCTAATCAAATTCTATGTTAAAAATCCCTTTAAAGTTTCGAAAATCTAGTAAGTAGAAGAAAAATGAAGGGTAAGATGCAGAAAATAGTTGGTGACTTACATAGATGAAATCCATACCCCGATTAAAAAAGGATGCAACATATTAGTCATAAACAATATGTTACATCCTTTCTTGTATTTGTATTTTGCTAAGATATAAGGCCTTTGTATTCTAAAAGAAAATCGATAAAGGCTTTAATCTGTTTTAATTCCAAGGCTATATCACGGTAAATGAGCCATGTATTTCTTACTACATTAGTATGATCTTTTGCTATTAATGGGATGGTGTATAAAGCATCAGATTCTTGAATGCAGATTTCCGGAAGGATAGCGTAGCCTAAGCCGTTTAGGACCATTTGCTTGCAAGTGTCGCTTCGATCAGTTTCCATAGATATTTTCGGCGGGAAAGTATAGGTTTGATTCCACCAATGTTCGATGGTGTTCTTTAGTGACAGATCCGTTTGATAATTGATTCTTGATAGGGAAGGAAGTTCCTGTAAATCAATTTCCCTATTAGAAACGATGCAAATTTTTTCTTCCTTCAATAATGTTTTGTATCCGGGCCAGTCATAATTTCCCCTTATAATGCCCAAGTGTGCTTCTTCTTTTTGAAGCATAAGGTTGATCTCTGAGCTCCAGCCGGTTTTTAGGTTAATCTCGACATTGGGATGGATGTTTAGAAATGCTTTCAGTATAGCGGGAAGTTCGAAGCGCGCAAACATACCTGAAACAGCTAGTCGCAGTGTCCCGGAAATACCTTCGTCCATATTGACAAGTGTCTCTTTTGTTTTCTGTAATTGTGAAAGCATGGTTTGGGCATATTCCGCCAAATATTCCCCTTTTGGAGTGAAATCAACCCCCCTGTTTCCTCTAGTTATGATTTTCATATTAAACTCTTTTTCTAATTCTTTTATGCGATAGGTCAGAGCAGGCTGGGAGATGTATAGTCGTTGCGAAGCTTTTGTTATGTTTTTTTCTTCCAGCAATGTGGATAAGATATGCCAGTCTTTTTCGTTCATATCAGCCTCCTGAACAACTTGTATCCTTTTGTAAATTTTACCAAAGTATAGGCAGATATAAAACTATTTTATGGATTTCAATAAAAATACAGTATTTTTCTAAATGTCATGTACGGGTATATGATTTATATATACTTTCAAATTAGCTGAAAAATTTTTCGGGAGGGATGGAAAATGTCAAATAAACGAAAATATGAGGCATCCTATGATGTAGTTGTAGTTGGGGCAGGAAACGCAGCTTTATGCGCGGCTATTTCCGCGAAAGAACAGGGAGCGAGTGTGCTAGTTTTAGAACGTGGTCCAATTGAGAAGCGAGGCGGCAATTCTTTCTTTACAGATGGGGCCATTCGTGTGGCGTATGATGATTTAAAAGCGATAAGAAAATTAATTCCGAATATGACGGATGAGGAAGCTGATTTAATTGTGATGCCGACGTATACGGAAGCTGATTTTTACAATGACTTGATGCGCGTTACGGATGGAAGAAGTGATCAAAGTTTGGCAAATCAGCTTGTGTCCAAATCTTATGAAACGATGATGTGGATGACGGATCAGGGAGTTTCGCTTGAGTTAAATTATGATAATCAATCTTTTGAACAAGATGGTAAACATCATTTTTGGGGAGGCTTACCTATAAAGATAGTGAACAAGGGAGTAGGTCTAATACAGCAACTATTCTCGCGGGCAGAAGAACTAGGCATCGACATTTGGTATAAGGAGCGGGCGACAGGGCTGGTTTCCGAAAACGGGCAGATTACAGGGCTGATCATTGAACAAAAGGAGGAGCAACTAACAATTCAGACTTCGAGCGTGATTCTGGCATGCGGCAGCTTCGAAGCGAATAAGGAACTGAGAGCGCAATATATCGGGGAAGAGTGGAATGCAGCTATAGTCAGGGGAACGGAATTCAATACAGGTGATGGAATTTCTATGGCATTGGCAGTAGGGGCACAAAAGTACGGAGAGTGGTCAGGCTGTCATTCTATTGGAACCGATTACAATGCACCTCGAGTAGGGGATTTTACGAAACCGGGGGATATATTTAAGAAGCATTCGTATCCGTATAGCATCATGTTGAATCAGGAAGGCAAACGATTTGTGGATGAAGGGGCAGATTTCAGGAATTATACGTATGCGAAATATGGGCGTGAAATCCTGAAACAACCAGGCCATGTTGCATACCAAATCTACGATTCACAAGTACGTCATTTGTTGCGAAAAGAATATGACTTAGAAGAGGCAACTTATTATCAAGCAGATACTCTGGAAGAGCTGGTGAAATTACTTCCGGTAGATCAACAGCAATTTATGCAGACAATCCAAGAATATAATGAGGCAGTTGAGGATGGAGAGTATAATCCAACAGAAAAGGATGGCAAAGGCACAAAGGGCATTTTGCCACCGAAGTCGAATTGGGCGTTGCGTATTGAAAAAGGACCATTCTATGCTTTCCCGGTAACTTGCGGCATTACATTCGCTTTTGGAGGATTGCACGTGGATAAAGAAGGGCGCGTCTTAAATAAGGATAGTGAGCCTATTAATGGTCTATTTGCAGCAGGAGAAATGATTGGCGGGATTTTTTACGGAAATTATCCGGGAGGTTCAGGTTTGATGTCCGGGTCTGTTTTCGGAAAAGTGGCGGGTGCTTCGGCTTCCCAGTACGTTATTGAAAATAAAGAAATAGTAGCAAAATAGTTTATATTTGCGAGAAGGCATATATTGCTAAACTGGGTAAAAAATCGCCGTTTAGCAATATATGCCAAAATTTAATGAACGAATCTCAGATATTTATTACAACCTGAATAGAAAGCGGTTTCATTATAAAAGAGGGAGGCGCTGCTTATTTTAGCTGTAATAGGTTTTTCGATGATAGCTGTTTTCACATTTCTCATTATGTCAAAGAGAATGTCGCCGATTGTCGCTTTAATGATTATTCCTTTGCTGTTTGCAATTATTAGCGGTTTCAGCACAGAAGTTGGAGCGATGATGCTAGAGGGTGTTAAGCAAGTAGCGCCGTCTGCTGCTATGTTATTATTCGCCATTTTATATTTTGGTATCATGATTGATGCGGGACTCTTTGATCCTCTTATTACAAAGATATTGAAGATTGTAAAGGGAGATCCGGTTAAGATTGTGATGGGTACGGCTGTGTTATCCCTCTTGGTCGCTTTGGATGGTGATGGGACGACAACATATATGATTACTGTTTCAGCTTTCTTGCCATTGTATAAGCGAATGGGAATGAACCCCCTCATTTTGGCGACAGTTGCGATGCTTTCTCTAAGCATTATGAGCAGCATGACACCTTGGGGAGGGCCGGCAACAAGGGCTATCGTTTCTTTAGGGATTGATCCATCGGAGTTTTTTGTACCGCTTATACCGACAATGCTTATTGGGGCTGTATGGGTCTTATTTGTATCTTTTCTCCTGGGTAAAAAAGAGAGCAAGAGAATAGGAGTTGTCGAGATACAACGTAAGCAAGGTGATTATCAGGCTATTTTGGAACAAGCAGCGGCTTTAAGTGAAGATACAGTAATTCGCAGGGATAAGTGGTGGATCAACTTAATATTGACTGCTGTATTGATGATTGTCCTTGTTTGGGGGATTTGGCCTGTTTCCGTACTATTCATGATTGGTTTTGGCTGTGCGTTAATGATTAATTATCCAAGCTTGGAACAACAAAAAGAACGAATTATTGCGCATGCAGGAAATGCTTTAACTGTTACCGCATTGGTGTTTGCAGCAGGGATCTTCACCGGCATCCTGTCCGGGACGGGAATGGTGGGGGCAATGGCCACGTCGCTTATCAACTTAATACCGGATTCTTTCGGCTCTTTCTTTCCTCTTGTTGTTGCTGTGACAAGCATGCCTTTCACTTTTGTTATGTCGAATGATGCATACTACTTTGGGGTACTCCCGATTCTCGCTGAAACTGCCGCGTCATATGGAGTGGATCCAATAGAAATTGCCCGTGCCTCGGTTTTAGGGCAGCCTATACATTTATTGAGCCCATTAGTTGCCTCCACGTTTTTATTAGTTGGAATGGTGAATCATGACTTAGGCGATTACCAGCGTTATGCATTTAAATGGATGTTTTTCACTTCAATAGTATTAATCCTTCTAGCTTTTCTTACAGGCGTTATATCATTTTAGTTAGAGATACACTATAACAATGTGTTAAAGTGTTATTTTATTAAATAGAAAACACTATAGTGATAGTTGTTATGTTATTTACAAAATACTTCATGAAGTCCTCTTCACTAATTATGGGGGCTTCATTTTCTATTTCATCAAAAGAAGGATTTACGGACGAAATATGCAAAGTATTAAGTAATAGGCTAGGAAATAACAGCTTGCTGTTTTATAAAATTTAAAATAAAGAAGGGATTGTATGAAAAGATGGAGTTCCATTAAAGAGAAGAGTGCTCAGCTTGGTGCTTCTTTCATCGCAGCTTTTATAGGGGGGTGGCTTTTTACATTGATTCATGCGCCAATCCCTTGGCTTCTTGGTCCTATGACTGCGCTGCTCTTGGTATCACGTATTAAGAATATGACGTTCATTTGGCCCAAAGCCTTGAGAGATACAGGTTTAGTAATTGTCGGCTATTCAATCGGGTTGTCTTTTACATATGAGGCGTTTGCTGATATTGTCAAACACCTGCCCTCTATGTTGCTGCTGACTTGCTTTATTATTCTTATGTGCTCTTTTGTAGCTTTCTTAGTATCGAAAATATCAGGCATTGATTATCCGACTGCGCTCACAAGCAGTATCCCGGGGGGACTGTCACAGATTGTTGTGTTCGCTGAAGAGGTGAAGGCAATCAACATAACTATTGTGACATTCTTTCATGTTACTAGAGTCATATTGGTAGTTTTCTTATTTCCATTCCTTGTTTTTAATTCGGCATTTACAGGAGAAGAAGCTGCAACTGTAAACGCTCTTTCACAATGGGATGGCTTATTTCCAGGTATCTTCTTTTTTGTGGTTATTTGTGTAATAGCGGCTAAGCTCGCGAAAAAATGGAGGGTGCCGGCCCCGTTTTTCTTAGGCCCTGTATTTGCGGTAATGATATTGACTTTGTCTGGATTGGAAGGCCCTGAACTTCCGGCGGAATTATTGGATGTTTCTAAGTTTTTAGTTGGAGGATACATAGGATGTTTATTAAAAACGGAGAAATTAGTTAATAAGAAAAAATTGATTCCATTGGCGGTATTTAGTAGTGTTCTTCTTATATGTACGACATTAGCTTGTAGCATCTTCTTGGCAAATCTACATAACCTCTCTTACATTACAAGTTTTCTGAGCTTAGCGCCAGGCGGCATGGATCAGATGGGGATTATCGCTCATGAAGTGGATGCTGACTTATCAACAGTAGCCAGTTTCCAATTGTTTCGGATGCTCTTTATTTATATATTGATCCCGCCAATGCTGAGGTTGGTGTTGAAATGGAACGACAAGAAAATAAGTAATAAGGACATCCGGACTAATGCAGATTGATAGATAAGTAATTTATAATTTTGATAGTGTAAAGCTCTTTTCTCTTGTACTTTAAGGGATTAGGGTTTTTTGTTTTGGCTTACAATTGACCTTGTTTTACTAATGAAACTTTTAAATACTTTGAATTGCTTTGCAGTTTTTTGAATAATTAGCAAACCATACTAATAGGGATGGGTTCAGTAGTTCAAACTCAGTGGAAATCATTATATCGGGTAACCGCAAGTACAATTGTGGTAATGGGGAAACGGATTGTTTAATGTGAAAAATAGGACTATTGATATAGAGTAAGTGGTATAATTTAACTTGTTTGTAATATAATTCAATTAAGATGAAGGGGAGGTTTGGTTTTATAATTTGTAGGTAATTATCATTTCGCAGGCTTGTCGGAGAACTAGAAACAGGAATATTTTATAACACGTTGCATTATTATCCTGCGGCAAATTCAGAAGATAACCCACTTGTTGGTGAATATTCAGGCACTATTGAATATAATCCAATGTAATATACCCGGAAGAAATACCTTAAAAGTATGAATGGAGGTTCAAAATATGGAGTATAAATAGGTAGGATTTTTAAAGAGAGCTGCTAAAGCACTTACTGATAAGGAAAAGCTTAAAATGCCAATACTAGTGAAGGAAGTGACAGACGGTTTTAAAACGATAGAACAATATAAAAAAGAAATAGCAAGCGCAATAGATGAAAAACAAAAAAAATCTCTTAGCGAAAAAGTAAAACTATTAGAACTTGGTTTAAAAGGTGAACAAAGCGTTCTATTTGAGTTGCAAAATTCATTTCTTCCCATCCATATACTTCATGATGTCCGAATTATATATAAAGAGTTAAAATGCCAAATGGATTTTGTAGTTTTAACAAGGAAATTTATTTTAGTTGTCGAGGTGAAGAATTATTTTGGAAATATCTTAGTTAACGAGAAAGATGAATTTATTCGACAAGTGTATAAAGGAAGCAAACTAACCTTTAGCGAAGGTTTTTATAGCCCAATACGGCAAGTTGAAAGACAGGTAGAAGTATTCGAGGCTTATTTGAGAGAAATGGGGGCAATTACCAAAACACCAATAAAAAGCGTAGTTGTTTTTACAAATAATAAAACCGTTATAAATACGAAAAAGGCAAGCGATCATGTAAAAAGTAAAATAATACGGGTAGACAGTTTAATAGAATACATAAAACGGGAACTTAAAAAAACATCTCCAGTATATTTCTTAGATAATCGTATGAAAGAAATCAGTGACTATATTAAGGCTTCACATTTTGAATTCATTGATGACGAGACTAATTTAGTTGAAATGAAATTATTAGAAGAAACGATAAGTAGCCAAAATGAAAGTAATGAACTGATTGGATCTTCCAAAACGAATGATAATAATTTAGAAGAAGTATTGAAACGATTCCGGATGAAGCTGGCAACTGAACAAAATGTAAAAGCATTTCACATTTTTAATAATAAGACATTGGAAGAACTGATTTTAAAACAACCATGTAGCTTGGATGATCTAAAAAACATTAGTGGAATTGGAGAAATGAAAATAAAGTCCTTCGGTGAAGAACTCGTTGGGATTATTCAAAAATACATAGATGTTGATACACGTTGAATAGATTGAATATAATGAAAACTGCACGAAAATACGGTACAATAAATTGATTATATTTCTATACTAATATCTTTCAATATGAAGAGATGCAAAGTGATGAAACCTAATTTCGCAGGGAAAGGTAACTGATTTTTCAATTAAGGCGGCAGGCCAAAATAAGGATGTTATGTACATTAACAAACAATACAACAAAGTGATAGGAGAATGATTATGAATATTAATTACGAGCAAGTGATAAAAAATATTACGCCGGTTAACAAAGAGGTCGGACAGGCTGCAATGGCACATATCAATAATTTGACGAAACCGCTTGGCAGTTTAGGAGAATTAGAGAATGTTGCCGTTTCAGTAGCTGAGATTACAGGCGAGGAATTTCCTGTTGTTTCGCCACCGGGGGTTATTGTTTTTGCAGCGGATCATGGAGTGGCAGAACAAGGCGTTTCGGCTTATCCGCAAGAAGTAACAGCGCAAATGGCTATCAATGTTTTACATAACGGAGCCGGTATTAATGTCTTTACGAATGCCATCAATGGTTTAATCAGAGTAGTTGATGTCGGCATTAAGACGGATCTTTCAGAAGAAGGCCTAATTGTTAATAAGATTGCTTATGGAACAAAAAACTTTGCAAAAGAAGTAGCAATGACAAGAAGTGAAGCGATTGCTTCGATTGAAGTTGGTATGAGAGCAGCGAAAGAAATCATTGATAGCGGTGCTAAATTGTTAATCGTCGGTGAGCTTGGTATCGCTAATACAACGGCAAGCAGTGCGGTTGTGGCAGCTATTACGAAATCTGAAGTCCGCTCCCTGGTCGGAAAAGGAACAGGGGTAGATTCAAAGGCTCTAGAGCATAAAATTAATGTTGTTGAAGAAGCTTTACAATTACATAAGCCTAATAGTGAAGACGGGCTGGATGTTTTACAGAAAGTCGGAGGATTTGAAATCGGTGCAATGGCAGGCGCTATGTTGTATGCAGCATCAAGAAAGATTCCAATTTTATTGGATGGTTTCATCTGTACGGCAAGCGCTTTGATCGCATCAAAATTATCACCGAATGTTGCCGAATATATGATTGGCGGTCATCAATCGGTAGAACCGGGTCATCGTGCAGCATTAGCTGAATTAGGTAAAAAGCCGTTAATCGAATTGCAGCTTCGCTTAGGTGAAGGAACAGGTGCAGCACTCGCTTATCCGATTGTAGAATCTGCTACGAAGATGATGAGGGAAATGGCGACTTTTGAGAGTGCGAATATATCAAAATAGTTTAGTGACTGCTTGTAGATGCAGTGCGGAAGTGAAAGGAAATAGAGGTTGCCCCATCGTATATTTGCGGTGGGGCAATTTTTAATTATAGGATTGATAAATAGTAAAATCTGAACTTCAATCGCATTTAATTTAGTATATTCCCAACGTTTTATCGAAGAAATAGCTAAAATAAACTTTATGGAAACAATAAAAAAGTCGAGGTCCCAATTCCGTTCATTCACGGAACGAAGGATGTTCATGTACACGGTAAGCTTGTGGAGGAATATTTTGATATGCTCGAAGCGGAAATAGGAAAGCAACTTATATGGGTTAATCGCTCCTCCCATTTATTCCATCCGGATGATGCAGCCTTGATTGAACAGTATCTTATTCAGTTTGTAATTTCTGTTCGTGATTTAAGGTGGCAATAATAATGTAGTTTTAAAAATTATAGAAGATTAATTTATATATGGGCTAATCGTGGTAAATACATAGTATAAGTCCAAATCAAGTGAGGGGATGAAAATCTTGAAAGGCTTAGCAATCTTCAAAAAACAGTTCTTTATTGTAACATGCGGACTTTTGGTTTTAGGCTTAGTACAGTCGGCAATTGCGAGGCATCAGCTGCTTCCAACAACGGAAAAGGAACAGTCAATGGTAACTACTATGGATATACCCAAAGTAATGGTAAGCACAAAGGTCTTCTTAAGTAAGGGAAACTAATAGAGAAAAACGGATGGCTTATTCCGTGGATGCAATAAACGTATTGATTATCACGGACAACATCTTGGAGTCTAATAGAGATAAACCTTATAGAGGTTTTGGAGGATAGCTATGGAAAAGAAAAAAGTTATTCCAACATGGGTAGGGATTGTAAACTTAATATTGGTATTAGGAAGTATGGCTTGGACAATATATTCAATGCTTTATACAGAAGTTCAAGGACATGAAATTGAATCAATGATTATTCATGCATTAACATTAGTGCTATTATTTATGGCTTTATTATATTGTGTAATGGGATATAAGAATAAATCAAATTTATTTTTCGATTGTGTTGTTTACTTATACACTGGTGTAGTATTTGTTACATCTTTACTTGTAAGAGAAGGACCAATATTTCTTCTAATTATTAGCAATTTATCATTTGGAATTTTAAGTATTCTTGCAATTGCTAAAGATATTGGAAAGAAAAAAAGTTTTATTCTTTGTAGAATCAATGTATTACTTGCATTAGTACGTATTATTGCTTATGTAGCAGTAGTTCGTGAATTTCCAGGAGGTATGTTTGGTAATTTCTTATTATCAATCATTCTAGGAATTATGGTTTATACAAAATATACAGAAAAAGCTAAATAAAATTTTAAATTTTTAGGTGTTCATTAGAACACCTTTTTTCTAATTATCTTCTTTTTGCTCTACGTTTAGTATATGTTGCTTTAACATATTTCCAATATAATTCAATATACAGGATATGGCTAGTTATCTTCTTTTTTATCTAAATCGATAGAGTAAATATTCACAATGAATTGAGGAGTGATATATCTATCTAATGATATAATTGTTGTAATACTTGGTTCGAGGGAGAAAGGCTATGGCATTAATTGAAGAAGAACTACGAATTGTGAAAATCCAAGAATTGCTCGATAAAAAACTAACCTTGCCATCATATCAACGCCCATATAGTTGGAGTGTTCACTCAACAAACACATTGTTTTTAGACACCTATGGTGCATTTAAAGAAGGTATAAATGAATATCGACTTGGTTCTGTTATTTTGCATAAGGAAGTGAATGAAGCAGGTGCAAAGTATAACATTGTTGATGGTCAACAACGCTTAACAACTTTGTCGATCTTGATGTACTGTCTAGGTGACTTGACACAAAGTCTACTTCAAGAGAAATACAATAAATTGTCCAATGACGCCATTGTAGTGAATTATAGGATCTTAGCTAAGCGTACTGGTGAACTGGATAAAGATGAACTTGAAAACTATAAAGAATATCTTATGAATCAATGTACGACAGTTCAAATTGTAACCGATAGTGAACAAGAAGCTTTCCAATTCTTTGATTCACAAAATTCTCGAGGAAAAGAATTAGATCCACATGATTTATTGAAATCCTATCATTTGCGTGAGATGGTAAATGATGATGAGCATGTCAAAATGAAAATAATTAATAGTTGGGAAGATTTGAGTCAGAACGATCTTAGAGATTTATTTAGAAATTACTTATACCCTGTGACACAATGGTACAAGCGTAAGGAAGGACTAGGTTATTCATCAAGCAAAATTGATGCCTTTAAGGGAATTAAAAGCTCTAATGTTTACAATTATGCTATCTATCATAAGGCAAGTAATTTATTTATAGAACAGTTCAATGCTAGTGGAAGTAACGAGCTGTTATCATCAAATGAGTTAAATCAGTTTCAGTTGACGCAACCATTGATTGCAGGAAAGCGATTTTTTAACTATACAGTGCATTACGGAGAGTTGCTTGAGAAAGTCCAAAAGGTGATTAATCAGTTTCATGATGAAACCGAAGTGCCAAGCAAACGATCTGGAGATATTTACATTAAGCAGCTGTACGAATGTGCGTTACTTTTCTTTGCTGACAGATTTGGAATAGATAGTCTTACGAAACCAGTATTACAGCAGTTTTATTCTTGGAGTTACTCATTACGACTGTCTATGAATGCTGTGTATCCACAAACCATTAATAAATATGCTAGAGGAAGTCACGAGCGAATTAATGCAGGACTTGATATGTTTTCAAAAATTAGTGAGATGATGGAACCTGAAGAATTGAAACTAATTGTTTTAGAACGACCAGAAGTGGATGACAAGAATATAGAAAAATACAAACAAATATACGAAAAGCTTTGTACTTTGAATAGGTGGTAGAGAATGGCTAGTGAACTGAAAATAATACCTGTTTATGATATTTTTATGAAATATAACTATATAGTGCCAATCTATCAAAGAAATTACGCTTGGGAAGAAAAGCAAATAGAACAGCTGATTGAGGATATTGATGGAGCGATTGGCCAAGGAAAAGAGAACTATTTTTTAGGGAATTTGATTGTAAACCAAACCGACAATAATCTATATGAAGTGATTGATGGACAACAACGATTAACCACTCTTTATCTTCTCGAAAGATTTCTTGGGTTGCCATTCGCGAAAGCAGCTTTAAAATTTGAAGCGCGCGAAAAATACGCAAGAACGTTAGCTACTGTGAGTGAATCTGCTGGCAATGATTTGTTGGAAGAGTTGACTGCAAAAGAGATTACTAAAGGATTTCAAATTATAAATGACTACTTTAACAATAAAAAGCTTGATAAAACTGAATTCGTTTCAAAGTTGAAGCAAGTATTTTTGATTAGAGTTCAAGTACCACAAAATATTGATTTGAATCATTACTTTGAAATCATGAATACACGTGGTGAGCAGTTAGAATTGCATGAAATTGCGAAAGCGAAACTTATGGAAGTCTTAACGAACAGTGATGAGAAGAATGCGGCAGCAGAGATTTGGGAGAAGTGTTCTGACATGAATTCATATGTACAGATGAATTTTGATGCATCCGTACGCAAGAAGTTGTTTACTAATGATTGGAGTAGTTTACAAAATACATTGCAAGACTTCGATGCAGTCAAAGATAAGATAGCGGGTGATGGAGACAATTCTAATAAAAAGACCTTACAGGATATACTCGTTGAAAATAAACTATTGAATTTAAACGATCCAAGCAAAGGTAATGATATGGAAAATGAACGATTCGAATCAACGATTTCATTTCCAAACTTCTTACTTCAGGTCAATGCTGTAGTACGTGAATTAGGAGAAGAGGATTCTAGTTTAGACGATAAGAACTTCTTAGATAATTTATCCTGGTCTTGGTCAACAGCTGAAAAAGCAAAAGAGTTTTTATTTTATTTGCTTAAATGCAGAGTTTTATTTGATAAATATATTTTAAAACGCGAATTTGCACGTGATTATAAAGAATCCGGAAAATGGTCACTTCAGCGTTTGGAAAAATACACTGATAAAAAAGGGGATAAGCCTAAATACGTTGGCACATTTGGCGATGAAGGCAGCACGAATAAGCAGCTTCGAACATTACAATCGGCGTTACGTATCACCTATACGTCACCCAAAACAATGCATTGGATTACTTTACTATTAGCTGAATTGTTAAAGAACGAATCTGTAAATTTGATTCGTTTACTTGAAGGATATTGCAAGGAAAAAGTTATTGCATCTGATTATCGAAATTGTAGTGATTTTGGATTTGAAAGAATTGTATTTTCATATTTAGATTATTTGCTCTATCGTGATGGTTACAGTTTTGAGGGGAAAGAGATAATATCACCATTGCGTGATGATTGGCAGTTCCAATTCAGAAGCTCAATTGAACATTTCTATCCTCAACATCCAGATGCTACTGAAGTGTGGGATAGTGAACATTTAAACTGCTTTGGAAACTTGGCTTTGATTACCGTTTCAGGGAACTCTAAGTTTTCTAATATGCCGCCAGAAGGTAAAATTCAATATGATTCCATTATTAGTCAAAGCTTGAAGCTGAAAATTATGAAAGCGATGATCAACGGGGATACTTGGACAAAAGTCAAAGTTGAAAAACATCAGCAGGAAATGTTCCGAATTCTGGAAAATGATTGACATGGACTGTATTTATGCAAAAGTACTGAATAAAAGGCAATTCTTGAATTTGACAGGGTATAGGTCGCTTGTTCACTTTTCAGGAAGCTCCAATCTTTTGTGTTGCAAGGGATTGGGGCTTTTTTTGTTTATTATTTGAAACATGGTACCAGTATTTCTAAACTGTCTCCTTTAACTTCTATAACTTGAATGAATCGAGCTAAAATTGATGGGATAATATTAGTCATACGTTTTTAAGTTTGACTTAACAATAGCTTGTATAAAAATTAAAAAACGCAGCAAAATATAGTTGGATAATAAGAGGTTACAATTGGATATCTGATCTTTTTAATAAGATGAAAATGAGGTGAGCCAATATGTGTACAGGCTTAAGTATTCAATCACAAGAGGGCAAGTGGTTTTTTGGAAGGAATATGGATTTGGCATATTATTTTAATCAAGCAGTCATGATTATGCCAAGAAATTATCAATATCAAGATAAAGTAACGGGTAATACGGTAGCGAATAAGCGTGCTATTATTGGAATCGGAACGGTCATTGACGACCATCCTGTTTTTGCCGATGCTATGAATGAAGTTGGTCTAGCCTGCGCAGGATTAAACTTTGAAGGGTATGCATACTTTGAGAAAGAGCCGATTGAAGGTAAAAATAATATTGCGCCCTACGACTTTATACAATGGGTATTATCCAATCATGAAACGATAGAAGAAGTTAAACAAGGTATTGAGCATTTAGAACTTGTTTATCGTCCAATTAATGATCAAACACCTGTTTCAATGCTTCACTGGATGATTGTTGATAAGACAGGGAAATCTATCGTCGTAGAGAAAACAAAAGACCGCTTAGCTGTACATGACAACCCCATGGGAGTGATGACCAACAACCCTACATTTGATTGGCATCTAACGAACTTAAATGAGTATTTGCATCTAACACCGACTTCTCCAAAACAAACTAAATGGGGTGAGCATACGTTAAACGCTTTAGGCGTTGGAGCTGGAACCATAGGTATGCCAGGTGACTTTGCTTCGGTTTCTAGATTTGTAAGGATTGCTTATATTCGCTCACATATGCCGAAAATTGAAGGCGATGTACAAGCCATCACACAATTTTTCCATATGCTAGACTATGTGAAAATGGTTAAAGGTGGTGTCCTTACAGATGAGGGATTAGAAGACTTAACAACTTATTCTTCTTGTATGGATCAAGAAAAAGGCATTTATTATTATAAAACTTACGAAAATAATCGTATCAATGCAGTAAATATGCATAAGGAACAACTAGAGGGAACAAATCTCAAATTTTTTAAATACCTTACAGACCAGGATATTAACTATCAGAACTAAATCCATTAAGGTTGATGAAGGGTTAAAATAATATGACCAAACATTTTCAAAAAGTACCCCATAGGATAGTGACTTAAAAAAGTCTATCTTATGGGGTACTTTTTGTTATTTCCATTTCATATTCGCAGACGTCCAGAACAATAGTACAACGAACAATGGAATCTATAGGATTAGAGAATTAAGAATACTAAGAGTTAAGTTCTACATATAGAACAACCTGTTCGTTCTATTATCTCATTTTATAAAAAATAGCTTTCAAAAGAGCCTATTTATCATACACTTATGCTAGTAATGTCATTCATAGTCTTCTTGGGAGATAGTAGATTTAAAAAAACTTTATTTTTAGAAGGGAGAATTGCTTTTTGAAGAAAAAGTTAAGAAGATTCATGATTTCTCTGTTGATTATCCCGTTTATGTTATTAATTTCTACTGTGCCAATTTCAGCGACTGTAATCTCGCCTACTGGAAAGTTGAAACCTCCGTCAGAATCATTTACTCCGGGTCAATGGTTTCTTGGCAGCAAGCCCCCTAATTATATTTCATCCAGACCTCCGATTGTTTTTGTACAAGGTAAAAATGGTAGTTCCACGAGTTGGTATGGCGAAACAACCTACCACGGCGTTAATGATATGTATACTAAGGCCTATGAAGCAGGATATCAGACAGTCTTTGTTCAGTTGCATGACGCAGCAGGGAATGGTTCGTCAAATCAATATAGAAACGGACAATTGCTTGCCTCTATGCTTGGGCAAATTAGCCGCCATTTCAATGGACAAAAAGTAAATATTGTTGCCCATAGTAAAGGTGGTCCAGATACACAGGCAGCTCTTGTTCATTATGGCGCTCATCAGTATGTTGGACGAGTTATCACACTCGGGTCTCCACATCATGGGTCAAATTTAGCAGACTTGGCATATAGCTGGTGGGCGGGATGGTTAGGATCGCTACTTGGACAGAATGATGAAGGAACATTTTCATTGCAAACTGGTCAAATGGCACAGTTCCGTTCCGTTACCGACAGCCATGCTAATTCACGCAAAAATAAATATTACACAGTTGCTGCATCGGATACAGGTCCAACATTATCCGCATTAGCAATGGGAGGCGCTTATTTATCTTCTTATGGTGCTAATGATGGATTAGTCAATGTATGGAGTACGAGGCTGCCTTATGCTACTCATCTATTTACCGACGCAAATCTGGATCATGACAATATTCGTAAAGGAACTCCCGTATTTTCAAGAATTGAACCATATTTACGAACCGCTTCTATAGCGGGTGTATCAAATGTGCAGAATGAATCAGAAACAGATGAAATGATGAAAACAGTAGCTTCCCACTATATTCATGGAGGGGCTTTAATTCAAAATGATTGGGTGGAACAAAGTTTTTCTATCGATCATTCAACTGCTGGTAATATTACCATACTCACTGCCTCGGAAAGTGTTGAAGTAGAAGTTATTTCTCCAACAGGAATCATAAGTAGAGGTAATGCAATAACGAAGTTCAACATGGATGACTCGGGAATGTTCACTGGTGCAACTTCGTACACTTTTTCATCTACTAATATGGAGGCTGGCAAATGGACAGTGAGAATGAAAACATCTGCAGCGGATGATGCATATTTGCTTTCAGCTCAATACAAGGATACAAATTCAGTTATTTTAGAAATGCCGGGAATGGTTAAAGAAGAGGATGCAAAATTCACTTTAAAAATGCCGCTACATGCAAATGTTAATACAAGCCAAACAAGCGTCACAATCCACCTTATTGATCAGGAGGGAAATGAAATCGGTCAACCAACGATTATTAATAATATAAATTTAGCTTCATTTTCGGGCGTTTTACCGAAAGTACCCCAATCTGGCGTTTACAATATGACCATAGATATTGAAGGGAAGAGCTTGAATGGTATGGATTTTAATAAAACAATAATCCGTTCTGTTTATATAGATAAATAAAGCAATGCACAAAATCACCTTTGTCGATTGTATATTTTTACATTCTTCACAAGAAACTTCTTCCGAAAACAGCTATTTTAAAAGCCGCAAGTCCTTGTGTATCAAGAACTTGCGGCTTTTTTTGAAAGGTTTGTCACGGCTTCTTTTAAAGCACTTTCTCCAAAAACTCTTTAGCACGCTCGGATTTCGGAGCTGTGAAAAATTCTTCAGGAGCTGAATCTTCTATTAGTTTGCCGCCTTCTAAAAATAGAATTCGGTCGGCTACTTCTCTTGCAAATCCCATCTCATGAGTGACAATGATCATCGTCATACCAGTTCCGGCGAGTGATTTCATTACCTCTAATACTTCTTTTACCATTTCAGGGTCAAGAGCTGACGTTGGCTCATCAAATAACATAACCGTAGGATTCATAGCGAGAGCTCTAGCAATGGCAACGCGTTGCTTTTGCCCGCCGGATAAACGATTCGGATATTCATTGCGTTTCTCGAACAGCCCAACTTTTCTTAATAAATCTTCTGCCGTTTTATTTGCTTCCGCCTTAGAAACTCCTTTAACATTGATCGGAGCGTAAGTTAAGTTTTCCAAAACTGTCTTATGAGGGAAGAGGTGAAAGTGTTGAAACACCATTCCAAGATTTTCGCGGACTTTCATAATGTTTTTCTCTGTAATAAGCGTTCCATCAATCGTTACGTCACCGCTTGTCGGCTCTTCTAATCTATTAATGCAACGTAAAAAAGTAGATTTGCCTGATCCGGAAGGACCAATTACAGCAATTACTTCCTGCTCTTTAATTTCCGTAGATATGCCTTTTAATACTTCATTCTTACCAAATGTTTTTTTCAAGTTCTCAATTTTAATCACTGCGTCTCATCCTCTTTTCTAACAATTTTCCAAGGAGTGTCAATACGAGTGTCATAACATAATAAATCAACCCGGCGATTAATAATGGCTCAAGATAACGGAAAGTTGCTCCACCGACTACATATGCACGTCGCATAATATCTAACGCACCAATAACCGTTACAATCGCAGATTCTTTATTTAATGTGATGAATTCATTCATTAAAGAAGGTAAAATA
Source organism: Peribacillus faecalis (assembly GCF_014712675.1). Lineage (GTDB taxonomy): Bacteria > Bacillota > Bacilli > Bacillales > DSM-1321 > Bacillus_AD > Bacillus_AD faecalis. The sequence continues at coordinate 75,752 of NZ_JACXSI010000004.1, read as the reverse complement.
TTTTTCATTGCTTGTGGTAAAATGATATCTTTCATCATTTTTGTATAGGGAATCCCTAATGCTTTAGAAGCTTCCATTTGCCCTTTATCCACTGCATTAATTCCTGCACGAATAATTTCAGAAATGTAAGCCCCGGAATTTAAGCCAAAAGCAGCAATAGCAGCAGGCATCGGTTCGATGTTAAAGTTGCTAATCTGTGGTATTGCATAATAAATGATCATTAATTGCAGAACTAGCGGTGTTCCGCGGAAAATTGATGTATAAAAATTAGCAAACCATCGTAATGGCTTTATTGTACCTATTTTACAAAGTGCTAATATAATTCCTAAAAATAGCCCGATGATTGTCGCAAAAACAACAATTTCTAAGGTTACGCCAATCCCTTCAAGTATGTATGGAATCGAGGGAATGACATTACTAAAATCTAACATTATATGCCCCTTTCAAGATGTTTTTTCTTTTGAAAGAATACGTCATCCAGACTAGCTGAATGACGTACTTAATTAATTATTATTCTTCAACTACAAGCCATTTTTCTTTCAGTTCGTCGATTTTGCCCTCATCAATCAATTTTTGAATGACTTCATCAAACTGTGCTTTTAATTCGCTGTCTTCTTGGAATGCAATCGATTTATAATCAGGATCCTCAACTTCAATAAAGATTGAATCTAAATCATCATTTTGAGAAAGATAGTTTTCAGCTACAATATTTTCAATGATTGCCCCTTGGAAGCGTTCATTTTTTAATTCTTGAATTAACTCTGGAATTAAGTTACGACTTTCAACTGTAAAACCATTTTCAACAGCTAATGTTTTTGCTAAATCTTCCTGAATAGAAGAAGTTTGAGCACCGACTTTTTGGCCGTTTAAATCTTTTAACGAAGAAATATCACTGTCCTTAGGGAAAACCAAATATTGTTCGGTTTCATAGTAAGGAATTGAGAAATCTACTACTTCATCACGTTCTTTTGTTGGTGTCATACCTGATATGACAAAGTCGTATTTATCTGCTTGTAAACCTGGTATTAAACTGTTGAAGTCTGAATTTACAAATTGCAGTTCGTAGTCTAACTCGTCTGCAATTAAGTGTGCTAATTCAATATCAAATCCGATAATTTCATCGCTTTTTGCAGTGTCGACATATTCGAATGGTGCATAGTCAGCAGATGTACCGACTACTAATACTTTATCTGATGTTGTTGAAGCGGTCTTTTTCTCTTCCTCAGCTGTTCCACATGCTGATAATGCCCCAACGGCTAATGCTAAAACTGGAATTAATAATTTCTTTTTCATTTTATAGTGCTCCCCCTGTGGTTGTTTTCTGATAGTTGATATTTTTAAATTTAATGATAATTATAATATTTATAAACTATAATACCTACTGCATAAATATGCAACAAAAAACTTTCGAGAATAATATATTTAAATAATTCGCAATAATCAAACTTTTTTACCAACTCCAAACAAACCCAAAAAGTCAGCTAATTTATGTGGATTATGAAGTACTGAAAATAGAAGATTTATCGTGATTCGCTTTGAAGATATTTAACGGAAGGTAATCTGCTGAACAAAATTGATAGGGGAAGATCGCTGGTTTGATTCTAGTTGGAACTTCAATTTAAGAAGCTGCACATTCTTGATACATAAGAATGTGCAGCTTGTTATTTATTTTCTGATAGGGTTCTACATGTATTTTTATGCATTTTACAATAATTACACAAAATTACTTTTTTCTTCAATCTCTTTTTTATATTCCAATCATAATATACCTAATTATCAATTTTTTGTTGACAACTCATTCCAGTGGGTATATATTAATCTCTGCAAATGATAATAATTATCATTATCAACATTAATAGAATTGGAGAGTGGATTCAAAGTGACTTCGAAACGATTATACTCGTTTATTACAATGTTATTAGCTTCAATTCTTGCTCTTGCACTTGCCGGGTGTGGAAGCAAGGATTCTGTCTCGGAGGAAGCAGATACAACCAGATCTTCCAACACTAAAGAAACAGCAACAGAGTATCCGATTGTCATTGAACATGCATTTGGTGAAACAGTTATTGAAGAGAAGCCTGAGCGTGTTGCGACAGTTGCTTGGGCAAACCATGATGTAGCTCTTGCGTTAGGTGTTGTGCCGGTCGGTTTCTCAGCAGCAAACTATGGTGTGCAAGATGATAGTGGTTTGCTACCTTGGACAGCTGAAAAATTAGAAGAGCTCGGTGAGTCAAATCCGAATATCTTCCAAGATACAGACGGTTTAGATTTTGAGGCGATTGCCGATTCAAATCCGGATGTCATTCTCGCAGCGTACTCAGGTCTTACACAGGAAGAATATGATACGTTAAGTCAAATCGCTCCTGTTGTTGCTTACCCGGAAATTCCGTGGGTTATTACATGGCGTGACCAAATCTTATACAATGCTAAAGGTATGGGAATGGAAGAGGAAGGTAAACAGTTAATAGCCGATACAGAGAAGTTAATTCAAGATACAGCGAACAAGTATCCTGAAATTGCAGGCAAAAAAGCGGCATTTGCGATGTTTAATGCGACGGACTTGTCGAAGTTTTACATATATACTCCGGCTGATCCTCGAGGAGAACTACTTGAAGAGGTCGGTATGGCTTATCCAGAAGGAATTAAAGCACAAATTGCAGATGAGTCTAGCTTCTATATCGAATTAAGTGCTGAAAATGCAGATGCTTTAAACGATACTGAAATCTTCATTGCCTATGGTGATGAGAATACACTAGCAGCGCTTCAGGCGGATCCGATTTTAGGAAAAGTGCCTGCGATCAAAAATGGATCGGTTGTTATCATTGGCGACAACACGCCGCTAGCAGCAGCCGGTAATCCAAATCCATTATCAATTCAATATACAATTGATGAATATTTATCTTTAATCGCAGATGTTGCGAAAATGCTGAAATAACATGAAAACCTCATCCGATTTAGAAAAAAAGCAGGTACTTGTTCCAAAAAAATTTTTAAAAGTTTTCCTACTACTAATGGTTTTATTAGGTGTAAGTATGCTAGCCTCGCTTGCCTTTGGTTCTCGGATGGTCGGTTGGACGGATGTTCTGGATGGATTATTCCATCCGGACGCCGAGTCCCATGAGGCCAATGTTGTTCGGCAACGAATTGTCAGAACGATATTTGCTTTAATGTGCGGTGTGGCGTTAGGTATTTCAGGTGCACTAATGCAATCGGTTACGCGCAATCCTATTGCTGATCCAAGCATATTAGGTGTAAATACAGGAGCATCTCTGTTTGTCGTTTGCGGAATCGCTTTTTTAAATATTAGTTCGGCAGATGAGTATATTTGGCTGGCAATAGCGGGTGCCATGATTACCGCTATTTTTGTATTTGGCATCGGTTCGATGGGAAGCAGTGGAGCGACACCGCTTAAACTCGTTTTAGCAGGCGCAGCAACAAGCGCGATTTTATCGTCTTTAGTCGTTGCAATTATGATTCCTCGCACGAATGTAATGGACCAGTTTCGTTTTTGGCAAGTCGGCAGTGTCGGGTCAGGGAATTGGGATTCTATCTCTTTGTTTATTCCATTTTTAATAGTGGGAATAGTGTTAGCGATATTTACTGCTCCGGCATTAAATGCATTAGCTTTAGGAGATGAAGCGGCGACAGGTTTAGGTGTTCGTACGGGCACAATTCGATTTGCAGCCGCATTAGGCGGCGTCTTACTATGCGGTGCTGCGACAGCGTTGGCAGGTCCGATTGGCTTTATCGGGTTATTGGCTACCCATTTGATCCGACTTGTTATTGGACCGGATTTACGTTATGTGATTCCGCTATCAGCACTTTCAGGGGCAATAATTTTAACGATATCGGACGTATGCGGAAGATTGCTAGGCAGTCCGGGTGAGCTGGAGGTTGGTATTGTCACTGCCTTTATCGGGGCACCAATCTTAATTTTTATTACAATGAAAGCGAAAATACGTGCGTTATGATGAATGAAACAATGATTTCCATAATGAATTCAAGATTAAGAAGACGGCGTCGTTTTATATCGGTGACAACAATATTGGCGGTGATTGCGTTAGCGCTTTGCGGCACGATGCTTATGCTCGGCAATACGATTTATCCGATACAAGATGTGATCAGCGTTTTGCTTGGCGAACAGGTGAAGGGTGCCTCATTTGCGGTTGGGACAATCCGTTTGCCGCGTATGATTGCAGGGGTATTTGCCGGATTTGCCTTTGGTGTCGGCGGCTATATTTTTCAAACGATGCTGCGTAATCCATTAGCGAACCCGAACGTTATCGGGATTACAGCTGGCTCAAGTGCAGCGGCCGTTTTTTGCATCATTGTCCTGCAGGCTGGTAATACGGTGGTTTCAATTGCTTCCGTGGTCGGGGGACTTGCGACGGTGTTAATTATTTTTGCGTTGGCGAAAGGCTCATCCTTTTCGATTGGACGGTTGATTTTAATCGGGATTGGCATACAGGCAATGCTGAATGCGGTCATTTCGTATTTAATGCTGATTGGTAATACGCACGACATTCCGACTGCGATGCGCTGGCTGAGCGGCAGTTTAAACGGTGCGAAAATGGAAAATCTTTATCCGCTCATCATTACCGTCTGTATTTTTACGCCGATTATTATATTCTTCGGTAAACAACTGGAAATGCTCGAATTAGGCGAGCAAGCGGCTACATCACTTGGTGTGGATACAAATAAGACTCGGCTTATACTCATCATCAGCTCAGTTCTGATTATTGCGCTGGCGACAGCGACAACAGGTCCGATTGCTTTTGTGGCATTCCTTTCAGGTCCGATTGCGAAAAGATTAGTTGGTGTTGGATTTTCGAATATTATTCCAGCCGGTTTAATCGGTGTTATTTTAGTATTGGCAGCCGATTTAATCGGGCAATTTGCCTTTGTTGCCAGATATCCTGTAGGTGTCATTACCGGTATTATCGGAGCGCCATACTTGATTTACTTATTAATTCGAATCAATCGAAAGGGAGATCTATGATGAAACCAACGCATATCTTTCAAGCTGAATGTCTGACTTCCGGATATGATAATAAAACAATTTTACATGATATAAGCGTGACGATCCCAAGTAATAAAATCAGCATTATTATCGGGGCGAACGGGTGCGGAAAATCAACGCTTTTAAAAACGATGGCGCGATTAATAAAACCTATATCCGGACAAGTTACACTCGATGGCAAACCAATACATAAAATTCCATCAAAACAATTGGCCCGAGTGTTAGGGCTTTTGCCGCAGTCACCGATTGTGCCGGAGGGTATTACAGTTGCTGACTTAGTCGGGCGTGGAAGATTTCCGCACCATAGCTTTCTGAAAGGCTGGACAAAGAAAGATTATGAAGCCGTTGCAGAAGCAATGGAGATGATGAATATCACTGAATTTGCGGATCGCCACATTGATGAGCTTTCAGGCGGACAAAGACAGCGCGTCTGGATTGCAATGGCGCTTGCGCAAGAGACGGATATTTTGTTTTTAGATGAGCCGACAACCTATTTAGATATAACGTATCAAGTAGAAATACTCGACTTGCTAACGGACCTTAATAAAAAATATGGTACAACGATTGTCATGGTGCTTCATGATATTAATCTATCAGCACGTTACGCAGACCATGTTTTTGCGCTCCATAAAGGCAAACTAGTAGCGGAAGGCGCACCGGCAAAAGTTATTACAAGTTCTTTGATTAAAGAGATTTTTGGCCTTGAATGTATGGTCATTCAAGATCCGGTATCCTCTTCTCCATCTGTGATTCCGATTGGACGACATCATAATAAAGTGAACATACTGAAGAAGCCATTACCTATTGGAAGTAGATAAGACGGGAGTGTTTGTAATGGAAGAAGTTTATGATGTGACGATTATCGGCGGCGGACCAAGCGGACTCTACAGCGCATTTTATGCAGGTTTACGAGACTTAAAGACAAAAATCATCGAATTTCAATCTACTTTGGGCGGGAAATTGCACGTTTATCCTGAAAAGATTATTTGGGATATCGGCGGTTTAACCGCAACACCCGCTCAAAAGGTGATTGAAAATCTAGTAGAACAAGGCTTAACCTTCAATCCGACCGTTTGCTTAGATACAAAGATAGATTTTATAACGAAAAAAGACGATTTGTTTGTCATCGAGACGAGCGCCGGTGATAAACATTTCTCTAAAAAGGTAGTTATTGCGGTAGGAGGAGGTATCATCAGCCCAATCAAACTGCATGTCGAAGGTGCTGAAAAATATGAAGTATCCAATCTTCACTACACAATTCGTGGCATTCAAAGCTTTAAAAATAAAAAACTATTAATATCAGGCGGGGGAAATTCTGCAATTGACTGGGCAAAAGACTTAATCAACATTGCGAAGCACATTACGGTCATCTATCGCGGAGAAAACTTATCTGCTCATGAAGCACAAATCCGTCTTTTAGAAGAAAATGGCGTTCCGATTTTGACAAATACGCAAATCAAATCGCTTGTAGCCAACGAAGAAAAGACTAAAATTAATGAAGTGATTTTAGAAAATGTGGAGACAAAGGAAACATCCACAATTGCTGTTGATGATGTTTTAGTCAATCATGGTTATGACCGCGATCATTCCTTTGCTTTTGATGGGGATGTGACTCCAGAGCGTGATGAAGAGTATCAATATTTTATTACGACAAACGGAAAAGGTTTAACAACGGTTGAGGGCCTATATGCTGTCGGTGATATCTCCAAACATGATAACAAAGTTTATTTAATTACAGGCGCCTTCCAAGATGCCATCAATGCCATTAACGATATTAAAATAAGCCTTGAACCAACCGCTGAAAAGTACGCAAAAGTATCTTCGCACAACGAAGCTTTTGATGCGAGAAATCGTGAAATTATTAATAAACTATAATGTTTGCTTCTATTAAAAAGAGAACGGAAGCGTTCTTCTTTTTATAGAAGCTTTTTTGGTGTTCATATTTCAAAACCTTTGAGGAGAATTAACTTTCTAAATCTAATAGTCTTCTAAAATTCTTCAGTAAGAATTCCTTTCAAAAAGCAAAATAATACGGGTAGACAGTTTAATAGAATACATAAAGCGGGAACTTATAAAAACATCGCCAATATATTTCTTAGATAATCGAATGAATGAAATCAGCGACTATATTAAGGCTTCACATTTTGAATATGTTGATGACGAGACTGATTTAGTTGAAATGAAATTATTTGAGGGGATAATTGGTAGTCAAAATGAAAGTAATAAACTGGAGGAATCTCTATGGGAGAATGGTGTTGATTTAGAAGAAACATTGAAACGATTCCGGATGAAACTGGCAAATGAAAAAATGTAAAGGCATTTCACATTTTTAATAATAAGACATTGAATCGGTTGAACCAGGTCATCACGCAGCGTTAGCTGAATTAGGTAAAAAACCTTTAATTGAATTGCAGCTTCGCCTTGGCGAAGGCACGGCACTCGTCTTTATATAATATTAAGTGCAATAGCGACTAAGTTGATACCCTAGCCGCTTACTTATACTCGTAAATTCGCTGTTGTAAGCTTTAAAATCATTGCATGTTCATGACACCAGATTTTGAAAAGAGGGACACGGGACATTCACCCTTTATATTGATATTCCTACATTGCTGTCATACGTGCTGGTACTTCTTTTCGTTTTTCCCTCCAACGGTAGATAATTTTCATTAATGGCATTATTAACAGAAAAATAAATAATAACCTGAAGGTTTGGAATATGGATACAAGTGAGACCTCTGCATTGATGGCATCAGCTAGCAGCACCATTTGATCTAAGCCGCCAGGGGCTGTGCTTAAAAAGCTTGTAGCGAAGGTTGCATCCATTGCGTAAGACATTAGGAAGCTCGAGCCAAATGTCAGGGCGATAAGTGCAAGTGCGCTGAAAATTCCTCCTATAAGTATGCGCATTGGAAGCTTAATCATATGTGGTTTAAGCATTAATCCGATATGAGCACCAATCAGCAGCTGTGCAATGTCCATCACAATACCAGGTACTGGGGGCATGGTTATTGGTGTTGCAAGTTGTAAGATAATTAATAAAATGATGGGTGTAATAAAAAATGCAACCGGTAAATGGATGCGCTTTGTTAAATGGGAACATGCCCATGCCAATGCAATTAAAACGAATAAACTGATTGTCATCTTTGCATTCGATGACTGACTTCCAATAACTTGGCCAGCAACGATAAATGGTACAAATATTACAACGAGCAACAATCTGATTACTTGAAAGTAAGAGATTACACCGATTTCTTCGACTTTTTCTTCTTCGGCAAAAACAACGATTTGACCTAACCCGCCCGGAATTGCACCAAGTACTGCTGCTTTCATAGGGATTTTTGCCCACTTGCTTGTTAAGTAAGCAATGCCAATTGCGCCTCCAATTAAAATAATGTTCAGCGCTAACATATAAAATAAAATAGAGCCCATCATACCGAATAAATCAATGTTAAATTGTACACCAATCACGGTACCAACAATTACAACCCCTAAATCACGCAATTTACCAGACCATTTGAGAGAGCCTTTATAAAAAAATTGTGTTAACATGACGACAACGATGGGGCCGAGCATCCATGGAATAGGGATGTGCAGGAGGCTGAAAATATAACCGCCAAATAAAGATAATAGTAAAACTTTGAGCATTGCCTTCAACAGTAACACCCCTTTCTGTAAGAATCATTTAAGAAACCACCAGTAATCAGCATATGAAACTGGTGGTTTTGAAATTATGATTTAGCTAATTCCTTTACTTGCGCTTCTCGGTCTACATCGTCGCGGCGACGGTCGCCCCAGTAGGCAGAGCCGTTTTTCAAGTATTCTTCATAAGTCCATTTGATCGGCTCCCAATCCGGTTCGAAAATGAGGTAGCCATTTGTGAAAATCTCAAGGCGCAAACCGCTTCCTGGATCTTTTACGTAAATGTACATTGCTTGAGAGATACCATGTTTACCAGGACCGACGAATTGCACTTCCGCTTCGCATAAGATGTCAGCGGCACGCAACAAGTCTTGCGAATTATCTAACCAATAGGCGATATGATGCATTTCATTTGGTTCTTTGGAGCGTGGCGTAGACATAATTGCTACGTCATGTACTAGATTTGTTACAGACAGCCAGCTTGCAACTTGTACGTCATCCGGATTTACGAAGTATTCGCGCAGTTTAAAGCCTAATGCTTCCTGCAAATATGTTACAATTTCTGAGTTGTCGAGTGAAGTTTGCAAATTTACATGGTCGATGCGGCGTGGCGAGACACCTTTTGCCCAAGATTTATAAGTTTGGTTTTTCAACACAGATTTACGTGATTCTTCTGCAGGCGTCTTTTCCATATTGTAGTAAAGCTCAAAGCGGTGACCGCTTGGCAGTTCAAAGCGGATTGCTTCTCCTTGTGCCGTTTCTTCGCCAGCTTCAATCCAGCGTACTTCTGTACCGGCATCTTCTAATAATCTAGCAAAAGTAGCTACGTCTTCAGGACGTTTTGTACGCCAGCCGATGTGATCAATGTAGGATGTATCGCCGGCTGTAATTGATAGAGTATGGTGCTCAAAGTCGCCCCAAGCACGTAAATAATGTACACCGTCTACAACTTCCGTTTCCTCTAAACCGATCGTATCGCGGAAAAACCATAAAGATTTTTCAAGGTCTGCTGATACTAAAGCGACGTGTCCTAATTTTGCGATTTCTGGTGCATAAAGAAATTTTTCCATTTATCCTTCACCTCATAGTTCATATATTTTAATTTAAATACTTTTTTTAGCGCGTACAAAGTTATCCTTGAATATTGGTTTTAACGCCGAATAAATGTTTGCCGTATCCAAGAATGCCATCCTCATATAATGAAGTGATGTGTGTCGCGATGGCGATCAGGTCACGCGTGAATAGCTCAACTGGATGACCCTTTAACAAGGCGTGGCCACCTAAAGTAAGCAGCGCTTTCACACCGATATTCGCAGATTTGTCAATAATGGCAGCGCGGATTGCCTTATATTTAGGGCCTTCATACGGACCGCCTTTGTCATTTTCCATCATATTAATGTATTCCGTTAATAATGTATTGGCGGAAAGCATCTCCAGTTTCAGCTCCGCAAGTACGCGTTGACTTGCAGGGGAGTCTTTTTCGTTAATACCGGAGAAGCGAATGCGACCTGCCGTATGCTTTTCAAATTCATCAAGCACACGCTTGGCACCGCCAACAGCCATTGCCGCAAAGCCGACATAAAAACCAGGATAGAATGGTGTATTGTAGTATAAGTAGTCCTGATCAAAATTTTCATACGGTGGCTGGCTCTTCTCAATGATTTTATTGAAGCGCAGAATCGCTTCCGGTTTCACGAAAACCTCATCAACAATTAATGTATTGCTGCCCGAACCGCGAAGACCAAGTGAGTTCCACGTCTTCTCGATTGTTAAATCGGACACCTTTAATAAAATACCAACACGTTCAGGTCGATCGCTGTCCTCGAATTGCATCATGGCACCTACGCCAACCCAGTCACAGTAGTTGATACCGCTTACAAAGTTATACTTCCCTGAGACGATGAAGCCGCCTTCAACTGGCTCTACTTTACCGATTGGTGCAAAAACGTCTGCTACGAAGCCGCCTTGGTTAATGACTTCGTCTCGAATATGCTTCGGGTAATAGCAAACCCAGGCATTGTGAGCCGAGAAGAAATATGTTAGCCAGGAAGCTGATAGGTTGTAGTAACCGACCGTGCTTACCATATCTACAAATGTGCGCCAGTCCAACTGAGGATAGCCAAATTCCTTTGGCAAAATTAAACGGTGGATATTTTCATCGCGAATAAGATCTGCAACACGTTGGGAGATGGTTGAGTTTTCATCTGCCTCCAATGCTTCTATTTCTGCAACCTCTCCTATACGTCTTGCCTTTTCCATAATTTCTTCATAAAGCGCTTTATTTTCAACTGTTGCTACCATGTAATCATTCCTTCCGAAAAGTATTTTATGGAGCTGATACCGTTTGTTCTTTTTCAGCAGCTAAAAAATCGATAACCAGTTTGTTGACGATTTCTGGTTGATCCGTTTGGGCTTGATGACCGCAATCTTCGATATATTCGAATTGAACATTTGGCAATAATTTTTCAAGCTTATATGCTACCTCTACTGGTGCGACCGCATCTTGATTGCCCCAGATGAATATGCTTGGGATTGTTACTTTCGGCAAGGAGTCTTTAAGGCAATAGCGATTCCAAAGCTTTGGCTCCTCATTCATTCTTGCCAGATAAGCATCGAATGCTTCGTTTGATTCTTTGACGCCTGGACGAGTGGCCGCTTGATGGCGAAGTTGAATCAGTTCTTCAGGAATAACTGTGTCGCCGATTGAATTGCGGTACATAAAATCACGTAACGATTTCTCTGTATAGTCGTACCCAATTACTTCTAAAAATGAACGCAACTTTCTTGCAGGCACTTCCTGCATCGCTTGATAAATTGTATTACTGCCGATGTATACAACTTTGTTTACTTTTTCAGGGTGGTCTATAGCATATTTAGCAGCGATATAAGCACCTTGAGAGTTGCCGACAAGTGAGACTTCATCGAGGCATAATGCTTCAATAAAATCATGGACATGGTCCACTAAGCTTTGATGACCGTTTACTGGCCATGCGTGAGGTCGCACATCTGTGAATCCCATTGACAGCTGATCGACTGCGTATGCCCGGAAACCGGCATTCGCTAGAGCCGGCAACATAAAACGCCAACCTGCTGCACCGCAAGCTCCGGGTCCTGCACCGTGCAATAAAATTACAGCAGGTCCCTCAGTTCCAGCCCATGAATAGTGGGTGCGGACGCCGTTAGCTAGTATGTAGCTATTATGAAATCCTTCAAAAATTGTCATCATTCTACCTCCTTGCGTTCATTGGTTATTGAATTTTATGTTTTGAGTATAGCTGTTAAAAATTTCAAATATCATAGCGTTTTTTATTGAATAAATGGAAATATTCTTTAAATTTTATTGAAAATTGAAATAATTTTTAATAACATGAGGGATAGGAAGTCAGAAGGGATGTGATTTTGATGAGCGAGGTTTTATTTGATTCTAGCGAAACTAAAAATATTTTAATGTCGGCAAATACCTTTCATACATTGAAGAAAAATTTATATAACAATATCGGTTCCTATAAAACGAAAGGCTTTTTATTCCGATTAGGCAAAGAATTCGGAATGGATTCGGCAAAACGCCAGCTTCAACATCAAAATCAAAAGAATTCAATCGGTAAACGTCACTCGCGCGTGGGTCATGTGAAAGATGTAATTTTCAAGGGGGAAATTGTTCGCCATCCGAACGGCAAAATTGAATGCATTAATACGCGCGGGCAATGGGTAGAATCAATCGAAGCAGAATTGCACCTTAAAAACTTCGGTGTGGCAGATGAGTGTGTTTGCCATATGTTATGCGGATTTGCGAGCGGTGCATTGACCTATGAATTTGGCGAGTCGCTGATTGCCATAGAACATAAATGCACAGCAAAAGGTGATCCGTGCTGTGAGTTTGAATTGCGGTTGGAGAAGGATTGGCTTGAGGAGAAGCAGGAGCTGATACACCTTTATCAAAATGATAATATTTTATCTGAGCTCGAAATGACATATGATGCGCTTTTGCACCATAAGCAAATTCTTGAAAAAATTGCAGCGTTTCAAAGTCAGCTAACGCAAAAAGTGACAGAGAAGCAATCATTGGATGAGATTACACAGGCTGCATTTGAAATACTAAACATCCCAATTTTAATTAAAGATATTCATGATAATTCGTTAAGCCAAATTGGTTTTACAGATGAGCAACAATTGGTAATCAAGAAAGATAAAGCAACACTATCCTATATTGACGATAATCACAACGTTTCTCATTACGAAGGTTCTGGATATTTGAAGCTCACAGCGCCAGTCATTATTGATAAAAAAAATTACGCTACTTGCTCTTTTTATTATTTTGACAAAGAGAAAATAGATGATAATGACTATTTATTTTTAGAGCGCATAGCAACTGTCGCATCATTATGCATCTTATATGAGGAAGCTCAGTTTGAAGAGCAACAGAGGATGAGAAGTTCGCTATTAGAACGCTTAATTCACAATCAAAATATAAAAGATATTGAATCTTACTATAAGTTCTTGCCGTTTAAGTTTCAGCCGCCTTTTTTCACCGGTGTCATCAGTGTGCAAAAAGTAAAGAAGAATAATGACATTATCGACATTCATGATCAGCTCATTCAGCTTTCGAAGCTGGCAAAAGAGTCGGACATGCCGTGCATTTTTGCAATTATTGGGGAAGATATAGCACTCCTTAATTCGCAAAACCGTGATAAGGAGAAGTGGAAAGAGCAAATCATAAAAATCTTCCGAAAGATGGAGAAAAGAAACAGCAATTATAAATATACCTTAGGACTGAGCGGAATATTCAGCAACTTTAATGATTTTGAACGCTCGTTGAAAGAAGCGCGAACTGCAAAGAACTATCCAAATCAAAAACTGCTGACAGACTATGAAGATCTAGGAATTCTAGGTGATATCGTCAAAAATTTAAGCATGGATCAGCTGCAAGAAATGGCGAAAAAGACGTTGAAAAATCTGTATGATTTCAATGAGCCACGCAAAAAGGAGCTGCTGTATACGCTTTATGTGTACTTGTTAAATAGCCAGCGCTTAAAAGAAACGATGGATGAACTAACTTTATCAATCGGCGGCATTCAGTACCGTATTAAGCAAATTGAAGAGCAACTAGAAATTTCGCTGAAGAATGCTTCGACAGCAGCATATATCTTATTAGTGATTCAGGCGCTTATACTGGCAGACAAGTTAAGTTTTGAGGAATTTTCACGATCATAAGCAAAAAAGACTATAAACAAACACAGTTTAGAGTTTGTTTATAGTCTTTTTATTATTTTGCTGTTATTCGATTACGATGTCCGTTTTGATGCTCTTCTCTTCGGCTGCTCGGCGCGCTTCATCTTTTTCAGTGGCTGTGATTTTCAGTTTGCGCGTTGCCAATAAGACGACGGCTGTCAAAACATACAAACCGACAACGATGAGCACCCCTGAGTTAAAGCCGGAGCGGACATCATCACCTGCAAGCGTGATTAAATATCCGGTAATCCAAGGACCGATGACACCGGCCATGCTTGAAATCGATAAGGAAATACCTGTTACGCTGCCCACTAGATTTTTCGGGATAATCATTGTTTTAATGGCAGTATTCAATGGTAATAGAGTTGTGTTCATAACTAATCCGATTCCTAAAAAAATACAGGCTAATAATGGCGAAGATACAATTGTTGTCATGGCGTATGCAACTGAGCCGATAAGCAATACAGTCACTAATACACGATCGTAAGACTTGATGAGACTTTTATTTTTCTTAAATAAAAAGTCGGTGAATTTGCCTAAACAAATAGCAAATATAGTTCCTGTAATACCCATTGCTGCGAATACTAAGCTCATGCGTTGCGGCGCGAGACCGACAATTTCTGTTAAGTAGCTTGGTGCCCATGTAAGAACCCAAGTATTAATCCACATTGATACAAAGCCTACAACCAAGATCGATAATACATAAGGATTAAAGAATACTTTTAAAATGTGCTTGAATGGTACCTCTTTGTTAGAAGCTAGAGATTTTACGTCCTCGATAAGTGGTTGCTTAGGTTCGTCCCTAAGGAAGAAAAAGAAGATCGCCCATACTAAGCTTGCTCCTCCTAATAAAGCGAAAGTATGCTGCCAGCCATAGTTTGTGATACCCAATACTAGAAGAGGTGCAGCTAAATATGTGCCCACTGTCGTCCCGGAAGTCATAATGGCTGCAGCTACACCACGCTGGGAACTGGTGAACCATCGTGCAAGATGGACAACACATAAACCGTACGTGCCGCCCTCAAAGAAACCTAATACGACACGCAGTAAGATTAGATGCGTTAACGATTCTACAAAATAAGCGCTTACTAAGGAAATTGTCCAACCTGTGGCAATCAACATTAACAAATACTTTGTGTTAAAACGATACGTTAATGTACCTAGAACGATACTACCAATTGCATATGCGGCAAAGAAGCTGCTTCCCACTAAACCAAATTGATCATAGGTCAAACCTAACTCGGACATAACAGGTTTTGCTGCAAAGCCTAAAACGGACTTATCTGTATAATTTAAAACAGATAAAAAGAAGAGAAAACCTAATACCACCCAACGCATAATAAACCCTCCTTGTATTATCTTAATTTTCTTCAGTCACATTAAATTACAGGAAAAAATATTCCAGAAAAATGTTAACGCTTTCAAAAAGTCGTTTTAAACACCTCCATTCCGATATTAATTCTTAATCTTTTTAAATCGGATGCATGAAAATTCGTGGGATAAACTGGTAATTGTATCCGGTGAACTGAATTTTATGTGATGTTAATTATATTTACAAGAGAAAAAAAGAACGTAGCAGAAAAAGAAGTGTATGAAATAGAGAAAAGTTAAATTATTTTTAATGTGGAGATTTATCTCTTTTTTACGTTGTATATGTTGATAATTCTCGTTTTTTTTGTGCAAATAATTAACAAAAATTTCATATTTGTTTTATGTGATTTTTATTGTTTTTAACAGAAAATTCAATAAAAATTACAATGTTAATTCAAAATGAAGTCATTTATGATTAAACTATTCACTCGAAAAAGGGAGGAATTTGGAATGGATGATCGTTTATTCAGGGATGCAATGGGCAAGTTCGCAACGGGGGTAACGGTTCTTTTGACCGAAAATGATGGAGAAACACATGGAATGACGGCAAACGGCTTTATGTCTGTGTCACTAGATCCGAAGCTGGTTGTTATTTCAATTGGCCATAAAGCTAAATTTTTAGAGAAAGTCGCACAATCTAAAAAATATACAGTAAATATTTTAGCGGAAGACCAGGAGCATTACTCGCGTCATTTTGCGGGCCGTCCCGGTGAAGCAGTTGAATTTGAAAAGTTGGCTGGGCTTCCGGTATTAAAAGGAGCAATTGCTCAAATTGTCTGTGAGGTTGTGGCGGAACATGTGGAAGGCGACCATACTTTATTCATCGGGAAAGTGACGGATTTACAAGTTGAAGATAAAAAACCGTTGTTGTTTTTCGGGGGCAAATATCGACAGTTAGTCGATTTTATTACAGTGGAGTCATAAAAGGAGAATTGTCTATGGATATTCAATTAGCTGCAGCACAATTACTGGAGGCAGAACGTCTCAAACAGCCAATACCGCCTTTGACTGATACATATCAAAATATGACAGCTAATGACGCTTATACAGTGCAATTAGCACAAATCCGTCAGAAAGTTAACGCAGGTGCGACGGTAAAAGGGCTGAAAATAGGTTTAACCAGCAAAGCAATGCAAGAAATGCTGAATGTGTATACACCGGACTACGGCTTTATTTTAGATACAATGATATATGACGGAGTAGAAGATGTATCTGCTGATCGGTTCTTGCAACCGAAAGTAGAGTTTGAAATTGCCTTTGTTTTTAATAAAGAGCTGAAGGGCCCGAATGTGACAGTGCAAGATGTCATTGATGCAACAGCTTATGTTGTGCCTGCTGTTGAAATAATCGATAGCCGGATTAAGGATTGGCAAATCAAATTCGAGGATACAGTAGCAGACAATGGTTCTTCAGCAGGTGCAATTTTAGGTCAAAAGCGCACATTGCTCTCTGACATTGAGGATATTGCCAATATTCCGATGGTTGTGAAGAAGAATGGGCAGTTTTTGGATGAATCGACGAGTGCGGCGGTATTAGGAAATCCGTTCAATGCGGTTGTTTGGCTAGCCAATGAAGTAAGCGTATATGGCATTACAATTGAGCCAGGTATGTTCGTTTTATCGGGAGCACTGTCAAAAGCGGTTTCTTTTGAAGCAGGAGATGAGTTCGAAGCTGATTTCGGGATTCTCGGCAAAGTAAGCGTTAACATTTCGAGAGGGTTGGTGAAGCGATGACAAAGTTGAAGGTAGGAATCCTCGGTTCAGGAAATATTGGCACGGATTTAATGTATAAAATTGAGCGTAGTCCAGTGTTATCCATGAGTGTCATGGTTGGAATCGATTCGAATTCAGATGGCTTAATAAGAGCAAAAAAACGTGGTTACGAAACGATTTCAAATGGTATTGACGGCTTAATGGACCGCCTTGATTTAGTGGATATTGTATTTGATGCAACAAGTGCATATGCTCATAAACATCATAGTGAAGTACTGACAGCCGCAAATAAAAGAGTGATTGATTTAACACCGGCAGCAATCGGGCCATTTACTGTTCCGCCGGTTAATTTAAAAGAACATATCGAAAAGCCGAACGTGAACATGGTTACATGTGGCGGCCAAGCGACAATTCCGGTCATTCATGCAATTAATCGCGTTGTATCTGTAGAGTATGCTGAAATTGTTGCGACAATCGCAAGTCGTTCAGCCGGACCGGGAACACGTGCAAATATTGATGAATTCACAAGTACAACATCGAAAGCGATTGAAGTCGTTGGAGGCGCAAAAAAGGGGAAAGCGATTATTATCTTAAACCCTGCTGAACCGCCAATCATCATGCGTGATGCCATCCATGCTTTAGTAGCGGAAGAAGGTCATGAAACAGCGATAGCCAAGTCCATTCAAGAAATCGTGGCGGAAGTGCAAAGTTACGTGCCGGGATATGCATTGAAGGCTCAGCCAATTTTTGAAGGCAAAAAGGTTTCAGTATTTATCGAAGTAAATGGTGCCGCAGATTATTTACCGGCATACGCAGGCAACTTGGATATTATGACGGCTGCTGCCGTGCAAGTAGGTAATGAAATGGCCAAACATTTACTGAGCGAGAAGGGGGTTCTCTCATGACATTGAATTTATTGGATGTATCGCTTCGAGACGGGAGCCACTCTGTACGCCATACATTTACAGTAGAGCAAGTGCGTGAAGCGGCAAAAGGATTAAATGCAGCCGGTGTCCGTTATTTTGAGGTTTCCCATGGAGATGGATTGGGCGGATCTTCTTTGCAATACGGCTTGTCAGCCACTGATGAACTGAAGCTTATTGAAGCTGCAGTGGCAGAATGCACAACATCGGAGGTGTCAGTGTTATTAATTCCTGGCATCGGAACAAAACATGATTTAGAGCAGGCAGCAAAATTAGGGGCGAAAATGGTCCGTGTGGCAACTCATGTCACGGAGGCCGACGTAGCTGCACAGCACATTCAGTTATCTCGCGAACTGGGATTGAAAACGGCCGGATTCTTAATGATGAGTCATATGGCTCCTCCTGAAAAAATTGTAGAGCAAGCCAAATTGTTTGAGAGCTACGGCGCAGAAATTGTTTATGTAACAGATTCTGCAGGAGCAATGCTTCCGAAAGATGTGACTGAGCGAATCTCCGCACTAAGACAAAATGTGCAATGCGAGATTGGTTTCCATGCGCACAATAACTTGTCGATGGCGATGGCCAACACGATTGCAGCTGTAGAAGCAGGTGCGACTTATATTGACGGGAGCATGCGTGCCTTAGGCGCTGGTGCTGGCAATACGCAAATAGAAGTGATGGTGGCTGTTTTAGAAAAACTCGGTTATGAAACCGGCATTGATTTATATAAATTAACTGACACAGCAAATGTAGTCATCGCGCCACTCATGCAGCAACCGCAAGAGATTACAGGCAGTAGCCTGATTTTAGGCTATTCAGGTGTATATTCCAGTTTTTTACTGCATGCACAGAAGGCCGCCAAACAATTTGGTGTTGATGAACGTGATTTATTAATGAAAGTCGGCGAAATGAAGACAGTCGGAGGGCAAGAAGATTTAATTTATGAAGTCGCACAAAATTTAATGAGATAAGTAAAGGAGAGAATCGCTATGCAGGTAATTTATGTAAATGCTGATAACTTACATGAAATCAAAAAAGAAGCTCCGAATGCAGCGATAGCACTCGGTTATTTTGACGGCGTGCATTTAGGACATCAAAAAGTGATTTGTGCAGCGAAAGAAAAAGCGGAATTACAACAGTTATCAACGGCGGTTCTCTCGTTTTTTCCGCATCCTAAAAGTGTGTTATTTTCAGAAGAAGTTGCTTATTTAGAACCTCTTGAACAGAAGGCCGAAAAACTAGCGAATCTTGGCGTGGATATCTTTTATGTCGTGGAGTTCACAAAGACATTGGCTAAAGTAGAAGCTGATACATTTTTAAATGATTATATTGTTGGATTGAATGCAAAGGAAATCATTTGCGGTTTCGATTATACATACGGCGCAAAAGCAAGCGGAAATATTCACACTCTAGAACGGTATGCAGCCGCAAATAAAGTCGGTCTGACAGTGATTGAAGAGCAAAAATGGAATAAACAAAAAATCAGTTCAACGTTGATCAGGGCACACTTAACAGAGCGAAAGCTGAATGAACTACCGAATCTGTTAGGGGGCTTCTATAAAACGAAATATTGTCAAAAGAGCGGTTTATTGCCGAATTATTCTTTACCGAATATAGGCAGTTATAAAATATTGATTGAGCATCGTCATACATATATTGAATGTGTAGCGACTGTAAAGTGTAAAAAGTATATAGAGATTGATCATGAAGTATCGGGCTTGCCAAATTTATTAACAATACAGTGGATTGATCAATTAGAAACTATCACAAGCTAATCAAAGTGTATGACTTACTCAGCAGTCGGAACACAGGGGCCAGGAATGGAAGAACCGTTACAACCGGTCCGAATATTTCTCTGACGAGTGGCATGCGGGAATAATTGCCGAATCTAAATTTGTGTTTTTTGCATGGCGGAGGAGCATTACCATACTTATTGACACGTATTGTTCAAGCATGGAAGTATGGACGTACATCCGAAAAACAACCTATCCACCAAGCCATTACGCCAAAAAGCTTTACTTCGATGCATTAGTCTATGACACTCAAAATCTTCAATCTATGGTTGGAAAATTCGGAGTTGCTAATATTATGGAAGAATCTGACTATCTGTTCCTCCTTCGTGAAACCCCGGCAGGTAGGTGTTGATTAATGGAGGGATGTGAGTTATTAGAGTTATATGAGAGCACTTCTGCTTCAAGAATATTTTTGCCAAAACTTAAAAACTATTTTGAAGGAAGTTTTCAAAGTCGCTCCACTCTAAAATTAGTACGATCATCTAACATGATGCATAAAATAATCGTATCATTTATGGAGAGGATTGAGAAAATGTATTACGTTCCAAATAGTTATTCATACCATCCCCATAATACTGTCCCCATATATAGACAGTCGGTTTATAGCACGCAAAATTATTCTTTCTTTCAGCCGATGAATCGTCAAGTTCCAGTTGCTTTAACAGATTATGGGGGACAGCCTTTTGTTGTAAATATTCATCAAGCTACTTTACGAAATGATACTTATCGTACAGCGCTATGGACAGGATCACAATTTCAAATTACATTAATGAGCCTCAATAAGGGTGAGGATATTGGTTTACAGATGTTCCCTGACATCGATGTATTCCTGCATGTTTCTCAAGGGAAAGGGCTTGTTCAAATGGGTAAGGACCAAAATCATATAGATTTTGTTAGGAAAATTGACCCGCAAACTGCCATCATAGTACCTGCCGGTATGTGGAATAATATTGTAAATGTAGGGGATGGTCCATTAAAGCTCTATTCAATCTATGCACCGCCTAATCACCCAATTGGCACGATTTACGCTACTAAAGAGCAGGCATATACTGCAGATGGACATGGTTAATCCGGATGGGATTTTGAATGATTTTTGCTAGTAGCTCCTAATCAATGGTTTGGAGCTTCTTTGTTATGCTAACGCTTACGGATAATACGTTTTAGAATAAAAGAACATGCTGTTGCCGCTAACCAAGCATAGAGAATGCAGAATAATGCTATGAGCAATAAGGAAAGCAACTGAAAAGATGTACCGACAGCCGGTCCTAACACAGGAAAACGGAAAAGATAAAGAAGCGCTACGATACCTATAAATAATGAGGCTCCCGCTGTGAGAACAACGAATACTCTTGACTTCGGGAAGGCTACACCAAGTGCTAATCCCAGAATCCCTGTTGTGAAGGGGAAAATAAAGAGTTCGCTCGGTTGGATTAACAATAAAAGCAGAATCGTAACAAAATAAGAAAGAATCCCATATTTAACAGATACAAATGTTGCCAGAAAGATGGGCAAAGTCGTCAAGGGGCTAACAACAAAACCGATGCCGGGCATAAAACCGCCTGCTGACTGAAAGATGGCGGCAGATGAGCTTAATACAGCTGTAAGTAATAGTTTTGCAGTTGATGAAATTTCTGCAGAGTCATACTTGACTTTTAATAAAGGGTGCTGCCAATACGGAGCGGCTTTTCTTTTTGTATTCTTCATAAACTCCGCCTCCAACATAAGTATGCTATTCCTTGTTTTATGATATCATCGTTCTTTTTATGACCTCCTTGTATTAAAGAAACAATTCTAATCATATCTTGATAGAAGAATATGAAGAGAGGTGTGCGGTTTGCCGAAAAAAGTAAAAGTTCGTTTATTGCCGATTGTAGTCAAGGTAAATTTGCCGACTGTATTGAGAACAGCGATTTTTCCGGGTGATTCAAGTGAATCGTTATTTGTTGCAACCCAGGTTGGAGAGATTTTTTACATAAAAGAAGGAAGGTTAAAGATATTTTTAGATATTCGCTCGCGAATTATCAAGTTAGGTGCTTCTGGTGGATATGATGAAAGAGGATTGTTGGGGCTGGCATTTCATCCCGGTTTTTCTGATAACGGTCTGTTTTATTTGCATTACTCAGTAGCGGGTACACAGGGAGCTGGGGCGTTTAGCGAATCCTTCTCGCCAAACCCGTGCGACCCTGCAACGTTAAACTTAAAATGGAACGATAGGGATAAACAATATGATCATATAGATACTGTAGAAGAATGGCGTTGGGCAGCGAATGGCCGACCTCAAAAACAGAGGACATTACTAAACATAAGAAGACCCTTCTCGAATCACAATGGTGTCAATAGCTTAAATTTCTCGCCTGAAACAGGAAGACTCATTTTAACTAATGGAGATGGTGGTTCCGGCTTTGATCCATTTAATTTAAGTCAGGATAATTTGGAGATAGCCGGAAAAATAATTGAAATTGATGTTTCTAAAAATACATCAGGTCAAACTCCGCCCGCCGTTACGAGGTTTGATGAACTTCCTGAATCTATTCAGGAGACACTTACTCTTATGGCTAAAGGTGTTCGGAACATACCGGGCATTTCGTTTCAACGGACCAATAATCAATATATCAAATATGCAGGAAATGTTGGACAAGATTTGGCAGAGACCATTTTTGCATTCAATTCGTACAAACCTATTCCGGTTCCTGAGCTTGTTCGCTCCGGAGCTGCCGAAGAAGGATTGATTAACTTTGGCTGGCGGGCATGGGAGGGAGTTTTCCCAACTTCGATTATAAGGAACTGTTCGACTAATGGCGATGAGAAAACAATGGCCTATTACAATGAAGCGGTGAAATCTTCAGCGGGTCGTCTTTCTCCTTTGATAAGCTATTTTCATCAGGACACCCGCCCGGAAAAGTTTGAAGGAAAGGCTCTTACAGGAGTGCAAGCTTATATGGGGAACGGAATCCCTGATTTAACCGGAAGTGTTGTATTTACCGATCTTGCCCGAAAGGAAAAATTCCAATCTGAGGCCAGAGGAGTTTTAGCTTATGGACGGATAGGAACAGATGATTTTAGCATTATTGAGACTGATTATAATTTTGGTTTAGAGCCGGCGTATTTTGTTAGTTTGGGAACGAATTTGGACCAAACAATCCTCTATTTGGGAGTAAACGGCTCGATGAAAGTGACTGATTTTAACCGAGGTACTGTTTTTGGAGTTATGCTGTGATAATGAATAGATGGCAGGTAAAATACGGAGTTCGCTGTTTGTACCATTTTAAGGCCGCAATGCTTGTGTTCCAAGCTGTTGTGGCTTTCTCTATTTCTAAAAAAAGTGAAGTCTAATTTAAATTGTTCAATATATTGTAATGCCTTATTTTTTCAATTATTAATAGTTTTGTAGTGAAAAATACTTAGTTAAAAACTGTTAATGTAAACCTACTGGTAGAAGCACCTTTATAGGAATGGCATTTGGTACTTGGTGTCCGGTTTGTGGGCTTCTATATGTGGTTAAGGCTGAGAGAAATAATAAACATCAGGAAATGTATTCATCCAACTATTGTTGACTTGTGCTCCGGGTGTGCTTAAGTCGGTGACGCTAATGTCTTCGCTTGTCCAAATATTGCTTGCTATGACGCGATTTAAGTATGTTGTAAATTTCTCACCTTTTGCTCGTTTCAGGCCCCATTGGTCTAATTTGAAATCGTAAATAAGCGAGTCGGGGTTCTTTCCGGTGATTTTTGCGAGGTTTAGAACAATTTCTTTAATCAGTGCGGCTCCGCGACTTTCGTCATCTGCATATTGACTGCCGTTATGAGGAGTGGTAAGATTCGTGTTGCTGAAAATCCAATTATGTCCGCCTGCAAATAAAGGGGACATTGCTTCAGTTTCTGGATGGGCTTCATGATAAGCACGCTCTTTTTCACTGCCTTCCCGGAGCAAATCTGTTACACCGCGAATAGTGAGACCGCCCATACTATGACCGATTAGATGGACAGGATTATTTTCATCCCATTCAGGATATATGCCGAGGTAGGTGCGTCCATATCGGCTGTGACCATGTTCTTCGGCATGAGCCGCTCCGTAATCGACACGTCCGCTTTTAATATAATAATAGTGTTCTACAGAACGATCATAGTTGCTGGAAACTGGGCCGACACCGTTGCGGCATATGTTTCGTGGCCTTTACTGTTCAAGTAGGAGACTAAATCTTTAAATCCTCCCCAATATTTAATGCCTAAAGCCTCATCAGGGCCCCAGCCAGCTAAAACGTGAACGAGCACTATCGGATAATCATTCCCATCTGTTTCTGCCGCTTCACTATTATTTGGTGTCGCTGGCAGGACGCTTAGCAAGACTATTAATACGACAGTAATTTTCCAGCTCTTCAACTTCATTCCTCCTTTATTATTTGCTGTTTTCATATAATAGAACGGAAGCGCTTACAATTAATGAGCTAGAGGGATTAATAGTGTTATAAAGCTTTAGTAGCAGATAGGGTAAACCTACCGCAAATTCGAGATTTTTCGATAATTCTCGGGCGATGACAGGCACTTTTAACAATCTTTTCGACAAAAAACGGGGCGTGACAGGTACTAAAAAGCTACAAAATTTTCAGAAAAATCACTTGCAGCATAAGCTCGTCTGTTATACAATACAAATTATCTGAAAATTAAAATACTTATGGAGGGTTTTATGTTTACGCTTATTGGTGCTATTATTCTATTATTTCTTGGTTATGTTGTTTATGGGAAGTTTGTGGAGAAGGTGTTTGTTGTTAATGACGCCACTCCGACACCAGCTTATACGAAAACGGATAATTTGGATTATGTTCCGATGCCTGCTTGGAAGGGGTGGGTAATCCAATTATTGAATATTGCGGGGCTTGGTCCGATTTACGGTGCGATTGCCGGTGCTTTATATGGACCGGTTGCGATGGTTTGGATTGTGCTTGGCTGTATTTTTGCCGGTGCTGTCCATGATTATTTCGCGGGTATGTTGTCTGTTCGCCATGGTGGCGCCCAATTTCCGGCGCTTGTACAAAAATATTTAGGAAAAGCGATGCGTGTATTCACAGATGTTGTGTCAGTTGTATTAATGATCTTAGTTGCGGCCGCTTTCACTGCAGGGCCAGCAGCAGTCATTTCAGCAAAAACAGGAATCACATTCATAGTAGCAATCGGCATTATTTTCTTATACTTTTTATTGGCTGCCATACTACCGATCAACAAAATTATTGGTAGAATATACCCAGTATTCGGAGCCGTACTATTAATTACAGCAGCAGCTGTTCTAATTGCGTTGCTGACTTCAGATATTAAAGTGCCGGAATTGACATTTGCAAATATGCATCCGGGTGAACTGCCGATTTGGCCGTTGCTGATGGTTACGATATCATGCGGCGCAATATCCGGATTCCATTCAACGCAAAGCCCAATCATCTCCCGTACGCTGAAAAAAGAAACGGAAGGGCGCAAAGTATTTTATGGAGCTATGATTGGTGAAGGTGTAATCGCTTTAATCTGGTGTGCTGCAGGGATGAGCTTCTACGGAGGAACAGGCGAACTTGCATCTGTAGTCTCAGCAGTTGGAGCTGGCGGTGTTGTTGATCAAATTTCAGTCGGATTATTAGGAACAATCGGAGGTCTGCTGGCTATTCTAAGTGTCATCATTCTGCCAATCACTACAGGCGATACGTCATTGCGTTCAGCTCGTATGATTGTGCTGGATTTCATAGGCTCTCGCATTAAAGCGAACCAAAAAACAGTTGCAGTCATCGCAACAGTAGCCGTTACAATTCCGGCATTCTATCTGTCTACCATTGATTATCAATTTTTATGGCGCTATGTAGGGATGACAAACCAAATGGTTGCGACAGTGATGCTATGGGTGGCGACTTCTTACTTATTAAAAGAAGGAAAACTGCATTGGATCACAGGCCTACCAGCTGTATTCATGACCGGAGTTGTCTTCTGTTATCTAATGGTTGCTCCGGAAGGCTTTGGTTTAGAATATAATTTTGCGATGATTATCGGTCTATCATTTACAGCGGCTATCGCGTTATTTTACGCATACCAAATTTTCCGCTACAGCAAGCTGAATGTTCCAGCTTTAGCTAAAGAATAAAAAATGAGGTATCCTGCTTTTATAGCGGGATACTTTTTTTATGACTTAAAACAAAAAATGTAATCTTGAGGTAAAGTATTTGTGGGCAAAGGAGTGAAAATGTTCAGCAATAGTATTTTGGGTATTCTACTACACTTTGGTTTTTATAGAGAAGAAGTGCAAGACTTCATATAAAGGCATCAATTTTCTGCAAACGGGAGAGATTCAAATTCCACCGGATACTCATTGCCGGAGTGGCAGCCGTGCGTTTAAAGATAATTACTGCCAGGCGTTTGTGTTTAATCACCATAAAGCTATTTATGTAGCCAATTTTTAATATTGTTTTCATAAAATATTGAAAACTGCTATGTATAATGAATTTAACTGCTAAAACCGGTAGTTAATAATTATTTGGGGTGATTATAAATGAAAGCAGCTCGTTGGTATAAAGCAAAAGACATTCGTGTAGAAGAAATTGAAGAACCAAAAGTGACAGCCGGTCGTGTGAAAATTGAAGTAGCTTGGACAGGTATTTGCGGAAGCGATCTTCATGAATATGTTGCCGGTCCTATTTTCATTCCGGTAGGAACTCCGCATCCAATTAGTAAAGATGTAGCTCCAATTGTCATGGGGCATGAATTTTCCGGAATAGTATCAGAAGTCGGTGAAGGTGTCACTTCTGTTAAAGTTGGCGATCAAGTTGTTGTTGAACCGATTTTAGCTTGCGGTGAATGCCCGGCATGTAAACAAGGAAAATACAACGTTTGTAAACACTTAGGCTTCCACGGATTATCAGGCGGAGGCGGCGGATTCGCTAAATATACAGTAGTAGATGAGCGATGGGTACATAAAATGCCGGAGGGTCTTTCATTAGAACAAGGTGCAATCGTTGAGCCATCAGCAGTAGCGCTGCATTCTGTACGCATAAGTAAGTTGAGAGCAGGTGACAAAGCGGTTGTGTTCGGGGCAGGTCCGATTGGTCTATTAGTGATTGAGGCTCTAAAAGCGGCGGGTGCTTCTGAAATCTATGCGGTTGAACTATCAAAAGAACGTTGCCAAAAAGCGGTAGAGCTAGGTGCGACTGTCATCAATCCGACAGAAGAAGCAGATGTAGTCGGTCGAATTCGAGAATTGACAAATGGCGGGGCAGATGTTGCCTTTGAAGTGACTGGTATTTCATCCGTTTTACAACAAGCAATTGATTCGACTAAATTTGAAGGTGAAACAATTATCGTTTCAATTTGGGAAAAAGAAGCTTCCTTCCAACCGAATAATGTTGTATTAACAGAGCGCAGCATGAAAGGAAGCATTGCCTATCGTGATGTTTTCCCGGCTGTTATGGAATTGATGCAGCAAGGTTACTTCCCAGCTGAAAAAATCGTTACAAAGCGTATTCCATTAGATGATGTTGTGACTGAAGGTTTTGAAACGCTAGTAAACGATAAATCACAAATTAAGATTTTAGTAGACCCTAAATAAGTAACATGAAAAAATAGCTTGCAGATTCTCGTTAAGGAGGGAATACTGCAAGCTATTTCTGTTTCATCTTCCTTGTTCCAAATGCCATCGATATACTGTTCGCGCGGAGTTTCTGAAACGGTATACCCGTTCTCATTCGCCCAGTTTAAGGCGAATGCGTAAGCTTCTTGAATGCCGTTGTAGCTGCCTTTATGGTAGACGCAAACCGCTTCAATTGGTGAGAGCGTTTTGAATTTAATATTTTCTGTTTCAATTCCTTTTTTGGTGACTGCCTGAGCGTATTCAATTCGCATATTTTCTGGCTTAAAATCTTCGTCAAGATAGGAAACATAACAATAATCAGGCTCAAAGCATGTTAAGGTCGGGTTGGCTTCTTTACATTCAGCTCCGGCGCTTAAGATAAATGCCGTCATGTCGTTGAAATTATGAATCATTCCTTGTTTGTAATAGACAGCGTAGGCAGGGATTTGTTTCACAATAGCTTGATAGATCATTTCTGAATCCTCCTTTAACTTCTGTAAAATGAAATCGATACGAAGCAGTGTATCTTCTAATTGCTGTTTTTCCTGTTCGAGAATCGCTTTACGTGATTCCAAAATTTTCGTCATATTATTCCCGGTCATCATTTGTTTAATCTCTTCTATCGATAAACCAGCTTGCCTATATGAGACAATTTTTTGCAGAGGATAAAGCTGCTCGGTCGTATAGTATCGGTATTTTGTCGTCTCATCGATATATGCCGGTTTCAGTAAGCCGACTTCATCGTAATAGCGCAGCGTCTTTACAGTCGTTTTCGTCATTTTTGAAAACTCACCGATTCGAAACATCGAAACCAGCTCCTTTAATCTACTTTCATTCTATAATCTCCTGCAGCAGGAGAGTCAAAGTGTATGATTGTATCTACCCTTAAATTATCAGGCTATTCCCTATGCTAATGGGATTAATTATATAATAGAAAGAAGGGAAAGAGGTGATTTCAATGAAATGCAGTAGTTGTGGTGGTAGTTCATTTGTACAGGCAACTGATTATATTAATCTTCGACCTTTAGGAAAGAGGAGCGCTTTTGGTTCGGAGAAAGTGTATACTATTTGTTCCGATTGGGGAGAAGTTTTATCAATTAAAATAACGAATCCTGAAAAATTAAAGCAATGAAATAATTCAGCCACAAAATATGCTTTGTGGCTGGATTTTTAAAATTGAATAATAAACCCTTTAAATTGATGAATACTGCACTAAAATGAATTTTAATGAATAGCTTATACCATTTTCTTATAAGTATTAAGTAAACATAATATTTAGTGAGTATTTGGAAAGGGGAGATTTGATGAATAAGAATGTTAAGCTTTTGACTGTTTTAGTTTTGTGCTTATTGTTAGTAGTTGCCGCATGTAGTTCCAATGATTCACAGGAAAAAGATACGGAAATGGAATTGGTGAAAGAAGGGAAGTTGACATTTGCGATGAGTGGTCTATATAAACCTCTCAATTATAAAGAAAATAATGAACTCGTTGGTTTTGATGTGGAGATTGGTACGGAGATTGCGAAACGAATAGGATTAGAACCAAATCCGGTTACGAATCCTTGGGAAACAATTATTCAGGGACTAAAAGGAAAAAAATATGACGCAATTATTGGAAGTATGGCAGCGACAGAAGAACGCGCAAAGCAAGTAGATTTTACGGAGCCTTATTATATTTCTGGGGCACAAATATTCATTGATGAATCAAATGATTCGATTAAAAGTAAAGAAGATTTAAATGGTAAGCGAATTGGTGTTGTTCAAGCGAGTACGTATTTAGAGGATGCAAAAGGTTTCACTGAGGATATTAAAAGTTATCCAAGTGACATTTATGCCCTGCAAGATCTTGCTCCAGGGAGAGTAGACGCGGTTATTACGGATAAAATAGTGGGTATCACTGCTATGCAAGAATCGAATATGAAATTAAAAGCGATTAGTCCAATGATTCGAACAGAAAATATTAATATTGCAGTTAACAAGGACAATCCTGATCTTTTGAAAGCAATTAATGAAGCACTTGCTTCAATGATTGAAGATGGAACATATGAAGAAATCAGCAATAAGTGGTTTGGCGTCAACCTGTTGGAGGAATAACGGTTACTCTAAAGAGGAGCTGGAGTAGAAATGGATTTTTTAAATAATATTGTTGCTATCTTTCAATCACACGGCCTAGAGTTTTTAAAAGCTGCAATGATTACAATTCGCATAACGGCGGTTTCGTTATTAATTGCAATCATAATTGGGTTAGTTTTCGCTTTTTTCAAAGTATCAAACATTACTATATTGAGACGCATTGCAGATTTGTATATTTTTCTCGTACGGGGTATGCCATTAATCGTCCAGCTTATGTTTCTGTATTACGGTATATCTAGTATTATCGTTTTATCAGATTTCACTGCTGGTGCACTTGCTTTAGGAATCCATTCTGGCGCCTATATTGCAGAAATTTTTCGCGGTGCTATCCAATCAATTGATAGGGGACAAATGGAGGCCGCACGTTCACTTGGTATGTCTTATGCACTTTCTATGCGACGAATCATATTACCGCAAGCATTTAAACGTGCAATCCCCCCATTAAGCAACCAATTCATTATTGGCTTAAAAGATTCCTCGCTTGTAGCATATATTGCTGTTACTGAGTTGTTTAACCATGCACTATCTGCTCAAGCTCAAAATTATATGCCGTTTGAGACGTATTTTGTTGTCGGTATTTACTATTTGATTCTTGTTCTTATTTTCACTCTTATTTTTAATAAGCTTGAAGGAAGATTAGATGTCGGTAAAAGTAAAGGAGGGAAGGGCTTTGCTAAAAGTTAGAAACTTATGTAAAACCTTTAATGGTCTCCAAGTCTTACTGAACGTCTCGATGGAAATAAAAAAATCGGAAGTCGTTGTGCTCATAGGTGCTAGTGGTTCAGGAAAAAGCACTTTACTCCGTTGCTTAAACTTTCTTGAAACGAAAGACAGCGGTGAGGTTGAAATTAATGGTGTAACAATTGAAGGTGAGAGGACAGATTTAAATAAAGTTCGCGTAGATATGGGTATGGTCTTTCAACACTTCAATTTGTTTCCGCACATGACTGTTCTAGAAAATGTTATTGAGGCACCTGTTCACGTAAAAAAGCTGAGCAAACAAGCAGCAACTGTTAAGGCAATGAGTTTACATGAAAAAGTAGGACTGGTCGATAAAGCATATTAATACCCTGAGCAATTATCAGGCGGGCAAAAACAAAGAGTAAGCATCGCTAGAGCATTGGCGATGGAACCGAATATTATGCTGTTTGATGAACCGACATCCGCTTTGGATCCGGAGCTCGTAGGTGAGGTGCTTGAAACAATTAGGGAACTTGCAAAAGAAGGTATGACCATGGTAATTGTGACGCATGAAATGGGTTTTGCACGTGAAGTAGCAGACAGAGTCATCATGCTTGCAGACGGTGAAATTATTGAAGAAGGTCCACCGTCTCTATTCTTTACGATCCCAAAAGAGGAGCGAACGCGCCGTTTTCTGCAGCAAGTATTGTGAGTAAATCGCTACTTTATTAAATATGTATAGTAAGCTGGAAATTCACGCAAAGTCGAATATACATCTCTTGAGTCAAAAATATCAGCATGAGCAGAAGCGATTGTTTCAAATCCAACTTTTTCGAATGCTAGTTTCGTTCTAGAAATATGGAAATACTGTGATATGACCATAACGGAGTGCAAGTCTAATTCATCCATGATGGCTTTTGAATTTTCCGCTGTCATATAGGAATTGTAGCCATCTGGGTCTTCAATAATGCTTGCTTCCTGAATTCCTTGTGCAATCAAGTAATTTTTCATTACTTCCGCTTCATCCCATCCTTCTTTACCGGTGCCTCCGCTAACGATAATATAGTTGAAATAGTTTTCCTCGTATAGTTGTACCGCTTTATCCAATCTTGCTTGCAGACGATCAGATGGCTGTCCGTTCAATTCTACTTTATTTCCGAGAACGACTGCGACATCAACCACTTCCAGTTCGTCATTCAATCCATCGGCAATAATAACAGCACTATGTATGATGAGCCATAAAAATAAAATTATCGACAAGCTTAAAGTCAGTTTCTTGAAGAATGATAGTGTCATGAGTTCTCCCTTGTTCTAGTTTTTTTATTAATTATAATAGAATGATAGTATTTTTACTATTTTTTCTTTAATTTCAATTATTTGGAGTGGTGGATATCATAATATTTAAAGAGATAGACAGGGACAATTTTTTTGATGTCATAGATTTACGGGTTAAAGATGAACAAAAAGGGTTTGTAGCCTCCAATATGTTTTCGCTTGCGCAGGCGAAAGCCTTTCCGGAGTGCATTCCTTTGGCTATTTATACAGATGATGTTTTAGCAGGTTTTACGATGTATTGTTTAGATAAAGAAGATCAGGAATATTGGATTTACCGATTGATGATTGATGAGAAATTTCAGTCTCTTGGGTTTGGAAAAGCGGCGATGGAGAAACTGATTAATCGAATTAAAGAGGATCCAAAGCATCGGGTTATATATTTGAGCTTTGAGCCGGAGAATCATCAGGCAAAACAGTTATATGAAAAATTAGGATTTAAACCGGAAGGAAGAGTAATTGATGGCGAGATTGTTTATAAACTGGAATACCCCTCTTAACTACAAGAGGGGTATAT
This sequence comes from Peribacillus faecalis, assembly GCF_014712675.1. Lineage (GTDB taxonomy): Bacteria > Bacillota > Bacilli > Bacillales > DSM-1321 > Bacillus_AD > Bacillus_AD faecalis. Next base: position 43,810 of record NZ_JACXSI010000004.1, on the reverse strand, counting down.
ATTGCTATTTATAGTAGGGCATCTTCCAATAATTCATACACAAAATTGACTTGTTTTTTGCTGTGCTTTTTAATTTCATCATCGACATGTTTAAATGAATAAGGATGATCGGCAACTTTGAACATGCTGATATCATTGAAGGAATCTCCGATACAATATGTTTGCAGATCTTCATTGAGCAAATTGCAGAGTGTAGTAATGCCTGTGCCTTTGCTGCAGTTTGCGGCTGTGATGTCCAAGTAAATAGTATTCAAAGTGCCTAATGCAATCTCACCATACATTTCTTTTATATGATTTTGGATGTTTAAGATGTGATTGATTTTTTTGTCATTCTGAGCGAGTGCAATAATATCAAACTCATTCATTTTTGGATATTCTTCGTGAAAGTTATATAAATCTGTTTCAACAAAACCGTGAAGATGGAATAAACATGTTTTGCCGTTTACTAAGCCGATTGTATGCTTTCCGTTATAAAAGGAAATATTCATATTTTCATAGTTTAGGCAATGCTGAATGATCTCTTTTCCGATATTGCCGGGCACTTGTTCCCTGAACAGATCCTTGCCTTGTTGATTAACGATGTGCGCGCCATTATTCAATACTAAAAAGTCATAAGGGAAACCGTAAGTATCAATTAGTACTTGAGCTTCTTTTTCGTTACGGCCTGTACAAAAGGCGAAATAATGACCGTTCTCTCTTAATTTTTGAATCATTTCTTTATCTCTCGGATGGCGAACTCCTTTGTAATCAACAATTGTGCCGTCCATATCGCTGAATATAATCTTCTTCATGGTGTCCTCCTTACTATTATATTTTTATTATATTGAAATATTTTTGGATTGGAAGCGTTTTTATATCAGGGAGATTTTGTTAATAAAATTGGATTAGCCATGTTTCTGAAAACATGGCTCGTTAAACGTTGTTATTCAATTTGGAGATATCGTGTTTTCATTGAGGATTACCAACATAGGTCATGCCAATTTTAAAATTGTAAGCCGGATTTAAGGTTTCAGTGTAATATTCCTTTAACTCTTCTGCTTGTCCAATGTCATTGGTCCAAGCGATAGCTTCAATCTTCATGCTATTATTCGGTACATTGTGAATGTACTTGCAGATCGGAACATGACAATTCTTTTCAGCTTCTTCGGATAACTTTGCAAATGTTTTCTCCAAGCTATTATTTGTTACACCAACAAATAAAGCGCTTTCACTTTTAAGGTCGATGATACTAAATACGATGTAAATTTGTTTTACTTCCTCCATATTCTCTACAGTTTCAAAAACGTCAAGCATAACGGGAACAGCTCCTTTCAATGCTAGGAAGTATTGCATTTGAGATGAAGAAGCTTTAACATTAGAATATCACATGTGAAATAATTCACACAATTTTTTTGCTCGAAAAAATAGAGCCGAAACGCAGTAGCGGCACGACTCTAAAGTTTGTTACTTTAATGATTCTGTGAAAGCAGCAGCCCATTTTAAAAGTTGTTTATCACGGCCTCGATTGGCGATGAAAGATAGTCCAATCGGTTTGTGATTGAATGTTACAAGAGGTAGGGTGATTTGCGGCAATCCTGCCAACCCGGCAATGCAAGTAAGCTGCATATTTTTAGCCCGGTTTTGTTCCAATTCGTCGCTGCCGGCGGTTAAGGAAGGGGCGGTTTCGTGGGCAGTAGGGATTACAATCAGACCGTCTGAGTCGAGTAGTTTCGATAAAAATGAACCAGTTTTTGTTTGGAATTCCTTCCAAGGTTCGGCATCGCTTTTTTTCATTTGACTGGCTGCCTGAAAACGCTGGGCGATGCCCGGTCCGAAAGCAGGCTTTACTTTTTTAACCCATTCTCCGTGCTCTTCCCATACTTCCGTACCTTGTATGACACGAAAAGCCTCTGCCCATTCTTGTAAGCCTTGATTGGAAATCGTCAGCCATTGCGCATTGTCAAATTTCCCTTCTAAAATTTCTAGTATAGGTGAGAAGGCTAAACGAACCGTATCATTTAGCAATCCCCAAGCCTCAATCGGAAAGTACAGCTTATAAAAATCATCCTCATCACAATCATTCTCAAGCAAGCAATTACCAATAAGCTGCAGCGTTTCGGCATCGTTTGCCATCCAGCCGACTGTGTCGAAGCTTTTGGAAAGCGGAATGCATCCTTCTATCGAAACAGCCCCGTAGGTTGGCCGGAATCCGTATATCCCACAATAGGAAGAGGGGATTCGGATAGAGCCGCCTGTATCGGTTCCGATAGCAAAATCGGTTAAATGAGCAGCGACAGCCACAGCTGAACCGTTTGAAGATCCGCCGGGGATACAGTCCGGCGCCTTTGGATTGACCGGTGTGCCGTAATGGGCATTTTGCCCGTTCAGGCTGTACATCATCTCATCTGTATGAGTTGTCCCATGCAGTGTTGCTCCGTTATTTAACAGCTTGTCAATGACGGCCGCATTTTGCTTGGCCGGTTCGTGCGTGCGTAGCCAATCGGGATTTCCGGCGCTGTTTGTATAATCTTTTATTGCAAATACATCTTTAATGGCAAATGTATAAAAGTTTAAAAGTCCGGATTGTAAAGGGGAGAGTTTCACATCTTCGTTCATAAAAGCATTATAGTGCTCTTTCATTTTCTGCCTCCTCCAATCTATGTATTATAAATTTAGCGTCCGATTGCCGCTCCATCGCTGCGCGGATCAGTGCCGCCGTGCAAAAATCCTTGCTCATCAATGACAATCGCATTGGCGTGCCCCATAGCTTGGTGAAAATCATCGACGACGTTTACAATATGACCGGCTTCTTTTAAGCGGTCTGTCACGTCTTTGCTGACGCGGCCTTCAATTTTTAATTCGCGTGTCGGGTCACCCCATGTCCTGCCCCAAACAAATCTAGGTTCACTTATTGCTTGCTGCGGATTCATGCCATAATCAATCATTCTAGTCGCAATGATGGTTTGCGTCTGCGGTTGACCTTCGCCGCCTTGCGTGCCGTATACAATCGCAGGTTTTCCATCTTTGCAGGCCATCGCAGGCATTAAAGTGTGGAAGCTTCGTTTATTCGGCTCAAGACAGTTGACTTCATTTGGATCTAATGAAAAGAAAGAACCGCGATTTTGCATTAATATACCGGTATCGCCGGCTACAATTGCTGAACCGAACTCAAAGTACAAGCTTTGAATGAAGGAAATGGCATTTCCGTCTTTATCGACAACAGCAGCGTGTGCGGTATCACGTCCGACCGGCTTTGTATCCATATCGACCGCTTCTTTCCAGCCGATTTCATTTCCAAGCTGGTAGGCATAGCGTTTATCAAGTAACCGCTCAAGCGGAATATCATGAAAGTCCGGGTCAGTCAGTTCTTTATTGCGGTCGCGGAAGCAAAGCTTCAATGCTTCGACGAGAAGGTGATAATATTCATAGGAACCATGCTTAATCATGCCTAAGTCGAAGTCCTCTAAAATATTTAGAGCCATTAAACCGACGAAACCTTGTGAATTAGGCGGTACTTGATACATCGTCAGACCGCGGTAGGTTGTTTTAATCGGCTCTGTCCACTCGCCTTTATGGGCGGTGAAGTCATCCAACGTCAGCAAACTGCCTTTTTCCTGCAAGCTAGCGATAATATGTTTGGCCAAGTCTCCTTTATAAAACTCATCGCGTCCTTTTTCAGCAATTTGCTTTAATGTTTGAGCGAGTTTCTTTTGTACAAATTTTTCATTGATGGCAGGGACTTTGTTGTCGGGGATAAAAATTTCAGCCGTTTCTGGAATGCTTGACAGCAAATCGAAATGGGTTTCGGAGTTTTCATATTGGCTTTTTGAAAAAGGGAAGCCGTTTTCAGCATATTCAATTGCAGGCTGCAGTACATCTGAGAGTGTTAAATTCCCGTATTGCGATATGATTTCGTCCCAGCTGTCTATCATGCCGGGAACAGTAATGGCACTTTCGATACCGCGAATCGGAATGGCTTCCTTGCCTTTATATGCCTCTCGTGTGACTTGTGACCCGGAGCGGCCGCTTCCGTTATAGGAAATCATTTTTCCGCTCTTGGCATCATGAAGCAGCCAAAAAGAATCGCCGCCCATCCCTGTCATATGCGGGTATACGACTGCCAAACAGGCGCTTACAGCAACTGCAGCATCAAAAGCATTTCCGCTTTTTTGCAAAATTTCATCTCCGGCCATTGAGGCCAAATAATGTGGACTTACCACCATAGACTTTGTTCCAACAATTGCATCATTTATCATTATTCGTACCTCCTAAAATATTTATTCTACAAATGAGTAGTTTTGTCCTTTAAATGGAAATGGGGCTTAATCGTTTCGCGCCTAGCTTTACAAATCGGTTTTGTTCAAAAAGTACGTTTCCCCGTTGAATTGTGGCAATAACGCTGCAAGGAAAAGTATGATTCATGTAAAGACTTTGCTTATGTTTGGCAAAGAAGTTTGTTTTGTTGACGGTGAACGATTTATTTAATGATACAATCGCAAAATCGGCATCCATGCCTTCCTTGATTTCGCCTTTTGTGTTTAGCCCGAAACGTTCAGCAGGGGCTTTCGCAGTTAATTGTGCCACCTTTTGGAAGGGAAGGTTGTATTTTATAGCAATCTCAATCATTGATAGTAATGTAAACTGTCCGCCGCTGATGCCGCCCCATGCCTGAAACAGATTATGAGCGCCCGGATCCTTCATATCGTACGGGCAAGGGGAGTGATCGGAGGACACCATATCAAACTTTCCTTCTATTAATAAAGTAATCAATTTTTCTTGCTCATCCGGCAGTCTCAGCGGGGGAGCACACTTAGCGACAGCTCCTTTTTCAATTAAGTCATGGTGATTGAACAGAAGGTAGTGAGGGCATGTTTCTACGGTGACATTCATTCCGCGTTTTTTTGCTACTTCAATTTTTTCGATTGCGTGTGCGCTGCTGATGTGAACAAAGTGAAGGGGGCAGCCGGTTAATTCTGCGTATATTAGCGCCCGTTCGACTGCTTCAGCTTCAGCTAATATCGGGCGTGTTTCCAAGTAATCATCTGCGCTGACTTTGCTTTCTCGAATTTTGATTTCTGTCAATGTATCGGTAATTGGCGCGCTCTCAGCATGAAGTGCTAAAACTTTCCCCAATTCCGTGATTTTCTTCATCCCTTGAAGAAGTGTTTTATCATCCGCCCGTTCAAACTCATCATTGCCGGTTGCTGACATAAATGCTTTAAAGCCGATGACGCCATTATTGGCCAAACCCTCTAAATCATCAAGGTTGCCGGGAACGAGGCCGCCCCATAAAGCGAAGTCCGTCCATGATTTTTTATGGCCGATCTCCGCTTTTTCCAGAAGCGCTTCTTCCGTGATTGTGGAGGGGATTCCGTTCAAAGGCATATCAAAATACGTTGTGCAACCGCCGGCTGCCATCATTCGCGACCCCGTCTCAAAACCTTCCCATTCAGCACGCCCTGGCTCACTAAAATGAACGTGAACATCAATCATACCCGGAAAAACATAAAGGCCGGATAAATCCTGCTCCTCGAAACCAGCTTCCTCAATGCGGGGAGAAAGCTCATAAATCTTTCCATCCTTAATCGCAATGTCCAATTTTTTCACTTCATTTGCGAGGACGACGTTGCCGTTGCGTAGAATGGTGGTGCCTGTCACTCCCTGAGTTTTGTCGAATGAAGTCATTTTGATCCCGCCTTTACTAATTATTTCACTAATGCTGAGTCAACTTCTTTTAGAAGGGAAAGGTCGATATAGTCTTCTTTGGCTGGTATTTTTGAGATGTTGCCGACGCTTAATAAGTATGCGCCAACTTCAGGACCGTTACTGCCGTCCATGAAAGAGTCATCCACAGTCATATCGTATACATTTCTGTTCATGATTTCTGTCAGCTCTTCTTCACTTAAGTGCAGCTCAGGGGCTAGTGTTTTGATTGCTTCTTCACGATTTTCATTAATATAATCTGTTGCTTTTTTCAAAGCGCGAATGACAGCCTTCACTGTATTCGGATTATCTTCTAAATAATCATCCGTTACTTGTAAAGTCGAGTGAACGCTCATCCAATTTACATCTTCATTGCTGCCCAACTCATTTTTTGTACCGCTGAATAAAAATTTTCCGCCTGAGGCAATTGCTTTTGTGATAAACGGTTCCCAAGCAGCCATTGCGTCAATATTGCCGTTTTCCAACGCAGTTAGAGCATCACTAGGTGCTAGGTTAGCAACTTTAATCTTATCGATATCCACATCATATTCCTTCGCCATATTTTCAAGAGCAATTACAACATCAGCTCCGCTAGGTATTCCAATCGTCTTACCCTCTAAATCTTTTGGAGAATCGATTTTTGCGTCTTTACCCGCAACTACTGCTTGAGTACCGGCGATTTGCGCTAGTGGTGCGACAATTTTCACATCAACGCCTGAAGAAGTCAGTATGATATCCATAAAGTTGGTTTGAAGACTGAGTGGTGCGCTACCTCCAGCAACCATAGGTCCGATATCTGGTCCGCTTTCAATCAATGTATTTTTTACTTTTAGTCCTTCTTCTTCAAAATATCCGAGTTTATCAGCTAATATTTGTTGAGAGGATATTTGCGCATCTCTTACTCCAACCAATTCGATTTCTGTTTTTTCTAAACCGTTTGAATTTGAACTTTCGGGTGTTGTATTGCTTTCTTCTCCACAAGCAGAAAGTAGTAATAGTAGACCTGTAACAGTTAACATATTTTTTAAAATTGATTTTTTCATTGATATACCCACCTTTATAAATTATTCGATAGCACCTTTAAAACCGCTGTTTCTCCAAGAAAGCAACTTTTTATCTAAGAACTTCAGAATAGAACTAAGCAAGCTGTATTCTAGTCCAATTAATATAATCGCAACGAACATATCGGTAATTTTGAAATAGTTTCGCGCATCAACGATCATATAGCCTAAACCGGAAGTAGTGCCCATCATTTCCGATACAACTAAAGCAGAAAATCCAAGTCCGAGACTAATCTGACAGCCTGCCAAGATGCTAGGTAATGTGGAAGGTAAGATGACCTTTCGATAAATTTGTGTTTGGCTCGCTCCTAAGCTTAATGCAGAACGAATGAGATTGGAGTTGACCGTGCGTAGGCCTTCTAAGGTGTTTGTTACAATTGGAAAAAATGTGGTCCATGCTATTAGGATGATTTTTGGTATTTCTCCGATACCAAACCAAATGATGAATAATGGAAGCAGCGCCAAAGCTGGGATAGGTCCGACTAAATTTAAAATAGGGGATAGCCAATACTCAATCCATTTGACCCTTTCCATCAATAAAGCGGTAAAGATCGCGAACAATAATCCAATAAGAAAACCAATGAGCACTCTCCCTGTGCTTGCTGCTATGCTTGATAGTATCAATCCGCTTGCGGTCAGTTCCCACATTCTTGTTAAAATTAAACTTGGTGGAGGGAAGAAGTTCGAGTTAAACAGTTCAATAGATAAGTTGATTTGCGCAAATACTTCCCAAAGGATGAAAAAGACAATGGTAGGAAGAAATCCTTTAGGGAGTTCTTTCTTCTTTTTTAAAGCTTGAACCTGAAAGTTTTCTTGCTTTTCTTCTTTTACAAGCTGAAAGTCGACAGTTGTATTTTTCATTTGAATCACCCCTTACATTAAAGTTCTTTCAATTTCTGTAGCCAATTTTCCGAACTTTTCATCGTAGTATTGTCGCGGACGAGGCAAATGAACATTATATTCTTCTGCGATAAGCCCTTTTTTCAAAACAATAATCCGGTCAGCTAAATAGATAGCCTCAGATATATCATGCGTAATAAAGATAATAGTAGGTTTTAATTCCGACCATATCGTAATTAATTCATTACGCATATGTTCTTTGGTGAAAACATCCAAAGCCCCAAATGGTTCATCCATAAGAAGAAAATCTGGTTCGCCTGCCAAAGCTCTAGCAATTCCGACTCTTTGCTTCATTCCACCAGACAATTGGGAAGGGTAGTGATTTTCATATTCTTCAAGATTAATGAGTTTTAAATACTTTTTTGCCTTTTCTGTGGCCTCACTTTTGCTTAGTCCTTGGACAATAGGACCGAATGAAATATTTTCCAAAACGGTGTACCAAGGGAATAAGGCATGTTCCTGAAAAACCAATCCTCTTTGTTTAGAGGGTTTTTCAATTTTTTCTCCTTTGACTTTAATAGATCCGTGAGTAGGCTTTGTGAAGCCTGCTAATAAATTGAGCAATGTTGATTTTCCGCAACCACTTTTTCCAAGTATACATACAAATTCGCCTGGTTCGATCTTGACGTTAATGCCATCTAGAACGATATTATTATCGAAACTTTTCTTTAAGTTCTCAACTACTAATGTCAAATTATCCTCTCCTCCTATGTTAGAAAAATTAACATTGATTCGTTACTTGAATTATACATGTGCGAATAGGTAAAAAACATTGTCATAAATGACTAAAAATTCGCTTCTTTTTGTGCAGTATAGACAGTTGATTGAAGGGTTACTTAACATTCAAAGAACATTCTGTTAATTTATGTTAAAGTTAAATTAAATAGACACCTGGATAATAGGTAGGGGGATTATATGAAAAAGATTTTACTTTCTTTACTGCTACTGGTAACTTTTTGTTTCGGATTATACTTAATTATTGGAATATTTACAGATACGGAACCACCTTTGCCGACAATCACTGCAGGAGATAAAAAGGTGTCAGTATCTAATGGATCGTATTGTTGGGATAATTTTTTAACATCAGTTTGTGCTGATTCAGGTCCGCCTTCGCAAATTGCCAATAATCCCTTGAGTGTTTCGCCTGAAACGAAATTAAAAGTTAAATTTAAAAGTGAACCTGAAGAAAATTCGTTGAGTATTTACAGATGGGTTAATGGTGAATCGGTGACTATCACGTTGGGCAATGATGTTATAATCGCTCCAAGTGAAAAAGGTTTGCGTGTATATTCAATTAGTGGGAACTGGGAAAAGAGAAGTGCAAGCTATGTGTTTGCGATAGAGGTTGAGTGAATCTTTGAAGGTGTAAATTATTTAAATGATGAATAAAATTAAGGCGGTGCCTGAAAAAATCGCATTTGCAATAGGTTTAACTTACTATTAGCCTGAGGAGTATTTCTAGTTATAGTTTCTATTATGTTACCTCTTAATAATTGGATTTTAATAATTGCTGGAGGAATTATATTGTATATGGCTATCCTATTTATTTTAAGTGCTGCTGATCAAAGGCAAGCTCGAATTGAGAGAGAAAAATTCAAAATGCTAGTTTTGAAAAATCGGGGGAGTCGTTTTTGTGATATGGGGAATTAGCTTTGGAATTCCAAATGAACATGGGAGTATACTTTGGGAAGTGCTAAAGTCTATTAGCATAACAGTGTTCGAATGACAAATTGGTAACGGTGAGTCATATATAGTGGTTGATGACAAATTAGAAGAAGTGCTCTTTTCAGCAGATAGCTGGTAATGCAGGCAGGACCTAAAATTGACGAATGTATTCATTTGTTGTTTTAGGTCCTTTTTTGTTTTCTTTTAAACTAGATATCTTTTGCAAATCGGCAAGAAAAGGGAGAGAGTAAGATGAACTGCAAACAAACCACTTTCGACGAGATGAAAGTATTTTTCGGAAATTAAAATTAAAAAATAATATTTTTTAATTTTTTTGAAATTTATTATATGAAAACCGTATATTTTTTATTATAATGATATTTAATGTACGGGAATTGAAGAAGGGTGGAAATGGGAGTGAAGGGGAAGTTAGAAAATAAGTGGATGTGCGCCGTTTTGCCGGCATTGCTCATTCATTGTAGTATTGGTACGGTATATTGCTGGTCGCTCTTTAAAGAGGACATTGCCACTTATATCGGGAAGCCGATTGGTGAAGTGGAGTGGGCATTTAGTATCGCTATTTTTGTGCTCGGCATGTCAGCGGCATTCGGAGGGAAATTCGTTGAGAAAGATATTCATAAATCATCGTTAGTATCAGCGGTTTTTTTCGTTGTCGGTATGGCGGGGACAGGATTTTTCATTTACCAAAAATCATTGCTGGGCATTTATATTTGTTATGGGGTCATTATGGGAATTGGGCTAGGAATCGGTTATTTGACGCCTGTAAAAACGCTCATGCTTTGGTTTGAAAAGCAAAAAGGGTTAGCAACAGGTTTGGCTGTGGCAGGATTCGGTTTGGCAAAAGTCATCGCCAGTCCGCTTATGGAAGCTTTGCTAGGTCCTACGGCGGTGGATGGTACGCTTCAAAATCCGACGAATATTTATAAAATGTTCTATATATTGGCTGGATTATATTTATTGATGATGGTAATCGGACACTTGCTGATTAAAAAGCCAAAAGGATGGGTCGAAACGGAAACGGGCACCCAAACGTTCCGAGTCGGTATCGTTTTGAAAAACCGAACATTCATCGGTATTTGGTTAATGTTTTATATCAATATTACATGTGGATTAGCACTTATTTCTCAAGAGAAAGGAATGCTTTCGTTTATCGGCTTCGTTGCCGTTGGGCTTGTCAGTTCGCTGACGGCGGTGTTCAATGCTGGAGGTCGTCTATTTTACTCATCTTGGGCTGATCGATTGCGAGACCGGAACACTGTATATAAGATTATCTTTCTATCGTGCATTTCTGTCATCATGCTGATTATCGCTTTAGATGGCTTCGGCAATTCGATGGCTTGGCTCATCATCGTGCTGTTGTGTGTGATTAATGCTGGATACGGCGGAGGCTTTTCGACATTGCCGCCATTGCTTTCGGATCGTTTCGGACTGGATAAAATCAGCACTGTTCATGGCTTAGCTTTATCGGCTTGGGCGTTTGCAGGTTTGTCCGGCAATCAGTTAAGCGCATTTATTCTGAAAAAGACACAATCATACGATATGGTATTGTATGTAGTGATGGGCTTTTTCATTGTTGCAACCTTAATTAGTATCTTTATGGTAAAACCAGAAAAGGTATATCGAGAAAATAAACTTGATGATAAAAAAACGGCAGCTTAATAAACTGCTGTTTTTTTCTATTTTCAAAGATAACCTACCGAATCCACTTTGTTTGTTACAAATTTTTAATGTAATCCGCTAAATCTTTGTGTAATTTTTTGTTTTCATCTTCCAGCTCTTTAATTCTTTCCTCTAATTTTTCAATCCTCCGTTGGAGCGAAGTGAACACTGCGTTTTGATTCGCTTCATTTTATGTAAATAAAAGGAGGATAACAGCTATAATAGACTAATTATCCTCTATACCTATACCCTTATATAATTTACTCAGTTGCTGTTTTTGCTGTTAATAGACTTTCTTCGTACGCATCCATAGCCGCTTGCAATGCTTCACCCCGGTTTACACTGCAACCATGGCGGATTAGGACAGCTTCAAGAGCAGAGAGGACGATTAAGATATTTTCCTTTCGGCACGAGTAACCCATTGTGCCGATTCGCCAAATTTTCCCGTGCAGCGGGCCGAAGGAGGAGGCAATTTCGATACTGAATTCATTCAGCAGCATAGAACGGACGGATTCACCATCGATTCCATCCGGGATTATGATGCACGTAACGGGCGTCAGCTTATGTTCTTTGTTGCCGAACAGCTTCAAACCCATCGCTTCAATGCCGGCAATGAGCGCTTTTTCGTGAAGGGCGTGGCGGAGGAAGCGCTGTTCTAGACCTTCTTCTAAGACAATTCGCAAACCTTCTCGAAGGGCGTATAGCATTGAAGTTGCTTCTGTGTGGTGATTTAGCCGTCTGGGTCCCCAATAATCTTGCAACATACTTAAATCAAAATAATTGCTGGCGATAATCGGGCCGCTTCGACCAAGTCTGCGATCTTCATCTGTTTCGATACCTTGCTCGACTTTTTTTCGGCGTTTCAATACTTGCTCAATACGATTGTTGTACGTAATCGGAGCTGAGCCGGAAGGGACGGACAAACATTTTTGTGTACCGCCAACCAGGCCATCAATGCACCATTCATCAACCTTCACATCAACACCTCCGATAGAAGCGACAGCATCGACGACGAACAATATATCCGATTCACGGCAAGCATGACCAATCTCTTTCAATGGTTGTAGGCATCCGGTTGATGTTTCACCATGAACGATAGCGACAATTTTGGGTTTAATTCTTTTCATTTCTGTGATGATGACATCAGGATCGAACACTTCGCCCCAAGCACATTCTATTGTATATACATCTGCTCCGTAGCGTCGGCAAATTTCCGTGAGCAAATGGCCGAATCGTCCGTAAATCGGGATAAGTACTTTGTCTCCCGGTTCAATAATGCTACATAAAATCGCTTCGTTGCCGGAGCGGGAAGTGCCGTCAATCGGAAATGCCCATTGATTTTTCGTTTGGAATACTTGGCGTAACATATCCATTACTTCATTCATTATATGAGTAAAAGCCGGATCGAATTGTCCGACAATCGGTGTCGCCATCGCCCGCAAAACGCGAGGGTCGACTTCGACTGGACCGGGCGTCATAATTGTCCGCAGTGGTGTGTTCAAATCAGCATAACGCATGTTTTCACTCCTTTAATAAGCTAATTTGTATAGAAGTTCCGTTAAAACATCAATACCTGTTTCTAAGTCTTCTAGTTTCGTATATTCCTTCGGAGAATGGCTAAAGCCGGCAACACTTGGAACGAACAGAAGAGCGGTTGGGCAAACAGAACCGAATACTTGTGAATCATGACCTGCACCGCTGACGATATACTGATAAGGAATGCGGTTGCGCTCAGTAATGTCTTCGATATGATGGTTTATATCTTCATTCATGGCTATTGGTTTGACATCCATCCATTTTGTCACAGTCACTTGGAAATCAGAGTTGGAGGTTTTTTCTTTGAGATAAGAAAAAATATGTTCGCAAAACTGATCAAGCTGTACGTCATCATAATGGCGAATATCAAGGCTCAATTGTACTTCATCAGCGATTACATTCGGCACATTTGGTTTGGCGATTAATTTTCCGAATGTGGCAACTAAATCAGTTTCTTCGTTGGCAAGATTAGTTGTGAAATGGATGAAATCAGCTGCCAGTGCAACTGCATCTTTCCGATAGGCCATCGGGGTTGTCCCGGCATGATTGCTTTCGCCGTTAATCGTAATATTAAAGCGGCGCTGCCCGACGATGTGGCTGACGATACCGATTGATTTCTTATTTCGTTCCAGAACGATACCTTGCTCTATATGTACCTCGATAAATGCTTCGATATCGGAGCGGGCAGGGGGAGAATAGAGTGCATCGTCGAATCCTGCCTCTCTCATCGCCTGCAATAGCGGAATGCCGTCGCAATCTGTTAAATAAGCGGCATCCTCGAGACTATACAAATTCGTTATATTGCGTGAACCCCAAAATGTAATCGGGAAGCGACTCCCTTCCTCCTCGCAAAACGAGACAACTTCGATTGTTTTCTTCGGCGTTCCGTAAAGTTTAATCAAATTTTCGACTGCGAGAAGGCTAGCGATGATTCCGTATGCGCCGTCATATTTTCCTCCTTCGACAACGGTATCAATGTGCGAGCCGGTTAAAATCGTATTGCTGTCGCTGTCGCTTCCGGGCAGGCGACCGAATAAATTTCCCACGCAATCAAAATAGGCTTGAAGTCCGGTTTTTTCCATTTTCCCTTTTAAAGCATGTTGTGCTTCTACCCACGTTGGTGAATATAAAAGTCTTGTTACGCCGTCTTCCTTAGTCTTTCCGTAAGAAGCGAGCCACTCGATCATTTCCGAAGCACTCTCTTTTTTTATTCGCATAGCCATTTTGTCCCTCCTCTCTTTCTTTACAAAATAAAAGAATCCATTTTAGAACGAAGATGACTGTCTAACTGTACACCTGCCTTGTTTGAGGCCTACAGTATGTAGGTCGCAGCGACGAAGATATGCGGATGTAGCGCTCTCAGTTGTCCTTACTTGCGGGCCACTTACACTTTTTTAGTTCCCGCATGTCTCCTTTGATCTGCAGCATATGTAAGATAGTGATAATCTGTATATGTCTGCAAATTTTTGAGTATGTGCTTTACCGAAAGGACAGGTGTTGGTTTTCTCATGTCATAAATTCTAACATTAATCATTGTAGTATTATCTTACTGACTATTTCGAAAAACTTCATTGGCATATATGTGCATTTTCTGAATTATTTTCGTGCAACTTCACTAATTATGTTATGATTGATGAAAAATATGGAAAAAATTACTGAGGTGAATAAGGTGAAAGTAATAGATGTTTTGCAAGTCCCATCTTTAAACGAAATGAAAATTTTAGCGGGGGGAAAAGGCTGTGAACGCGATGTGGAAACTGTCAATATGATGGATGCGCCTGACATTATCCCGTATTTGAAGCCGAATGAATTTTTGATTACGACTGCCTATCATTTCAAAGATGAGCCGATGATGCTGAAACAGCTTGTCGTGACGATGGCGGAGAAAAAATGTGCTGCGCTAGGTGTCAAAACGAAACGATATTTGAATGAAATTCCCCCTGAGGTATTTGCGGCGGCAGACGAGCTAGGATTGCCGCTCATTGAAATTCCTGCCTCGCTTTCGCTTGGTGAAATTGTCTTTCAAAGCTTGCGGGCGATTTTGGATCAGCGAACTGATGAATTAACGTACGCTATGGAAATACATAAACAGTTTACGCAATTGATTATGCGAGGAAAAGGCACTGATAAATTGCTGTCTAACCTCTCTGATATGATCGGGCACCATATTATGCTAATTAACCAACATTTGAAGCCTCTCTCTTACTCAACGACTCAAACAAAACTATTTTCCTTTTTAAGCTCATTACAAAAACAGGGCTACACATTTCCTGTTCATCCGATGAAGTTCTCATTTACAATTTTAGCGACAAAACAGACATTTACGGCATTTCCGGTTTACATGAGTGAAAAACGGATCGGCTATTTGCTTGTTTCCGGAGAAATTAAAGACGAAGACCGGCTAAACTCTTTAATTATTGAACAGGCAGCTAACGTACTGTCATTTGCGATGATGAAGGAAACAGCTCTGAATCAATTTAATAGAAGTGTCCGTAACGATTTCTTCTATCATTTTCTTGAAGGAACCTTTTCTACTGAAACGGAAATTATAAATCGTGCGAAGGAATTTTCATTGAATCATAGCTATAAATATATTTGTTCTGTCGGCAAACTGGACATGATTGAAGCAACTGTGACGTATAAACAGCACCAGCAAAAGATTGAGCTGATTTTTGAATTTATCGAAGAAGAGTTGATAGATTCGAAGTCGCCGATTCATTTTTTTACGAAAGGCGAGCAGTGCATCCTATTATATGAAATCCCTCATTTTTCACAAGAGGTCAATAATTTGTTCGAGCTTGTTCTTCAGGAAATTCAGCAAAAAATATCAGCTTATTATAATGATACGATTTCATTTGGTGTCAGTAGTTTATGTCAAAATTTATTGTACGTGCCGAATGCTTATAAAGAAGCGGAGGCGGCTTTGAAAGATGGAATGCTTTCGAAGAAAAGGCAATTTATTCAATCATATCGGATGAAAGATATCATCGAACTGCTACGGGCGGTGCCGCAAGAGGATTTGAGAAGTTTTTACGCCTATACATTAAGAGGCTTCGAGTCGGTCGGTAAGGAGGAAGAGCAGACGTTGCTGCAGACTTTGTCTGTTTATTTGGATACACAGTGCCAAATATCGGAGACGGCAAAGCGCTTATATGTTCATCGCAATACAGTCGTCTATCGTCTGGAAAAATGTGAGGATATACTCGGCGGAAATATAAAAGATAGTGAGATGGCATTGCGGATTCGTTTAGCTTTAAAAATCAAATCATTATTGAATTAGCCACTTTAACTAGAAATTTATTAAACAATTGTCTAAGTTGCCTAATGACATCATTTTCAATTCTTTTTATGATGTAATTATAGATAACAAATTCAAGTAAAGTTTTCTAACATTAGGTAAAGGAGGCGTTGTTTTGGAGGGGAAAGTGAGTAAGCCGAAAATGTGGTCATTAGGATTGCAGCATGTGTTAGCGATGTATGCAGGTGCAATTTTAGTGCCGATTATTGTGGGAGGTGCTTTAGGATTTACAACCAAACAGTTGGCCTACTTAATTGCCATTGATTTGCTGACATGCGGTATTGCGACAATTTTGCAGTCATGGGGCAATAAATATTTCGGCATCGGCTTGCCAGTCGTATTAGGCACTTCATTTGTTGCCGTCACCCCAATGATTGCAATTGGTCAATCCTATGGCGTAACGGCAATATACGGATCGATTATTGTTGCCGGACTTTTTCTCATCTTTTGTTCCGGCCTATTCGGAAAGCTAATCAAATTATTCCCTCCGATTGTAACCGGCACAGTTGTCATCATCATCGGGCTATCGCTTATTCCAACCGGTGTGAAAAACATGGGCGGAGGCGCAAACAGTCCTGAATTCGCTTCAGCGGAAAACTTAATTCTCTCTTTCGGTGTTTTATTCTTCATCTTGTTTTTGAACCGCTTTTTCAAAGGTTTTATGCGTTCGCTGGCTGTATTGCTCGGCATTATTGTTGGTACAATTACAGCAGCCTTTATGGGGAAAGTGGACTTTACAGAAGTAAGGGAAGCTTCATGGCTTCATATGCCGACACCATTTTATTTCGGAACGCCGACATTTGAAATCGTTCCGATCATTACGATGCTGATTGTGGCTACAGTCGTTGTCGTTGAATCGACCGGAGCTTTTCTTGCATTAGGGAAAATCACCGGTAAGGATTTGAAAGAGAACGATTTTGCTAAAGGATATCGTGCGGAAGGAATCGCCTTTATTCTCGGCGGCATCTTCAATGCTTTTCCATACAATACATTTGCGCAAAATGTAGGGCTTGTGCAATTGTCAGGCATCAGAAAAACGAAAGTGACGATTTATGCCGGTTTCATTTTGATTGGTCTCGGGCTTGTGCCTAAGATAGCTGCGCTTGCTGCGAGCGTTCCGACAGCAGTATTTGGTGGTGCGACAGTCGTTATGTTTGGCATGGTCGTTTCATCCGGCATAAATATGATTAAGTCAGTGGATTTGTCCGATCATAACAATTTGCTGATTATTGCTTGTTCTGTTTCGCTGGGACTCGGCGCTACAGTTGTCCCTGAGTTGTTTGCTGTCTTACCGTCAGCTGTCCGAATTTTGTTCTCGGATGGAATCATTACCGGAAGTTTAGCGGCAATTATCTTAAATTTGGTCTTATCTGATAAAAAAGAAGTTGAACCGGAGCTGTCATTACAGCCGGAAATGGTTAAAACGTGAAACGGGGTGCTTAATGTGTACACGATGGAATGGCTGAATCATGCAAGTGAGGAGCAGTTTACCGATGCGCTCGGCGAGATTTTTGAAAAGTCATCCTGGGTTGCACGAGAAGCGGCTGCAGTTAGGCCGTTTCCATCTAAGTTAGCTTTATATGAATATATGGTTGCGATTGTTAGAAAATCTGACAATGACTGCAAACTGAAGTTGATTAACAACCATCCGAACTTAGGTGACCGCGTGCAAATGAGTGGTTATTCAACGAATGAACAGCAACAGGCTGGTCTACAAGGTTTGACAGAAGATGAATATAATCTTTTCCTTCAAGCGAATGAACAGTATATGAAAAAGTTCGGATATCCTTTCATCTTAGCTGTGCGCGGAAAAAATAAACAAGAAATTTATGAAGCGATGATTGCAAGGCTGAAGCAAGATCCCAGGTCAGAGTTCCAAACGGCACTCAAGCAAATTTATCAGATTGCTAAGTTTAGAATAGAAGAAAGAATTATATAAAAGGGGGAAATGAAGATGGAGAACAAACTGACTGAAAAACATGTTTATTATGGTAAAGGTGATGTGTTTGCGTACCGGACATATGCGAAGCCGCTTTCCGGGATTACGGAAATTCCGGAATCGATGTTTAAAGGGCGACATAATATCATTTTTGGCACGAATGTAAAAGTGAAAATCGGCGGTGAAGCCTTCATCCCTTCGTTCGTGGAAGGCGATAATTCACTTGTTGTCGCTACAGACTCAATGAAAAATTTTATTCAAAGGCATCTTGCTTCCTACGATGGCTCCACTTTAGAAGGCTTCACTAACTATGTGTCAGAAGCGTTTCTGGCAAAATACCCACAAATTGATTATGTCTCCATTTTGGCTGAGGATATTCCGTTTGACGTAATGTCCGAGTTCTCGGAAGATACTTTGAAAGCCAGCAATTTAGTATTCCGCAAATCGAGAAATGAACGCTCACGCTCCTCCATTGAAATAATCCGTACAGCAGATGGACCCGCAATTACCGAACAAAGCAGCTCGATATTGGATCTGCAGTTGATTAAGGTAAGCGGTAATTCATTTGTCGGTTTTGTCCGAGATGAATATACTACCTTGCCGGAAGATACCAACCGTCCGTTATTTGTATATTTAAATTTGCATTGGGTGTACAAGGAGCAAGCTGATGCGTTCGGTGACAATCCGGAAAGCTATGTGGCTGCCGAGCAAATCATCGACATTGCGACTTCCGTTTTCCATAATACGGAAACACCGTCCATTCAATATTTGCTGTACGAAATCGGCTGTACTATTTTGAACAGATTTCCGCAGCTGCTGCAAGTGACATTTGAATCGCAAAATCATACGTGGGATACGATTGTCGATGAAATACCGGAGCGTGATGGCAAAGTATATACTGAGCCGAGGCCGCCATATGGCTTTCAGCTGTTCACGGTAACGCACGAAGATTTGAAAAAGGAGTAAGAGGCATGAACGGACTAACGACTCATATACTGGATTTAATGAATGGAAAGCCGGCTTCTGATGTGAAAATCGAGCTCTATGGCAAAATGTCGTCCGGTGAAATGAAGTATATTGCGAGCCGGACCACCAATAGGGACGGTCGCCTGGATGAAGCTTTTCTCGGGCAGAATGCTCTGAAAATAGGAACCTATCAGCTTATCTTTCATGTTGGCGATTATTTCCGTAAACAGGCTGTCGATCTTCCGGAGCCATCTTTTTTGGAAGAAGTGACGGTCCAATTCGGTGTCGCCAGCCCCGAGCAACATTATCATGTGCCGTTATTAGTCTCGCCTTGGGGATACCAAGTGTATCGCGGCAGTTAAAGATAAATTTTTGAGCTCATTATTTATCCCTGCAGTTGCCTGGGGGCTCTAAGGTTAAGAGTCACAGCAACGAAGCCATTCACGGACGCAGCGCCCCTGGTCGCCGTTCCTTACATACTGGAGGATGCATCTTCATTTCGATTCCTGCATGTCGACTTTTCCATAGGAGTTGAGGAGAATAATGAAAGGGTCAGGGTCGGTAAAGGTTTGCTTAAATTTTTACTCACAAGTAGGAAAAAATGGTATGAGAATTGAATTAGTATTGATGCATGGTGAACAAGGGCAGTGGGAGGAGAAACATGAGTTACAAGCAAATAATAATCGGGATGTGCAGAACCGGTATTTTAGGATTTGGAGGGGGACCTTCCGTTATTCCTCTTATCCGGCATGAGTCTGTATCCCGGTATCAATGGGTAGATGATGAGGAATTCGGTGAAATATTGGCAATTGCCAATACGCTTCCCGGTCCGATTGCGACGAAGATGGCCGCATATTTAGGTTATCGAGTAAAGGGATGGAGCGGGGCAGCGGTCAGTGTGATGGCGCACATTTTGCCATCATGCTTTGCAATTGTATTTCTTGGTGCTTTTATCGGAGCGCTTAGCAGCTCAGCTGTTGTGCAAAGTATGATTGGTGCGGTTATTCCGGTCGTTGCTGTTATGCTTGGGCAGATGGCTTATGAATTTGCTGAAAAGGCGGTTAAAGGTCTCGGTTGGGTAATGGGCATTTTACTTTTTGCGATTTCGTTTTTGCTTTTGCAGACAATTGCTCTGCATCCCGGCATTGTAATCGTCATCTTTTTATTCTATGGAGCGTTTCATTTTAAATGGAAGAGTAAGCTTTTACATAAGAAGAATGACGTGAAACGAGGTGAGTCGGCGTAATGTTAGCAGGCATATGGTCTATATTTTTAGCATTTTTCATCGCCAATCTTCTTGGTTATGGCGGTGGTCCGGCTTCAATTCCTCTCATGTATGACCAAATCGTTACACGAAATGACTGGATGGGAAACGATGATTTTTCCAGTATGCTTGCGATTGGGAATTCGCTTCCCGGTCCGATTGCGACAAAAATAGCAGCCTTTGTCGGCTTTGATGTAGTCGGTTGGCCCGGTGTTATTGCAGCTCTAGTGGCAACTGTCGTTCCTTCAGCGGTTGTGCTGATTTTGCTGTTGAAAGTGCTGAATCGCTTCAAGCAATCGCCTGTTGTGAAAGGGATGTCGCTGCTGGTGCAGCCGGTCATCGCGATTATGATGGTACTGCTGACGTACAATTTAGCAGCTGATGCTTTCGAGTCAATTGGTTGGATTCATTCGCTTATTTTGGCCGCAATCGCGCTATTGGCTCTTGGCAAATGGAAGATACACCCGGCATTCGTCATCGTGTTTGCTTTTGTGTATGGCGGCGTAATTATTCCCTTCGTTTAAAGTTGAATATTATGAGAATTAGAGTATAATAGAAGCCAAGTAAATATAAGCAAATGTTTTCTAGGGTTCCGCAAAATTGGTCTGGTCCGAGAGAAAACTCACAGCAGCGTTGTTGTGTCACGGAAGGATAAAAGCCTGGGAGATTCTGATATTCAGACATCTCTCAGGCTTTTTTATTAGTCTTTTTAAACCACACGCTATGCGTGTGTGCAAACGAAACTTCTAGAGTTGTAACAGAAAAAAGCTCCTTTCGTTATAATAAAAGATGGCCGTCAAACCAACTTCAAGTAACGAAAGGAGCTTTTACTCATGTCGAGTGACAATAGTTTATCACATACACGTTGGAATTGTAAGTATCACATCGTATTCATTCCGAAATACAGAAGAAAAATAGTGTACGGAAAATTAAGAAGGGACATAGGTGCGATATTAAGAAGACTATGTGAAATGAAAGATGTAGAAATAATAGAAGCGCATGCGATGCCAGATCATATTCATATGTTAGTCAAGATACCGCCAAAGATGTCTGTATCCTACTTCATGGGCTATCTAAAAGGGAAAAGCTCGTTAATGATCCATGATAGACATGCGAACTTGAAATATAATCACGGGAATCGAACTTTTTGGGCAAAGGGCTACTATGCCAGTACGGTAGGCTTGAACGAAAAGACAGTCGCAAAATACATACGCGAACAAGAACTAGAGGATCAGCTGCGAGACAACATGAGCAAACGAGAATATGTTGACCCATTCAAAGATAAATAGAACAGTAAACGGTTGACGGTCAATTTAGAGGTCCCTTTAGGGGCTTGTTGGTGAAGTGCCCTTCTAGGGCGAAACTAAAACTGCCCGTTTTACGGGCAGATATTTACTGAGAAGCAAAAGACCGGTACCGGTTTTACAAAACAAGAAGAAAATATTTTTGAACTTAGATGGCTGTCTAACCTTACACCTGCCATGCTTGGTCCTAAGTCATCCCGTTCAAGAAACCAAGATCGGGTTTCTTGTGCGAAACGGATGAGAGTCACAGCAACGTTGCTACAGGAAGGCGCAATCACCTCCCAAGAAGAAGCAATCACGGTTGTGAGCGTCCAATGATTACACAAAAATACTTATATACGAGCAGAATTGGAGCAACTTCTATGAATAATCCCGCTAAATGGCTGGTTTTTTATTCAATTCTTCGCTTTTTCACTGTATAACTGCACAATTTGTGACTGAAAGGCTTGTTTTGGGTTGTGGGTAAAGTCTTTGGGAGCGGTGCGCGGGGATTTGAGAGTCGTTGCGGTGAATTTGAGAGCGGTGACGCACATTTTGAGAGTCGTTGCGGTGAATTTGAGAGCGGTGACGCACATTTTGAGAGTCGTCGCGGTGAATTTGAGAGCGGTGACGCACATTTTGAGAGTCGTCGCGGTGAATTTGAGAGCGGTGACGCACATTTTGAGAGTCGTGGTGCGAAATTTGAGAGCGGTGGCGTACATTTTGAGAGTCGTTGCGGTGAATTTGAGAGCGGTGGCGTACATCTTGAAAGTCGTGGTGCAAGCGTGAGAGTCGGGCATGTAAATTAAGAGCGTGGGGGATCCAGAGTTAATTGGAGAAACAATTATGACGGTAATCACCTCGAATTGTCATCTTAGTATAGGAATTGCGCTTCATCAAAAAGGATCGGTGACGGTTTTACAAAACAAGAAAAAAATTTTTGAACTTAGATGTCTGTCTAACCTTACACCTCCCATGCTCGGGCCTAAGCCATCCTACTCAAGAAACCAAATTCGGGTTTCTTGTGCGAGGTTCTTGCGGATGAGAGTCACAGCGGCGAAATCGCTCCGGGAACTTTACAATTTCCTACGTGATTCGTCTTATGCAAGTCGGGACTGAACGGGCCGCTTCCACTTTTCGGTTACCGCATGTCTCATTTTCATTGAAGTAAACTCAAGAGACGGATTCATAAATGAAAAAAGACCGGTGACGTTTTTTCTAATAAGGAGGTATTTAAATGCGTACTGATTGGTTGAAAGTATTGATTGCGGCTGTATTTGAAGTGTGCTGGGTGATCGGTCTCAAGCATGCAGATGATTTTTGGAGCTGGGTTGGTACGGCTGTAGCTATTTTCGTAAGTTTTTATTTAATGATCATCGCCGGTCGCAAGCTGCCGGTTGGCACGGTATATGCTGTATTTGTCGGGTTAGGTACGGCAGGAACTGTGCTAGCGGAAATCATATTGTTCGTCGAACCGTTTAAATTCGGAATAATCGCACTGATTGTGGTTATTTTATCAGGTGTAACGGGCTTAAAGCTTCTGTCATCTCAGCCGGAAAAGGAAGGGGAGAAGGCATAATGGCTTGGGTGTCATTAATATTAGCTGGAATTTTTGAAATGGTTGGCGTGACGATGATTAACGTCGTCAATAAAAATCGCAACTGGCAGTCTGTAGTTCTGTTGATTACCGCATTCGGTGCAAGCTTTTTCTTTCTTGCATATGCAATGAAATTTTTGCCGATGGGCACGACTTATGCCATTTGGACCGGCATTGGCGCATCAGGAAGTGCAATTATAGGAATGATGGTGTATGGAGAGTCAAAAGATTGGAAGCGGGTTTTGTGCATTGTAATGATTTTAGGAGCCGTGATTGGTTTGAAATTAATATAATAAGGAGCTGGGCTCAAAATTGAGCCCGGCATATTTTTATTCCTCTTCTACACGGTTTTTGAAAGTTTCCTCTGGAAGTATATTGGCTACCGGTTTTCCATATTGAGTATGGTCTTTTCCTTCTACGACTGCATTTTTAGGAAAGTTGCCGGGATGTCCTTTTGTTTTGTGTTTGAAATTTTTTCCTCTGCTCATTATTATCTCTCCTTTACAATTAGATTGTCTCCAATGTCAGTTCTTATTCAGCCGCTTATTCGAAAATCATAGACTGTAATTGTTAATTACTGTAGAATTGTGTAAATATTAACTTTTTAGGAAGTGAAAATGACAATGTTTGAAACACGATATAATATGAAAAAAAATAAATCGACAAAAACATTTTGGAAGTGGTTTTTCGTTTGTCTGTCTGTTTTAATGATTATGATTTTAACTTATGGCGTGTATGTGTATATAAAAGTGTCAGAAGCATTAGATCAATCAACCGTTCAACTAGAGAGGAAAGATAACAAATCACAGCTCAGGAATGAGGCTGTATCTTTCAGCGATGATCCGGTTTCAATTTTGCTGATGGGTATCGAAGATTATGCAACAAACGGGGAAAATGGCCGTGCCGATACACTTATTGTTATGACGATGGACCCGAAGTCAAACGAGATTCATATGGTCACAATTCCAAGGGATACGAGAATTCATTTAGAGAATGCCGGTGAATTTTCCGGTATACAGAAAATTAATTCTGCTTATACGTTTGGGTCGATATCCGGATATGGAGATGTAAAACTGCAACTTGAAACAGTGGAAAAGTTAATTAATGTGCCGATTGATTATTATATAGTGATGAATTTCAACGGTTTTCGTGATATTGTCGATGCACTTGGTGGTGTGAATATTGATGTGAAGGAACCGTTTTGGGAAGAGAACTTTTATACGAATGAAATAATTGAATTTGAAAAAGGAAAGCAGCAACTATCCGGTGAAGAAGCACTTGCTTTTGTCAGAATGAGAAAACGTCCGGAAAACGCTATTTATCCAAGGGAAGAAAGGCAAGGGCAGTTTGTAAAAGCAACAATTGATCAGGCCATTTCTGCCGGCACGCTTTTTAAAGTTGGCAAAATTACAGAAGTATTAGGCGGAAATATTCAGGTGAATTTGTCGGCAAATGAAATATTGGCGCTTCAAAAAAAGTATATACAGTCTGACGGATTCTCGATTCAATCGATAGAAATTGAAGGTGAGAATAGGCGAGTCGATGGTTCTGATTATTATATTCCAGAAGAAGAAAGTTTAAAAACTGTCAGCAATGAGTTGAGAAAGTTGCTTAATTTGAATGATTCGGTTTTCATGACGAATGCCGATTTTGTTCAGTGATTGTGTACGAGAAACAGGGGTTAGATGTATGAAAAATAAAGCAAAAGTACTCCTATTAATTACACTGTCCTTCTTTGGTCTTTAAATAGCTGGAAAATATATATCCGATCAAGCTTTCGGAGGCATGTGCAAAAACAGAGTGATTGAAACCTGGCAATCACCGAAAGAAAATAAAACAGCTTACATTTTTGTACGGGATTGCGGTGCTACTACCGGGTATTCGTATCATTTGTCGCTTCTTGATTCAGATGAAGAACTTCCTAATGCAGGAGGCAATACATTTGTTTCTAATCGTCAGTTTGAAATTGAATGGGTCACTAATCGCCTATTGTAAGTTCGATATAGTGAATTAGCCGAAACCTTTGAGAAGAATCGTTTTGTGAATTGGACGAAGATTGAATACGCAGATTAATAGAGTTTCATTGGAACTTTTGCATTTTTTTAACGAGTGCGGATTGGCTGATGCCGAGTGCATCGGCTGTTTTTCGTGTTGTTTTTAGCTCTTTCATTTTTTCAAGTATGATTTCTTTCTCGACTTGGTGCAAAATTTGCTTTAAGGACATTTTTTGATGGTTTTTACCGCCCTTCACAAATGGAAGGTCTTTCCATGAAATGTAGTCACTGTCGAGCGTTACCGCAAGGCGTTCGATCATATGCTCCATTTCCCGGATGTTGCCGGGCCATTGATAGCTTTCTAAAATGTGCATAATGCCTGGTGCAAATTTTTTATGGAGATTGTACATATGATTGATCTTGTTCAGAAATAGATGGGCGAGCGGACCGATATCTTCAATTCGTTCCCGAAGCGGCGGCAGGTGAATAGGAATGATGTTTAACCTGTAATACAAATCCTCGCGAAAGCGGTTTTGCTCCACCATTTTTTTAAAATCTTTATTCGTTGCCGAGACAATGCGGACATCCACTTTCCGGCTCGTGCGACCGCCAACTCTCGTTATATGAAATTCTTGAAGCACCCGCAAAAGCTTTGCCTGTAAGTCAAGTGACATATCGCCGATTTCATCCAGAAAAAGTGTCCCTCCGTCAGCTTCCTCAAATAGTCCGCGTTTTCCACGTTGATTGGCCCCTGTAAAAGCTCCTCTTTCATAGCCGAATAGCTCCGATTCAAGCAGCTGATTCGGTATCGCGGCGCAATTGATTTTTATAAGAGGCTTGTTTGAACGGTCACTTAGCTCGTGAATTAATTTCAGCAGCACTTCTTTTCCTGTTCCGGACTCACCGGTAATTAAAACAGTCGTTTTTACTTTCGCCACTTTCTTAATCGTTTTGACGATTGTTTTCATCGCCGGGCTTTTTGCGATGACACCTTTATGATAAAGCTTTTCGTACAATTCCCGATCCTCTGTCGAGTCAATATCAATATCAGCGTATTTATAACGGAGGGCAATCGCCAATATTTCATCCATTTTCAGCTTATTCAGTTCGGCAATGTCACGCACGTTTAAGATGACGTGATGTACCTCGCTATGCTCATCGGTGACTGGGCTGCCTGTTATTAAAAAATCTTTTCCTTTTATATTGATGATTTTTGTAATCGCTTTCTTTTTGTTGATCACTTGAAGTGCAACCGAGTCGGAAATCAGACCGGATTGGAGCACATTAGCTAATGTATTACCGATAAACTCCTCACGTGGAATGCCTGTCATGAAAGCACAGCTATCATTGATAAAAACCCCTTTTCCATCTTTGTCAAAAATGGCTATGCCGTCAAAGCTGGCGTTAATAAATTGCTGAAGCATTTGATTCTCCATAAATATCACCCTTTGATTCATTATTTCATCATTTGATTACTATTTTCATCATAGCAGCAAAAGCAAGCCTGTTAAATCAATATTTAACCAGTTATCTCAACAAATTTTTCTGGCATCAAACTTGCATAATTCTTTTAGTATCAATGCGAAGGGAGAACTGACTAAAGATGCATCAATTACAGGTGAATCCGTATTTGACTGAAAAACTGTATGCGCCTATCGAACAAGAAATTGATGGACAAGAGCTGAAGCCGATTGAAGGGAAAATACCGGATGATTTAAACGGAGCCTATATACGGAATGGTCCGAATCCGAAATATGAACCTAATGGACGCTATCATTGGTTTGATGGTGACGGAATGCTGCATGGTGTCTATTTTGAGAATGGTCGGGCGATTTACCGCAATCGCTACATTAATACGCGCGGTTTTAAAGAAGAAGTTAAGAACGGCGGTCCAATATGGGGCGGTTTATTGGAGGATGTGAGGAAAAACCCATCCTATGAGCCCCTGAAAAATACATCCAACACCGATGTCGTGTTTCATGGCGACAGTTTGTTAAGTCTCTGGTATCGGGCAGGGGAGCCGTACCGTATCGATGCAAAAACATTAGAAACAATTGGGGGCGAAACATTCAACGATCAGTTGACGTGCAATTTATCGGCACATTCTAAAGTCGATGAAAAAACAGGCGAGCTAATTTTCTTCGATTATGGAAATATATATCCGTACATGATGTATGGCGTAACTTCGAAAGAAAACGAACTGAAGCATCTTGTGCCGATTGATTTGCCGGGCCCGCGCCTTCCTCATGATATGGCGATTACGGAGAACTATTCAATCTTAATGGATTTGCCGCTTTTCAATGACCCGGAATCAGTGAAGAAGGGCCGTTATAAGGTGAAATTTTTCCGTGAGCTGCCAAGCCGATTCGGCATTTTGCCGCGCTACGGAGATAATAGCCAAATTCGTTGGTTTGAAGCGAGCCCTTGTTATATTTATCATGTTGTCAATGCATGGGAGGAAGGAGACGAAATTGTCATCATTGGCTGCCGGGTCAAGGAGCCGGTGCCGTCAGAATCGAAAACGGATGGTCCTATTGAAAGGATGCTATCTTTCTTGCGTCTTGATGCCCAGCTTCATTATTGGAGGTTTAATCTCAAAACCGGCAAAGTCCGGGAAGGTGAGCTTTGTGACCGCAATTCCGAATTCCCGACGATGAATCTTCACTATGCCGGGCGTCCATCGAAATATGCGTATAATGTTACGATTGAAAATACACTCACATTAAAATTCAACGGGTTAGTTAAATACGATTTGCAAACCGGTTCTTCGCAGACGCACTTTTTCGGAGAAGGAAGAAATGGAACAGAAGCAGCCTTCGCGCCAAGAGACAATGCCGTTGATGAAGATGACGGTTATCTGGTCACTTATGTATATGATGAGCTCCGTGATCGCTCCGAAGTGCTCATTTATGATGCCAAACATTTTGACATCGGTCCGATTACCGTTCTAGAACTGCCACAAAGAGTGCCGATGGGTTTCCATGCTACCTGGGTCGATGGATATAAACTGAAATAAATGAAGGAGTGATGAATGAATGATATTAGCCTCTGCTGAAAAAATAAAGGACTATACCGAAAAAGGCTGGTGGGGTGAGCAGAAGATTACCGACTTTTTATTGGAGCGGGTTAAAAAGGATGCTGATAAAGAAGCGCTAGTCGATCCAATGAATAAGCAAGCGATTTGCGGCATCGAGCAGAAGCGTTATACGTTCTCTGATATTGGGAAGCAGTCCGATCAGCTCGCTGATTATTTGATGGAGAACGGTATAGAAAAAGATGATATCGTCATCTTGCATTTGCCGAATATTTCCGAGCTAATCCTTTCGTTTTTGGCGCTTGCAAAAATTGGAGCGATTGCTTGCCCGTTTCCTGTGCAATACCGAGAGTATGAAGTCGAACAGTTGACGAATAAAGTCGAAGCAAAGGCCATTATCACAACGAATGTCATTAATGAACGTAAATATACAGAGATGTACGTAAATTTGCTTGAGCAGATGCCGACGGTTAAACAGGTTTATACATGGGATGCGGCGGAGCATGAACATGTGCTTTCATTGCAAAATATCGAAAAACGCACAATCCGAAATGCAGAACTTCTTCAGGAAGTAAAAATCGGTGTCACAGCAAATGATATTTTTACGCTTTGCTGGACATCAGGTACGACCGGCACGCCAAAAGCTGTTCCGAGAAGCCATAACGAGTGGCTTTTTTCAGCAACTGGCGTCATCGACGGAGCAAGGTTGACGAAGGATGAGCTGCAGCTGAATACTTTTCCATTAATCAATATGGCAGGCATTGCCGGAACATTATATCCATGGCTCATGCTCGGCATGAAGGTCGTTCTTCATCATCCGTTTGATCTTCAAGTGTTTTTCCAGCAAATCGCGATTGAGAAAATCACGTATACACTCGCTCCACCTCCATTATTGAATCAGCTACTGAAAAATAAAGAGCTGCTCTCAAAAATCAATTTAAGTACGGTTCGTGCAATCGGCTCAGGTTCTGCACCGCTTTCGCCGTGGATGGTGAAGGGCTGGAAAGAAGATCACAACATCGATATAATAAATTACTTTGCCTCGAATGAAGGTTCTTCGTTTATTAGCGGACCAAGCGCCATTCCTGACCCTGAAATCCGCGCCAAGTACTTCCCACGTTTCGGTGTAGCAGGATTTGACTGGGATGTTCGGATTGCCGATAAGATGGAAAGCAAATTAGTCGATTTTGAAACGGGAGAGATCATTACTGAAGCCAATCATCCGGGTGAGCTATGGATTCGCGGTGCCGGTGTTTTTGCCGGCTATTGGGGAGATCATGATAATCAGCTTGGCGTCTTTGATGAAGACGGTTTTTTCCGTACGGGCGATTTGTTCGAAATTGCCGGAGAAGGGGAACTAAGTGCTTACTACCGGGTCGTCGGCCGTCTGAAGGACATTATCATTAGAGGCGGTTCAAAGGTGTCACCGGATGAATTGGAAAATATTTTGCAAGCGCATCCAAAAATTGCTGAAGTCGCTGTTATCGGATATCCTTGCGAAATTTACGGAGAAAGAGCATGTGCCTGCATCGTTCCGGCAGCCAATGAAACGGTTACGAAGGATGTTGTAACAGCCTTTTTGAAGAACAGTCAAATCGCTTCTTATAAAATTCCTGAAAAGGTCATTATTGTTGATGCGCTGCCTCGGAACCCGGTTGGCAAAGTGCTGAAATACCGCTTAAAAGAAGATTTGAAAGTGGAGCTGGTATAGCGGATTATGGAGGCCTATATTTTTAATACAGTGCGCACACCGAGAGGCGCTTTCAGAAAAGGGTCATTGAAGGATGTAGCGCCGATTGAGCTGCTGTTGCCTCTTTTGCAGCGTTTGCGCGAAGATAGCAGATTGATAGATAAAGTGAATGATGTCATTTTAGGTTGTGTGACGCAAACGAATTTGCAAGGAGCGAATATTGCCAAAACGGCTTTGCTCGTAGCTGGCTATCCGGAAAGTGTTCCTGGGATGACGGTAAACCGCTATTGCACATCCGGTCTTGATGCCATTTTGTTGGCTGCTGCGAAGGTGAATAGCGGAATCGGTGATTTTGTGCTCGCTGGCGGTGTGGAAAGCTGCTCTCTCGTTCCGATGTTCTCTGATCATGGTCCGTGGTTTGCCGACCCGGTGATCAGCGAGAAAACGAAATTTATTCCAATTGGTCTGTCGGCTGATTTAATGGCATCGAACAATGACTATTCCAGGCAACAACTGGATGAGTATGCCTGTCATTCTCACGAGCGCGCAGCCTCAGCAACGAAGCAAGGCTGCTTTTTAAAATCAATGGTGTCACTTCCATCATTAAGTGAAGATGAATGCATCCGCCTAGGTATGACAGTTGAAAGTATGGAACATTTATCTTCAACATTTAATGAAGATAAACGGCAAATGTGGGAAAGCCGTATTCAGCCGTTTGGCAAGGGAATTATACACTATCACCACCCCGGCAATTCGCCTGTCTTGGCCGATGGAGCGGCATTATTGCCGATCTCGGGTAAGCGAGCAGGAGAAGAAGCGGGTTTAAAGCCGAGAGCACGCATTGTTCATGCAGTTAACGTCAGCACTGATCCGCTTTTGCTGAATGGCGGAGAAGAGGCGACTATACGCTTATTAAAAGAAGTAAATCGATCACCGGACGAAATTGATTTATTTGAAGTCTATGAGGCATATGCGGCGACTGTTTTGCAATATAAGGAGAAATTCGACATCCCGATTGAAAAGCTCAATACTAACGGAGGCGTTATTGCGATGGGGCATGCTTTAGGCGCAACAGGTGCGATGATGACGATGACATTATTGGATGAATTGGAACGGAGAGAGCTGAAAACAGGTATTGTCGCTATGAGCGGAGGTGCCGGAGTCGGTACGGCAATGCTGATTGAAAGAGTGTAGATAGGTGGTGCAGGAATGATGTCGAAAGTATATGTGCTAGGAGGCTATCAAACTGATTTTTCTCAGAAGTGGAGCGGAGAGGATGCGTTATTTCGATTAATGAAAGAAACGACGATCCAGGCGCTTACATCCGTTCAAATTTTGCCAAGTGAAGTAGAGGCGGCCCATATCGGCAATTTTGCCGGCGAGTTATTTACCGGTCAAGGGCAGTTAGGCGGTTTATTTGCATCGATTCATCCGGATTTGTCAACGATTCCAACTTCACGACATGAAGCAGCTTGCGCCTCGGGCAGCATTGCGCTTTTATCTGGCGCGGCCGATATTGAGGCAGGGCGCTATGACTTAGTTTGTGTTTTGGGTGTCGAACAGATGAAAAATGTATCGACTAGAAAAGCGGCTGAATATTTAGGAGCGGCCAGCTGGGTTGGGAGAGAAGCTCAGGAAGCAGAATTTCCGTGGCCGTACCTTTTCAGTCAGCTCGTTGATTTCTATGATGAGCGCTATGGCATTCAATATGAACATCTTGGCAAAATTGCCGAAATTAATTTAACCAATGCGAAAAGAAATCCGCTCGCACAAACGAGAAACTGGCAGCAGGATGCCAATAATTTTACCAATGACGATGCTTGCAATCCGGTTGTCGAAGGACTCATCAGGAAAAATGATTGCGGCAGAACGACGGATGGCGGAGCGGCGATATTTTTGGCGTCGGAAAGGTTTGCTGCGCAATATGCAAAAAGAAATGGCATGACAATCGAACAAATTCCATTTATAAAGGGGTGGGGACATCGGACAGCACCAATGCTATTAGCGGATAAGCTGAAACGAAGTTCAGAAAGTGCCTACGTTTTCCCGCATGTTCGCCAAGCAATTCAAGATGCGTTCAAAAGGGCCCATATTGCAGCTGTTGAACAAATTGACGGCATAGAATTGCATGATTGCTTTACGATTACGGAATATATGGTGATTGATCATTTTGGATTGACGGAGCCGGGAGCAAGCTGGCGGGCGATTGAGGATGGCACAATTGAGTTTGGCGGGAAGCTGCCTATTAACCCGAGCGGAGGCCTAATCGGTAGCGGGCATCCTGTAGGTGCGACCGGGGTGCGGATGTTGTTGGACGCTTTTAAGCAAGTGACGGGAAAAGCGGAGAATTATCAGGTAGAGGGAGCGAAAACTTTTGCGACATTGAACATAGGCGGCAGCACAACGACGGTAGTGTGCTTTGTAATTGGGCTTTAAACATTACAAAACCCTGCTTGTTTTCGTATATAAAACGAGCAGGGCTTCTATTTGACTGCGACTGTGAGCTCCGTATGAATCACATCCTTTGCAAATTAGTATTGGTCTAAATTACTGTAGGCGATTAGCTGTTCCTCCGTTAAATAAGTGATGAAGTCTTGGAAGTTTACTGACTCCATATCATATTTTTCACAAATTGTTGTGTAACACTCATAAGCTTGTTGATACATGTTAATCTCCCTTTCTGTTATAGAACAAATTTATTTAACTAAAAATAATATATAACAGATAATAGGTGTAGTCAATAAGTTTTTTAACAATTCTAAAAATATCTACATTCATGCAAAAAGGCTTGAACAATATACGTTCAAGCCTTACTGTTGATTATTTCGCCGAGACATGTTCGGCAATTTCTATATTAGGCAGAGCATTTCGGTCTTTTTTATAAAACTGATACAGTGCCACTAGCACAGCAAACCAAATCGGCGTCAGCAGAAGCGGCAGTCGTGTCGCGTCCGAGAACAGCATGACTATTAGAATGAAGGCAAACAGCGCTAATACAGCGTAATTGATAAACGGTGTTAATGGAGCCTTGAATGTTGATTTTGCATGTAAGTCCGGACGTCTTTTTTTATAAATGATGTGAGAAATCAGGATCATGCTCCATACCCAAATGAAGCAGATGGCGCTGATTGTTGTCACAATCGTAAAGGCTTGCTCCGGAATGACCTTACTCAGCAAAGCACCGATTGATACAACGATTGTCGATGTGAATAAGGCATTGCTTGGTACGGCATGCCTATTTAATTTCGCCAGCTTAGAAGGAGCATTCTCATCTTTGCTTAATGTAAACAGCATGCGGCTTGTTGAGAACAAACCGCTGTTGCAAGCAGAAGCAGCGGATGTTAACACGACGAAATTGATGATGCCGGCAGCGACAGGAATACCGATTAAAGTGAACACTTCTACAAACGGGCTGCTGGAAGCATCCAACTGATTCCAAGGGTTAATGCACAATATAACAGCCAAAGCACCGACGTAAAATAACAAAATACGCATCGGAATTTTATTGATGGCTGATGGTATGTTTTTCTTTGGATTGGCTGTTTCAGCAGCTGTTACACCAACTAACTCAACTCCGACAAAGGAAAACACGACAAGCTGAAGCGAGAACAGGAAGCCGGATGCACCGTTCGGAAACATGCCGTCAAAGCTCCAAATATTTGATAAAGCAGCTGTTCCGGTATCTGTTTTAAATCCGATGACAATCATCATGATACCTACAACGATTAAGGTGACAATTGTTACGACTTTAATAATTGCAAACCAAAATTCCAATTCGCCAAATAGTTTAACCGTCAGTAAATTCAAGCCAAGCAAAATGACAAGACAGGCAATTGCCGGTATCCATTGCGGTATATCAAACCAATATTGCATGTACATGCCGACTGCGATAATGTCGGCCATTGCTGTCATTATCCAGCAAAACCAATATGTCCAGCCGGTTACAAATCCGGCCCATGGACCAATATATTCAGCGGCGAAATCCGTAAAGGATGAATAACCGCTGTTAGACAGCAATAATTCACCTAATGCTCTCATCACGAAAAAAAGAGCGACACCAATAATAAGATAAGCGAAAATGATCGATGGACCAGCCATATGGATCGACTTTCCGGAACCTAAAAATAATCCTGTTCCGATTGTTCCACCGATTGCGATTAATTGAACATGGCGATTTTTTAAATCGCGTTTTAATTCTTGAGCAGCCATTGCTCTTCCCTCCATTTTTTCTTCAAATAAAAAAGAGATTGGACTTTATCCAATCTCATCTAAGGGCGAGAATAACAATGTTTTATTCGTTATTCTTCTGTCCTTTTGCCTGAGATTGTGAATCCTTCGGCGCTGCACATATCGTACAGTCTCTCCAGAAGCTGCTCCTGCCATAGTTTTATCCACGGCATTCATCGCTACTAAGCTATATTAATAAAATAATAAACGAATGATAGCATGTATTTTTTTATAGGTCAATAATAATGCCATATTTATATTAATTCATATTTTTTGAGAATTAGAGTCAAAAGAACCATTATAAGTTTATAGATTGTTTATGTAAAAAAATACCATTAGAATAAGTGGTAAACAGAAAATGATGATATGGGGGGATTTTAATGAAGACATTGCAAATACCGGACAGTTCAGCTTACAGATAAACACGATGAATTGAGAATGGAAGTTCGGGAGTTTATACAGCTGGAAATAGAAGCCGGAACGTTTGAGCCGAAATGCGATTGCTGGCTTAGCGACTATTCACCAGAATTATCTCAAAAGCTCGGGGAAAAAGGGTGGATTGGAATGACTTGGCCGACGAAATATGGGGGACATGAACATTCGGAGATTGAGCGATATACAACGAAACGACTATTAAAATACTGGAGAAGCAAGCAACAAAGGAAGTTATTAATATGGAAGAATACGGCATATGGCCGGACCCATTATGGACGGCCTTTCGTGAAAACGGTCTCACAAAAGCAGGTATCCCGGAATCATTAGGCGGGAGCGGCGGAGATTTTGAGGATGCCTTCAGCATTTTACGTCTTGCCGGTAAATATTCGGCCCCTCTTTCCGCTTGCCGAAGTGTATATCGTTAACTGGTTGCTGAAGGACATTGGTGAACAGGTGACTGAAGAGATTGTCACAGTATCCTGTTCGGATGAAAAATTGCAACTCGAGAAAAAAGAAAACGGCTTCTTGATCTCCGGAACGCTTAAAGATGTGCCTTATGCGCGATTTGCACAAAAACTGCTGGTATTGACAGGGGAGATAGCAATATTGCTTGATTTAAAGAAAGCCGAAATGAAACACGGCCAAAATTTAGCCGGTGAAGCGAGAGATGAAGTATACTTCTGCAACGTTTTTGTAGAAAATGGACAGCTGATTTCTGTTCAAAAGAAGCAAACGGAAAAAAAACTACGGTACTTGGGAGCGTTGACCAGGACTGTAATGATGGCCGGTGCGCTTGAGCGCATACTTGAATTGGCGGTCAATTATGCGAAAGGGCGCGAGCAATTTGCCAGACCACTACACCGTTTTCAGGTTGTCCAACAACAACTGGCATTGTTAGCAGGCGAAGTTGCCGCGGCGGGAATTGCGGCCGAATATGCGGCGACCTCATATGGAGGGAATCCTTTTTCTAAGGAAATCGCTTTAGCGAAAGTGAGGGTGAATGAAGCGGCCGGAAAGGCAAGCGCAATAGCACACCAAGTGTTGGCGGCAATCGGATTCACACACGAGCATACACTTCACCATAGCACGCGCAGATTAAGGGCATGGAGGGATGAATACGGTACGGAGACTGACTGGGGACTGGGAAACAGTACTGACAGAATTATTATTACAAACGAAGAGCTCAGGATTGTGGTCACTGGTGACGGGTGTAGAAAATCGTTCAGAAAAGGTGGAATTATAGATGAGAGATTTACTTTTTTCGGTAGAAAACAATATTGCAAGAATAGTGCTGAATCGCCCGGAAAGTTTGAATGCGTTCAGTGAGGAGATGATTGAATCGTGGATTGATGCACTTGAAACGGTGCGCGATTCGGATGATATTCGTGTGCTCGTCGTTTCCGGCAATGGCCGCGGCTTCTGTTCGGGAGGTGATATTAAATCAATGGCAAATGGTGAAGGTTTCATAAAGAGCGACGGGTCGAGCGACTACACATCCACTGCGTTGGCAAGAAAAAATTCACTTTGGAAAAAAGTGCAGCGCGTTCCGCTTCTTTTACAGGAGATCGATATACCGGTCATTGCTGTTCTCCACGGATTTGCGTTCGGAGCCGGCTTTGATATTACACTGGCTTGTGATATTCGTATTGCAGCAGCTGATACGAAAATTGCCGAGAGCTATGTAAAGGCAGGAATTGTTCCGGGAGATGGCGGTGCATACTTTTTGCCAAGGCTTGCAGGTATCGATAAGGCGCTTGAACTGCTATGGATGGGCGAGGTTTTGACAGCGTATCAGGCAAAGGAGCTCGGACTCGTTACACATGTCGTTCACGAGGATGAACTGACTGCTTTTGTAGAGACTTATGTGGAGAAACTGGCCAATGCGCCCCAGCAAGTGCTTCGCTTTACAAAAAGGGCCGTTTATCAAGGGTTAGAAATGAACCTGCGCACTTCACTGGATATGATTTCATCATCAATGGGAATTCTCACTGAACTGGAAGATTACCAGGAAGGTGTTAATGCGCTTGTAGAAAAAAGAAAGCCATCTTTCCGCTGATAAATCAAAAGCAACTGCCGTATGCGGTTGCTTTTTGTAAATTATATTAATATACCATTTTATTAAATGAAGTTCAATGACATATGTCCTATTACTCTTTCTTTTCAAGTTGTATACTAATGTTATAGCAAAAATGTAAGCGCTTTAATGAATTGAGTAGTGATTCCGCCAAACCCCAAATACATACATAAAGGAGAAAGAACAATGAAATTTTTTATCGATACAGCAAACATAGCGGATATTAAAGAAATCAATAAAATGGGTGTACTTGCAGGTGTTACGACCAATCCGACTTTAGTGGTGAAAGAAGGTGTCGATTTTCATACACGCATTAAAGAAATTTGCGAGGTTGTATCGGGGCCGGTAAGTGCTGAGGTAATCAGCCTTGAAGCGGACAAAATGATTGAAGAAGGGAAAGAATTGGCTAAAATCGCACCAAACGTAGTCATTAAATTGCCGATGACAGCTGATGGCTTAACAGCTGCTCATGAATTTAAAAAACTTGGCATTAAAACGAACGTTACGTTGGTGTTCTCACCACCGCAAGCATTGCTTGCTGCTCGCGCCGGCGCAACATATGTATCACCGTTCTTGGGGCGTTTAGATGATATCGGCCAGAACGGATTGCAGCTAATTGAGGATATTGCCACAATCTTTGATGTTCACGGTATCGAAACACAAATCATTGCTGCATCAATACGTAATCCGATTCATGTAACAGAAGCGGCAATTAGAGGTGCAGATATTGCAACAGTTCCGGCAAATGTCATTAAACAATTATTGAAACATCCATTAACAGATGCAGGTATTGAAAAATTCCTTGCAGATTGGAATGGAGCAAAAAAATAAGTCGGCAAGTGTTTATTAAGATATTCATTAAAGAGTACATAAATTAAAGTAGGGAGCAATAAGAGGTCCGAATCTTATATGGTTTGGACCTCTTATTTTATTTATGAATAATTTTCTTAACAGCCTCATAAAAATTCCTGCAAGTTACAGTTATTTTCTGCAAATCATGAGTATAAGCAAGAGATTCGTGTTTCAGTATCTGGCAAATTTCGTCTGTACCCCTGCAAATGGTTTTGGTTATTGCTGCAGCAACAGGCGTTATCAGTATTTTAGTTTTAATACTGTCAAAAAATAATGGAAACGGAATCGGTAATATCCGCAATGTTTAAAAAGGGAAAGAGAAAGCTGGAGAGCTTTCTCTTTCTTGCTAAATGATTGTAGCTACTTTTTTTTAGGGGTTTCGTTGGTTGAATAATGAAAAGAATATAAATAATAATCTTCCATTGGTATTTTGAATTTTTATTCAAGGTCATTTTTTATAACTCTGTCAAAATAGAAGAAGCATTGCGGATATACTTTCAAATGAGGAAAGCGGTAGCTATTAAAGGAATAAATACAGGATTATAAAAATTATAGGCGATACCAATTAATGTTTATGGAGAAGCAAAATCAACATAATAATAATATTCACCTAGCCTCCATATAATAGATTTAGCTTAATAGGGCTATTGTAAAAAAATGTAATGTAGTTAAAATTATCAGCATGAAGTCTATCTATCAATAGTCGGGGGTGTTTGTTTGAAAAAGAAGAAATTATTATCCGGTATGGTCGTTGCAGGAATGTTAACGGCTGTTCCGATCAGTACGGTGTTTGCCGGACCGGTAAAATGGGTCGATGTGAATCCGGCAATCGAAAAAGATCATAGTTTATTTAACAGTGAAAACTATGATTTTATGAAGTTCTCGCAAATCGGCAAAAAGCTGGATGAAATCAACAAAAAATCAAACCGCGTTAAGGTAGAAGTCACTGGCACATCTTCCCAAGGTTACCCTCTTTACGTTGTGACAATTGCCGATCCTCAGGCAAACGGCAAGTTTGGAAAATACCAGGCTCTGCGTAAACAAATGTTTAAAAACCCGCAAAAGGCTAGTGACTGGGTAGCAGAAAACCCGGACTTTAAAGTTCCCATTATGATTAACGGCTCCATACACGGTACTGAATTCGTCGGAACAGACGCATTGATGCAATTAATTGAGCGGTTTGCCACACAGAATGATGAAGAAACGAAGGAAATCTTGGCAAATAATATTTTAATCTTCAATGTCGTTCAAAATCCGGACGGCCGCATTGATGCCACTCGTTTTAACGGTGAAGGAGTCGATTTGAATAGGGATTTTATTACGCAATCTCAGCCTGAGACAGAGCAAATGGTTGACTTGTTGACAGAGTGGAATCCGATGGTTTTATTGGACACGCATGGCTATGTCAGAAATTATGGCCCGAACTTGCAGGGACTGATTGAACCTTGTACACCGCCTCATAATCCGAACTATGAATACGATTTATACAATAAATGGGCATATGACCAGGCAGAAGCAATGGAAGCAGAAATTATGAGTGATAAAGATTCGTTCAACGGCGGAATTTATCAATCGATGAAAGGCACCTATATTCCGCAACGGGATGACGCAGAAGGTTGGGATGACTATCCGCCAATTTTCACCCCGATGTATGCGATGTATCATGGAGCATACGGGCACACGCTTGAAGCACCTACCAATGATGAAGACGGGGTTCGGTGGATGTACAATGCTGTTATGGGGGCTTTGAAATTTGCCACTGAAAATAAGCAAGAGATGATCGCCGACCAAATAGAAATCTTCAAGCGTGGCATTACCTTTGACCATCCGACTCATGCAGAGGGGCATTTCCCGAACGCTTATATTTTGCCTGTCGATGAAAAAGACCCAACAGTTACAGAAAAAGCAGTTAATCACTTAATGAAAAATGATATTGAAGTTGTCCGCGCCTCCAAATCATTTAATGCGGCAGGCAAAACATACGAGAAAGGGACATATATTGTAAAAATGGATCAGGCAAAAGCAGGGCTTGCCAATACGATGCTCTGGGACGGCGAAGATATCTCGAATGATGTTGCTTCCATGTATGATATTTCCGCATGGAGCCTTCCTGAATTATGGGGTTTTACAGCTGACCCGGTTTATGAACAGGTGAAAGCAGTTACAGCTAAAGTGAATAAAGCGGAAACTCAAGGTACTCTATCAGGCAAGGGACCATTCCTGATTCCGAACAGTTCTGTTAAAGCAGTTAAGCTCGTTAATCAATTGCTGGAAAGTGGAGTCACAATAAAACGTGATACTCTAGGTAATTTTTACGCGGAAGCTCCGGCCAACAAAGTATCTGTTTCCGTGAAAGCTTCCGGTTTAAAAATCGCTTCAGCCTCAATCCCTTCGGATGCCGTTAAAATTGACAGCATGAAGGTTGCGATTCTTAAGGACGGAGGAATGGGCAAAGTGCAATCACATGCCGGAACAAAATTGGCATTGGAAAGACTCGGTTTTAATGTTACAGAAGTAACTCCAGTGGAAGTAGCGACAAATGGATTGAATGATTTTGATGCATTTATTTATAGCGGTACGGAAAGTCTGATTGCTACAAATCTTAATGCAGCAAATAGAGAATTTGGCTTCCAAAATTCGGCGCAATACGGGCAATTCAAAACTAATTTGGAAACATTCATTCAAAACGGAGGAAAATACATTGCAGTAGGGGCCGGAGCTTCAAGAGCAACAAGAACATTAGGACTTACCGACAATGAAATTCGCACAGCCGGCAGCAACAGCAATGGCATCGTGAAGGTTGATTATAAAGGAGAAGGCCTTACTGCAGGGTACAGTGAAGATGATGTAGGCTTCGTTTACCATCCGGTTTGGTATGCCGGCTTAACAGATGATGAAGTGGCAGCTTCCATTGACAATGCACCGGACTTCTTTATTGCCGGACATTGGAGAAATAATGCGGCTGCACAAGGACAACCTGTTATTGTCAAGGAAAAATCGAAGGATGTGACACTGGTGGGATTGGAAGCAGGGTTTCGTGATCACACAGATTACTTATTCCGTTTGCTTTCCAATGCTATTTTTACTAAATAAGAATAACGTGGTGTCCGGCATATGTTTATGCCGGGTTTTTTACATATAAAAAGGATTGAGAAAATCTCAATCCAAAATAATTACTTCTTGTTAAATCCTTTACTTTCAAGAAACGCCTTCATATGCTCGCGTTTTTTCTGCGCCAGGAAGGCTGCCATCGTTTTCGACCAGTTAGAATCCTTCATATTGGACGATCTTGCGCTGTAATATTGCTGCATCGTATCATCGTATTCACTGATGATTTCTTCATATTGCTCAGCGTTATATGTATTTTCGTGTAAAATTGCTTTTTCTGGAAGACGAGGTTTTACATCGTTATTACGAGCCGGTACACCAAGTGTCAATCCGAATAATGGAAATACAAGTTCTGGCAAGTTCAACAGCTCGCTGATTGCTGCCGGATTGTTGCGGATGCCGCCGATGTAACAGCCGCCGTATCCTAATGACTCTGCGGATGTGATGGCATTTTGTGCCGCTAATGAAGCATCAACTGTTGTAACAAGCAGACTTTCGACATTGTCTGCTTCTATATCGACTCCTTGCATTTTGCCTGCCAGCTGCAGACGTTTGAAATCCGCGCAGAAAACGAGGAAATGCGAGCATTGCGAAATTTGTGGCTTGTTGCTTGCATGCTCAATGATTTGCTCTCTTAAGTTTCGGTCTGTCACGTTAATGATCGTATAAGCTTGAACGAAGTTTGATGATGCTGCCCCTTGAGCTGCTTTAATGATCGCATCAAAATGCTCATCGGGAATCAGCTCATCTTTATAATGACGGACAGAACTATGATTTTGCATCACTTTAATTGTCTCGGAAAAATATTTTTCATTTTTCATGTATAATCCTCCTTTAAGGTTGCCACAACTTTCATAATAGACGATTTTTGACTGAAAAGAAAAGAAAAAACATCCGCGCTAACTTAATAGCGCGGATGCTTTGTTACGCTGTTACCAGCTCATTTAAAATGAATTCTTCTACAACTTTTGCAACGCCGTCATTCATATTTGTATCTGTCACATAGTCAGCAGCTGCTTTAATGTCATCATTTGCGTTGCCCATTGCGACACCAAGGCCGGCAAACTGTATCATTTCAAGATCATTGTAGCTGTCTCCCATAGCAATGACTTCCTCACGCTCAATACCGAGAATTTGGATTAAATGATTTAAGCTAGTGCCTTTTGTAATGCCTTTTTGCATAAATTCAAGGAAGTAAGGCTTAGAGCGCATTACACTGAACTCATCTTCTAATTCGGCTTGCAGCTTAGCCTCGACTACTTTCAATATTTCAGGATCGTGAAGCATTAAGCATTTCACGACCGGTTCAGTAACCGCTTTCTTGAAGGAATCGACAAATTTTACAGGAATTCCTGTAATGGCAGATTCTTCGGCAGTATACATGCTGTCATCCTCTGTCACGATGTCATCTCCAATATAGGTATGAATGCTCACACCTTCACGACGACTAATATCATAAAGTTTATGAACTGCTTCCGGGCTTAATGTTTTACTGAATACTCTTTGTTTATCTTGCCAATCAATAATTTGACTACCGTTAAATGACAAAATGAAGCTTCCGTATTTCGCTAATTCCAGCTCTTCGGCGATATGTTTCATTGCAGAAGTAGGGCGACCTGATGCGAGCACAACTTTTACGCCTTGTTCCTGAGCTCTCATAAGTGCATCTTTCGTTCGGTCAGATATTGTATGGTCATCACGCAGTAACGTATCATCTAAATCTAGCACAATCATTTTATATGACATAATATAGTTCCTTTCTGGATGTTATATATATATCGTACTATAAAATGTGGGCAAATTGTGAGAAATGAAATATTTGTTAAATGGGGAAGCCTTCAACACAGATCTTGTCTCATAAACAAAAGTTGGATATGCGATTTAGTAATGTTTTCTTTCCTTTTAAAAAGGGAATAGTTTCATACATAAAACTGGAGGTGACGTTATGTTTGGCGAACTATATGGTCCATATGACAATCATACGGAAGTGTTGCGCGAGATTCATAGTCTTGAGGATCAGGGCTATAAAAGCAAAGACATTCAATTGCTGGCAGATACGAGAGATGATCTTTATTTTGAGAAAAAAGAGAAAGTGCACTTTTCGACTCTTGAAGACCGCAATAGCTTTCTGCAAACAATGAGACGAGTAATCGGGCATCATAAACCAGAAATTGAAGGTATCGTTGGATCTGAAGATATGTTTGGTTTGACACAGGAAGAAAAAGAAAATTATTATGAGCAACTAAGAAAAGGGAAGATCTATTTGTTTATCTCTCCAAAAAAAATCCAAAACTTTGATGCACACTTAAATGACAGTTCATGGGATGATGATTCCAGTTACGAGGATGCGGTATTCAGAATTAATACGAAAGGCTTGTAATGGTGAAGACTAGCTTCATAACGGCTAGTTTTTCCTTTGTTCAATATCGTGCTGAAAGAGCATGAAATCAAAAGCGCTCATTCCCGGTAGCCGCTGAAAGAAAGCGGAAAGACTTTCATTATCATCGAAGGTAAGCGCTGTCATTTCTTCTTTAATGAAAAATAGTGCCTGAGATGTTTCGCGCTTCATCAGAAAAATCCGAAGCAAATAGAAGCTGCCGATTTG
Source organism: Peribacillus faecalis (assembly GCF_014712675.1). Classification (GTDB taxonomy): domain Bacteria; phylum Bacillota; class Bacilli; order Bacillales; family DSM-1321; genus Bacillus_AD; species Bacillus_AD faecalis. Next base: position 920 of record NZ_JACXSI010000004.1, on the reverse strand, counting down.
TTCTCTTAATCCAATTACTCCATATTGTCTATTTTGTGGAGAAACCAAAATGCCTTCACTCTCTAAGTGAATTAATTCTTTCGGATAAACAATCTCATATTCTTCATTTACATACATAATAAGCGCCTCCTTTGTATTTAAGGTTCGCTATCACCTTGTAAAATCCTTCCACAAAAATGGTTAATGTGAATGTAAAGGAGGGTAAAGTTATTTAGTGGGGGGAATAAGAATGAAAACGATAATTTTTAAATGCCTGATTGTATTTGTAGTGTTGCTGTTATTGGTGCCGATTGTAGCGGCATTGCTGTAGATGAAACATATAAATGCAGAGGTGTCGCTGCCTCTGCATTCTTAAGGTTAATTAAGTAGCATATTCATAATGAAAAAGGACCGGTGCCGGTTTTTCTTATGTCAATTTTGCATCATATGCTCTGTCAATATAAACGACTTGTGTCAGCAAAATCGGGCTGATGTATTTTCTTAATGCAGGAAAAACATGACCGACGTAATCATTTGGCGAATGGCAATAATATCTTTCCTTCAAATTGATTTTATATGTGCAAGTCAGTTCAATAGCGGGATTGGATTGGGAGTCCAATACCTGTTTTATGCTCTTGACTTTGACTATTAAATCTTTATTTTTAAAAAACAGATCATCTGGCTGGAAATGTCCGTTTTTCACTAATACAACCACAAATCCTTCTGCTCGAATCATTCTTTACACCTCAAACACATTATAGCAAAGCTATTAAATGATTTCATCATTGAAAAAGGGGGCTTTCCGTGATGAAAGGTCCCCCGATGCTTCTTAAGAAAGCATTCCTGTATTGAAGCAAAATGAAGTTTGAACAAAAAAAGCCTCCTTGGTATGATACGAGGTGTCCAGTGCACGGGACCCTTAAATAACCAAAGGAGGACTT
>NZ_JACXSI010000003.1 GCF_014712675.1 Peribacillus faecalis | reverse complement strand
CTGTACAGTTTCGTTAGGAGCCGTAGCTGGACAATACAACGTGTTTTTAATGCAAATTACTTACCTTCTGTTATCTAGTTTTGAAGGAATAAAAATTTCTTCTTGCAATTTCTAGAGAATATATTATAATAATATTTGTCTCTAAGAATTAGTCTGTTAATCTAAGAAGATTCAGGCAGCAATCTTGTATCTGGTAATGATGGCGAAAAGGTCACACCCGTTCCCATTCCGAACACGGAAGTTAAGCTTTTCAGCGCCGATGGTAGTTGGGGGTTTCCCCCTGTGAGAGTAGGACGTTGCCAGGTTCTTATTGTTCCGCAGTAGCTCAGTGGTAGAGCACTCGGCTGTTAACCGAGCGGTCGTAGGTTCGAATCCTACCTGCGGAGCCATTTTAAAGGAGAGCTGTCCGAGAGGCCGAAGGAGCACGATTGGAAATCGTGTAGGCGGGCAAAACCTGTCTCAAGGGTTCAAATCCCTTGCTCTCCGCCATTTACTTTCTTACTTAAATGGCCCGTTGGTCAAGCGGTTAAGACACCGCCCTTTCACGGCGGTAACACGGGTTCGAATCCCGTACGGGTCACCATTCATATTCGGAGGATTAGCTCAGCTGGGAGAGCACCTGCCTTACAAGCAGGGGGTCGGCGGTTCGATCCCGTCATCCTCCACCATATAAATTTCATTATATTCTCATCGTCGCGGGGTGGAGCAGTCTGGTAGCTCGTCGGGCTCATAACCCGAAGGTCGCAGGTTCAAATCCTGTCCCCGCAATAATAAGTGGTCCCGTGGTGTAGCGGTTAACATGCCTGCCTGTCACGCAGGAGATCGCGGGTTCGATTCCCGTCGGGACCGCCATTTTTATTTACATAATGTATGGCTCAGTAGCTCAGTCGGTAGAGCAAAGGACTGAAAATCCTTGTGTCGGCGGTTCGATTCCGTCCTGAGCCACCATTATTGCCGGTGTAGCTCAGTTGGTAGAGCAACTGACTTGTAATCAGTAGGTCGTGGGTTCGACTCCTATCGCCGGCACCATTTTTATCTATTTGAATATGTGGAGGGGTAGCGAAGTGGCTAAACGCGGCGGACTGTAAATCCGCTCCCTCCGGGTTCGGCGGTTCGAATCCGTCCCCCTCCACCATTTATTCACTTAGGGGCATAGTTTAAAGGTAGAACTACGGTCTCCAAAACCGTCAGTGTGGGTTCGATTCCTACTGCCCCTGCCAATCTTACAATGGCGATTGTGGCGAAGTGGTTAACGCATCGGATTGTGGTTCCGACATTCGAGGGTTCGATTCCCTTCAGTCGCCCCATTTATTTTTGAAAGATTATGTGTTACAATTATAAATATCATTGGGCTATAGCCAAGCGGTAAGGCAACGGATTTTGATTCCGTCATGCGAAGGTTCGAATCCTTCTAGCCCAGCCATTTTTGCGGAAGTAGTTCAGTGGTAGAATACAACCTTGCCAAGGTTGGGGTCGCGGGTTCGAATCCCGTCTTCCGCTCCAAGGTAAAGTTCAATATTATATGGCGGCATAGCCAAGTGGTAAGGCCAAGGTCTGCAAAACCTTTATCCACCGGTTCGAATCCGGTTGCCGCCTCCATATCATGCCGGTGTGGCGGAATTGGCAGACGCGCACGACTCAAAATCGTGTTCCTTCGGGAGTGTCGGTTCGACCCCGACCACCGGTATCAAAAAGCCTTATGGGAGAAGCTTTCTACACTATTGTAGAAGGCTTTTTTTCTTTTCATCGCACACTATTACTAGGTACAAAATATTGTGCTATGTGTCGTGTATGAAGGGAGAAGAGCAGCTATGAGCAGAAGAAAAAATGAACTCACTTATAGTGAATTAGAAAACATTCAAGGTGCGGTTATTAATCATCAGTATAGTTTTGATGAATTAATGGAGTTACACAAAGATGATTGTGTCATTAGAAACCTAAGACCTCACACAATCAAATTTTATCAAAATGAATTGAGAGCCTTTAAGGGTACTCTAAATGGCTTAGGTATTAATCCAAATTCGGCAACAATAAATAGTGCGATAATCAAAAGAGTAATTAGAGATATGCAAGAAGCAGGTATTAAAGCGACTACGATCAATACACGAATCAGAGCTTTAAAGGCATTCTACTCTTTTTGTTATCAAAATGGATATATAAAAAGTAATCCGACAAAAGATATTCATTCACTTAAAACTAGAAAGCCTGTGATTGAAACATTTAGTATTGAGCAAATCGAAAGCCTTTTGAAAGCGTGTGATCTCAGAACATTTATTGGGGTGCGTGATTACACAATTATAATGCTATTCATTGATACTGGAATTAGGGCGAATGAATTAATAGGTATTAGGGTAGAAGATGTAAACTTAAAAGAGGGAACAATCCTTATACGCAATACAAAGACTTATTTTGAACGTACTGTGCCAATTCAAAAGAAGATGAAAGACCAACTGAAAAAGTGGCTTAGTATTAGAGGTGTTGCTGATGATAAAGAATTATTCATTACACTTGATGGAACAGCACTAAGTAAAAGACAAGTTCAAACTCGTGTTTCTATCTATGGGAAGAAAGCTAATATTACAAATGTTAGATGTTCACCCCATACCCTAAGACATACATTTGCTAAGTTGTGTGTTATGAATGGTGCGAATGTATTTCAGTTGCAACAAATACTAGGGCATACTACCTTAGATATGACAAAAACGTATGTAAATTTGTTTAGCAAGGATGTTCAAAAAGGTCATAATAAATTCAGTCCATTAAATAATATCTAGTTTTCTTTTAGTAATTGAATTATTCACGACCCTTATCTCCGATGGTCTATTATATCTATAATATATCTAAGTCGAAAAGGGTCGTGAAAATTAAAACACTATAAACAATATTGTTAGAGTATTTCTTTACTCTGCTAAAGTGGGTGTTATACCCACTTTACAAATAGAGAACATTTCTAAGAATAACAATGATATAAAGGAATCGTAACAGATTTCGGAGCTGTTCTTGGAACGGTTCTAAAAATCAACCCTAGAGGTCACTAAAAGATTAGTAAATTTCACCCCCTTTTACACCCTCCTTTGCCTCCCCATATTCATAGGGTATTACATCCACCTTTGCATACGAAAAAAGAATAATTAAAATACAATAATTAAAAATAAAAGAATTAATAAATAAAAAAGAGAGTGGACAAAAATCATCCATTCTCTTTTTCTTTTTCCATCTCTTTTCTTAACAAAGTCTCAATATAAACACTCATAGACATACCAATACTTTTTGCTTTTTCTTTAGCAAAAGTAGAGACTTCTTCAGTTAGACCAATAGTGACCTTCTTCTTATTTACAAAAGCCATAAGATCAACTCCAAAAATTATTTTATCTAGATACTTGAAAGTTACGTAACTTTGTAGTAGTATTTAATTACGGATAAGTTACGTAACTTTTATGTGAATTATACCATAAATTAATGTTTAGTTCTAATACATCTAGGAGTGGCGACAATGGAAAAAATAGTTCTTTACAAAGCAGAGGATATTTTTGAACAAGGAAACTTACATATGGCTAATAAACTAAAACACTTCGGAAAACAAGGACAAGCAGTGGTTAAATATATAATCACTAAACTGCGCAAGTATCGTGGTGAGTTCTTTGAGTGCAATGAAACTATTGCTGAGAATGTAGGCTGCTCTGTGCGTACAGTTCAAAATGCCATCAAACGTGCTGAACAATTAGAAATCTTTGTTGTCTCCTCTCGTAAAGAAAAAACTTTAAACGGAAAGTTTCGCCAAACCTCAAATAAAATTCAACTTTTATCATTTGAAGCAATTGGGATTGTTAAGGAAGTAGTGGAAGAAGTACGCACAGTTACATCTAAAGTTGTGAAAAAAGTGGCTAATAAAGTAAAAAAGGTAGTAGCCTATAAGAAAGAATACCGTTCTTCTATGGGATATCAAAATACATATAGCACATCGACTAGAAAAGAAATTGTACCTAAATGGTTAAAAGAAGAATATAAACCTCCAGTAATGACTAATGAAGAACAGGCAGACTTTAAAAGAAGAAAAAATGAACTTCAAAAGATGCTAAGAGAAAAATATAAAAAATAAAAAGTGTTTTAAACGTTTTAAACATTGCTTTTTTATGCGAAATGCTTTATAATTATTTACTTTATTTTCCATTTAAGGTGTGTTATCCTCTTAAAAAAGGAGAGATAATAATGAAAAATATGGAAGATAAAAAAGTGCGATATGGAAGAACTAGGGTTAAGAGGGAAATGAAGAAGAAAATAAGAAACAACAAATTCTCTGATGTGCTAAAAACTATTGATGATTTGGGCTTAGACTTTGAGAATGATAGTGAAGATAGCCAACAGAAAAATAAAAACTGATTCCGAAACCTTAGATCCCCAGGTTCGTGTCGTGGTTTTCTCCAAACGAACAATTTCACGTCTGTGCTGATGTCAAAACCATCAAAATCAACTCAAATTTACTGAATTTTCTATTTTATTATTGAAAATTCTTATTTTTTTTGCACATTTTATGTTAATAAAACTGCTTTCAGATTATATAAAGGTTGAAGGGGAAGATAGGAGAAGAAAATATCCACTGGTGAAATTTCTTAACTGTACATTACGAACCTTTTCAAATTAGATAATTAAATTCACAGGAGGAATAAGTATGGAAGAAATTTTAGTTGAGAATGTAGGCTATATTTGTTTGTTAGTCTTTTTAATAGTGAGTTTTCCTAGAGAAAATAAGGCAAACCGTTGATTAATTTTAAATTAACACAAAAAGGAGATTACTAATATGAGCAAGAAAAGAATTTTCAAAAAATCCTTAGCAATTAATTTAATTCAATATGGATGTAATTTAGTTGATATTGAAAAACATAGAGAACATAAACACCTTGATATTTATGTTTTTCAAAACAATTTTTTATTACAAGAAGCATTAGCCCATTTTGGTTAATGTTTCTTTGTTATTTATTCATAATTTTCAAACACTTATTCACGACCTTTTATACCCAAGTCAAAAAAGGGTCGAGAATCATACTAAAAAAAGATATTTACTAAGACAAACAATACAAAGGAGAAAACATACAAAATGATTACAGTAACATTAAAAGAAGCATATGAATTAATTAATAAAAAAGAAGTAGGTTCAGTATCTGGTAAAATGAAAGCGAAAATGCTTAGAGATATTGAACAAAACTACGGTTCTTATGAAATAACTGGCGAAGGGAGAGCAATGAGAATCACTTTTCCTTATAGTGAAAACAAAGAAGTAGTCAAAACTAGAAAAATACGAGAAGACCGACAAGAAAATATGGATAAAGTTTTACATTACCTTTGTCAAAATTATTGGTCAGTTGATTTTATGACTAATGAAGAATTAGGGATGGAACTAGATTTACATCCTTCTACAGTGTCTAATATCATTTCAAAGTTTAGAAAAATCGGATATTTAGTGCCTAAATTAGAAAAAGTTAAAACACCTTACTATAATTTGCGAACACAAGATTGGGATTCTTATATGCGTGATGTTAATGAAAACACATATTATTATAAGCGTTTTGGTATTCCAGTAGCAGTTTCTCATAATGTATGGAAAGACTATTGGCAATGGCAATCAGATTGGATTGATCACCATTACGAAGATGATTTAGGCGCACACGCTGATAAAGATGTGAAAAATGATAGTCGTAGTGAGTTCAAAAGGTTAAATGGATTTGAAATCATTAAGAAACACACTAGAAAACCAAATGCAGTTGTTATGGAACAATTAGGATATGGAATACCACCTTGTCCATTTGAAATTATTGAAGAGATTGCTTTTGAAAGATTTTCAATTGATACAGTAGAAGATACTAGAGAAGTGGAAGATACTACATCTATTACTGAACCAACAGAAATAAGTGTTACTGGATTAAACTTAGTACGTGGTTTGATTCCTCTAGATAGTGAGCCGAATGGCTTTGGGAGACAAGTAAATATTAAATCAGAAGTGCTACCATACGATGAAATGGTGGCACTTTCTTTATGAAGACAAAAGGAGAAAGTTAAAATGGATATTTTGGATTTATTTGAAATGGAAAATTTAAAAATGGTGAGAGATAACCAAGAATTATTAAATAGCAGATTGGCAGAAAGAGAGCCACTAATGATTACTGCTCTTTGGTTTATGATGAAAGGATTTGAGTTTTCTACTATTGGATTGTTAGAAAGTTTGAAGGAATATCAAGAAATTAAAGAAGATTCTAAAGGGTTACTGAGTAACGGATTAAAAATCAGCCCTAGAGGTTGTTTGCCACACTCTGATAACAAAGCTTTACTTTTAAATATGAAGAAGAGAAATGATGAACTAAAGAAGGAATATGAACAAATTAGATTAGATGTAGAAACAGTATGTGAAAAAGCACTAATTATAGCTGGATTAAAGGAGATTGTTTAAATATGAATAAATTAGAAATGGTTAATATGAAAAAGTTAATGGATAACACAGAAGCATTGGAGCATCTTTATTTGGTGTCACCTTCACAATGTACAATGATTCAAGAGGTTGCAGAAGCTCTCAAAATACTTTCTAAGGAGTTTGATAGGGAAGTAGAAGGTAAAGTGATTGAGAATGATGAAAAGCTTCAAGTGATGACATTAGAGTATTTTAAAGCGTGTAGAAATGCAGAAGAGATTTTTTCTAATGCAGTGAAGTGTTGTGAATTAACTGGTTTTAAATTTTAGTCAGTTTAGTCTACTTGCTGAATAAGGAGACTAATAGTGCCAAAGGAGAATTTAATCCCGTTCTGAAAACAGAATTGAAAAAGAAAAAAGGAGAAAAGAAAATGAAGAGACAAGAGGTATTATACAAAAAATTGGTTGAGTGGGGAAATACTTTAGCAGAAGGATTACAAAAGGATGAAATGAATATTTTCTTTGATAGTTCAGATGAAGATGGTTGGTTGTGTTATTTGGTATGTTGCTATGTCCGAAAGGAACTAAAATTAACACCCCCTACTGTTATCGGTTATTCAAGAAGATTAACTGGTGGCTCAGAATATTCTAAGGTAATGGCACTAGATGAAGAGAAAGCTAAAGAAGGATTCTTTACATTTGATGTACCAGTTGCAGATAATTTTCCTTGCGTAGATTATATTAAATTAGCTATCGACAATCATTTAAATCACACTGAGATTACAAAGTGTGAGAGAACGAATATAGATGCTATTTGTGGTACAGACAAAGGTACTGGCAAACTTAAAGATAATTATAACCTAAATAGTGTACACATCCTTCTAGCGTGCTTGAATGCTATTGGTTGTGATATTCTAGATGACATTGTGAAGAAGGATCTAAAGCAATATAAAAAAGACGGAAAAATAGGCTTTAGAATTTTCTATGACTTGCTTTCGGTTGGGGATTGTGATTACAGCACTTTAACTGGCGGAAAAAAACAAAATCTAGCTTTTGGTATAGAAAGTGTTGCAGGGAAAAATAAAGAATATGTTCACACTAGAAAAAACTGGGCGAAGCGATTAGGTATAGAGAACATTCACATTAACGAAACCTTTATTAACATAGAAAAAACAGGTTCATTAGTGTTTGGTCTGGAAGATAGTAGTGATTGCAGAGTATTTCATATTAAAAGGTTAATTAAAAAACTTGGTGGCAATTTAGACACATATCCAAACAAAGGGAAATACTATTATTTGAGTAAGGCTGCTGTTAAAAAAGAGAAGGATAGTTTAGTGCAAGTTTATTTGAATAACAGTGTTGATCGTAAAAAACATTATGGAGAAAAAATAGCAAGAACATTTGTTATTTGAAAATAATAGTAAAAAAACTAAAAAATTTAGTTTTATTTGTTAACAAATTCGACTTCAAACCACATAAAAGGTGTAGGGAAGTTATCTCACTTTCTTTAATACTTTTTTCTTTTTCTTGCTCTAATGAGCGAATTTGATTATCTAATTGTTAGCAAAGGTTTTTCTTCTACCTTTGCTAAAAACTATAACTCTTTTTGACCTCCAACATTATCAGTTGTAGTTTTTAGCGTGGGTAGAATTAAAGGCACTATTAAGTGTCTTTTTTTTATTTGATTGCATTTTCTTATTTTTATGTCAATCAAAAGAAAATTAAAAAGGAGATCAAGAATAATGATTACGGTGAATTATAAGGCTATTAATCAATTACTAGATAGAACGCTAAAAGAAAAGAACTATAAAAATAGAACTCAATTATTTCAGATATTAGCATTCAAAATGAATATTTCTCATCAACATTGTTGGCGGTTAATTACCAAAAGAGAAATTCACAGCATTCATCAATTAAATGCATTGGCAGATGCTTTAGGGGTTGACGTGAATGATCTAATCTCTATTGAAATATCTGAAGATAATCATATGCCAATTGTACAAATTTATTAAGAAAGGAAGTTCAGAAAGTGGATTTAAAGATGCTTAAAGAAAAAAAGGCTGAACTAGCAAGTAAATTAGAAGACGAAATGCGTTCGGCAGCTTTCAATACTGAAGAAGTTGAACAATTAATTACTGAATGTGAAAAATTAGAACAAGAAATTCGTAGTTTCGAATCTATCGAAACAATTAAACAAGAGAAAGAGGAAATCAAAATGGAAAAACACACAAATGTTATGGAAGAAGTACGAGCAATGCTTACGACTGGAGAGGGGTCAAAAGTTATTCCAACTACAATTGCAGAAGCAGTAATCGCTAAATTAGAAGAAAAATATTCTTTCTTTGCTGAAATCCCAGTGATTAGTGGTGTAGGTAAAATCGAAGTTCTTAAAGAACTTAACCCAAAATCAGCAGAATTTTATGCAGAACTAGGCGAAATCGCTTTAGCTGATGAAGAGTTCGAAAAAGTTGAACTAGGCTTAAAACGTGTAGGTTCAGCAATCCAATTAACTAAAAACTTCGTTTACAACGCTCAACTAGATGAATCTTATTTCGTTGACAAATTAGCAGAGCGTATCGCTCGTAAAATTGCTGTAAACCTTGTATTAGGTACTGGCGATGAAACTAACTTCGATGGTCTAGTAAACCTTAAAAACGAAGTAGTAACTAAGGCTCAAGGTGCTTTATCACTAGACGATATTATTAAAGCAGTAGCTTCTTTACATCCTTCTGTATTAGCTAACGCAAAAGTAATGGTAGCACGTTCTACATTTCAAGAAATGGCTCAATGGAAAGACGGAAACGGAAACCTATTAATGGTTCGTGAAAAGAATGCACAAAATGAATTTGTTTACAAAATCGTAGGGTTAGAGGTAGTTATTAATGACGCTGTGCAAAGCGTAGCATCTGGCAACCGTCCAGTATTCATTGTAAACCCTGCACTTTGGAACAAACGTGTTGAGCAAGAAATTCAAGTTGAAAAAATTGCTGATGTAGAAGGCGCTCGTAAAGGTGTATACACATATGTTGCTGATATGTTCGCAGATGTGAAAGTTGTAGATGAGCAACAAGCAATTGCAATCAAAATTAAATAGTTCCAAGGCTTATTTTTTTTGTCAAAAAAGGGAGAGTGACACTTCTAAGGTGTTGTTCTCCCTTATTTTTTTTTATTTACAATTAAAGAATAGGAGATAATAAAATGAAATTAAATAGATTTCAAAAAATGGTTTTAGGTAAAGACCTTGCAAAGAACATTGAAGATCGTAATAGAAACTATGTATCATTCTTTGGTGGCGGTGGTATTTTTCAACGAGCATTTCAAGAAGTGTCAATGGGTGAATTACTTTCCATTCCTACTGCCAGAAAATTAGTTGAACAAATTAGTGGTACAATGGCTTCTTTTGATGTAGTTATTTTTAAGGCTGATACCAAGTTAGGTAAAGTGAAGACAAATGATTACAGACACAAATTACTAAACAAAGAATCTAATCCGTTTCTAGGTTCATACCAATGGAAAAAGACTGTTGCAACTGATCTTCTTTGTAAAGGACACCATTACTCTTACATTAAACGTAAGGGGAACAAAATTGTTGGTTTCTATCCAGTTACTAATGTTATGGTTTCATATGCTTATGATGATATGGGTTTGCCTATTCACCAAGTTATTGAAGCTACATTGAACAACAAAAGAATCAAAGGCGATTATACAGATTTCTTTATTCTAGAGAATCCAAACGGTGGGGTTCTAGCTAATGCAACTATACTACGTCAATTGCTGTCAGAACGAAATGCAATGAGTGAAGCTTTGGAAAATGGCTCATACGTGGATAAATATCTTTCTGCGGAAGGTCGCTTATCTGAATCTACTTTAGAAAAGTTGAGAAGTTCGTGGGATAGTAATTATAGTGGTAACAATCGTTCTAAGCGAACAGTTTTATTAGAAGAGGGATTGAAACTCAACACGATTGATAATAATAATCCTTTAATCCAAATGATTGAGGCCTGGGAAAAAAGAGAGTTAAAACAAATATCGCTGCTTTTCGGTCTGCCGAATACACAAACTTTAGAAAGTGTGAATGTATCTGTTAAACAGTTAGGAACATTATTGCTTCAGCAAGTGTATATGCCGATGTGTGAGCATATTGAATCCGAGATCGAGCGTCAGTTACTCTTAGAATCAGAGAAGGATAATCTTATTGTGGAGTTAGATACCACTTCATTGGTACGATTGGATGAAACCGAGAAGGCTGAAACTTATGGGAAATTATTTAAAGACGGTATTTTTTCTAAGAACCAATTGAATGATATGTTATTACTTCCAAGAGAGGAACACGATTATTACTATCACACTCAGGCTAGTGTGTTGATGTATAAAGAAGAGATTGATAAGCAATCAATTGTAGATAGAACAATAGTAATGAATACATTGGCAACAGAACAGCAAAGTAAAACAAATCAAGATCAAGAAATAAATAATAAAAAAGAAAATATAATTGTTTCAAATAGTAATGATATGGAAGATAAAGAGAATATTGTAGAGCAAAAGGATGGTAAGAAGGATCAGGAGGAATAACAAACAGCGTAATACCCCAATGTCTTATTTTAACGGGGGGGTATTTTAGAAGGCTTCACAGTACCCGATGAGTCTTGCTTACAACAAATCAATTTTTCAAAAAGTAAGTCAAAAAAGCCCAGAAGCCTATTATATCAAGGTTTCTGAGCTTTTTTTAGTCCCGAAATCTTTCATAATCTTACATCTAAGAAAGGAGAATACGCAAGTGTCAAAAAACGCTACCTATACTAGAAAAAGTAGAATCCGCAAAATGTTAAAAGACCGATTTCTCATAGAAGAGAATGAAATGATTGAGGAAATTATTGAGAATCTAGTTAGTGAATATATTAACCTTCATCATATTCAGAAAGCAATTGATGAGAATGGAACAACAATGATTGATAGATATGGCTCATTGATTCCAAGTAAATTATTAGATGCACGTAAAAATATACAATCAACTATTAAAAATCAAACAGAATTATTAGAAAAACTAACTGAGGGCATCCGAGAAAATCAAACCCAACTTCAAACGACAAAGGATGACCCAGTATTAAAAGCGTTAGGATTGGTGTGAAAATGGAAAATATCAAAATTAGTCACGAAATTAGAAGTATTAATGAAAACAAAATCACTATGTTTATTCCTACAAACACGAATAGTAAGGTTCTGTATCATCCTAAACATAAAGTTTCTTTCGTGGAACAAATAGATCATCAAGGAATGATGACAGCTTTAAAAGAAAATCCTAAAGGTTTGAAGGTACATTTAGAGCATAATAAATTAATCAACATTGCAAAAAGAGTTGAATATCGTGAAGTAGAGAATGGTATTGAATTTGACGTTGTTTTAAACGAAGGCTGCGATGAATTGAGAAAAAAAGTAGAAGCGAATGAATTACAAGTGTCGTTTGGCTTCAAAGCTTTGGAAGATACGTGGAATAAAGCAATGAATCTGTATCATCGAGTTGTAGAGAAACTAGAGTTATTCGAGATTTCCTTAGTTGAGAACCCAGCCTATGCTTCAAGTTTTGCTGAATGTCGTTCATTAGATGAAATGTTAATGGAAGAGCAGAGAGTTCGTATTAAAGCTAAATATCATCTACTGAAACTAAAGGGTGATTTGTAATGATGTATTTACGTCAAGGTAAGAGTAGCGTTGAAATAGGCGAACTAAGAACAAAAATTGATATTTGTGTAGAAGGAACGGAGATAGATAGAAAAAACGGTATTCAGAAAACTGTATACAATTCTATTCTAACTACAAGAGCAAAAGTTATTGGTGAGAGTGGTAAAGCATTTCTAGGTGCAGATCGTGAACTACACCAAGTTAGAAAGAGAGTATTTTTACGCAAAAGAAGAAATCTTCAATTGACCGAAAAGCACTTTATTCGTTTAGAGGATGGATATGTATATAAAATATATAGCTTAAACGAGTATGATGTGATGTTTAATGAACTATTATTACAAAGGATTGAGCAGTAATGACGTTATTTGAAAAGGTTTATACAGCTTTAGAGCCATTGGAGATTCCAGTGGTTCTTTCTTTTTATAGAGGGAGTGCGAAACAGTATGTTACTTTAACTGTTTATGCTGAAGAAGACTTTATGGTATTTGACAATGAAAATCAAGCTGAACTATATAAGTTTAAAGTTACTTATTGGAGAGAAGCGAATGAAAAGGATAACTCACAAGCTATCAAAAAGCTAATGAAAAATGCAGGGTTTCGCTTTATGTATTCAGTGGATATTTTTGACGATGGTTATTTTGGCAAGGTCTTTGATTTTCAAGGCATTCTAACACTAGAAGAATTAGAAAAAGGAGAAAACTAATATGGAAACAAACGCTCAAAAATTCAAAATGTCTCGTACTTTTTTAGAGCAAGCAAATAGGGGTGCTCTACCTTCATTTTCTGAAGTGAATTTGGATTTTGTTAAACAATATCTATATGTGGATTTCGAAGACGATGATCTATTATTACAACTTTTAATTGAATCAGCAAGAGAATGTATTTTGTTCGAAACAGGATTAAAAGAAATTAGTGAACTAGACGGAAGCAAAATAGCATCAGTATTGGTTATACAAATGGTAAGTGATTTATATAATACACGTTCAACATTGGCAACTGATGTAAAAATTAATCAGAATCCCCTTTATACTCAAATGATTAAGAGTATTAGAGGGAGTTTTAAAGGTTACAAACTATAAGGAGGAAACAAAATGGCAAACAATAATAATTTACAGCTTAGTGTGGATTTAGCCTTAAATACTGGAGATTTTAAAAAAGGTATTAGCACCATTGATAAACAATTAAAATCAACTAGTAAACAGTTTGAAATTGCCACTGGTGGAGTTAAGAATTTTTCTAAAAGTACAGATGGTTGTAAAAAAGCAATTGAATTCTTTACTGAACAACAAGACGGCTTAAACAAAAAACTAAGCCTTCAAAGAAAAGAATTTAGTGAATTGGCTTCTGCTACTGACAAAATGAAAAAGAAGTTAGAAGGATTAGATACAAGCACAAAAGAAGGCGAAAAAGCCTTTTCTCGTTTAAGTAGTGGTATTCAAGATAACATTGGTAAAATGGCTCGTATGGAAACAGCTATTGCAGGAACAAAAGGTGCTATTGATAAAATGGAGCGTTCAGTTGATGACGCAAAAAGAGCTTTAGACGATTTATCAAACAGTGGCTCTAAAATGAGCAAATTTAAAAACGCTCTTGAAGATGCAGGTCTAGGTGCTTCAGATTTTGGTGATAAAATAGGTGATTTAGCTTCAAATATTCCAGGCTTGGGCGGTGTTATTGGTAGTGTAGCTTCAAGTTCAATTGGTAAATTTGGTGCAATGGGTGTTGGTCTAGGTGCATTGGTTGGTATTGCAGGTGGAGTTGTAACAGCAGTAGGGGCAATTGGTACAAAAGCTTATTCTGTTTCTAAAGAATGGGAAGGGGCAATGCGTACTATTGAAAATAGCACTGGTGCAAGTAAAAAAGTAGTTGCAGAGTTAAAAAAAGAACTAGATGAATTGGATAGTAGTGCGTGGTCTAGTGGTAAGTCTACTGGTGATTTAGCGTATGTAGTTTCTTTGGTTAAACAGCAATTGAAAGATGTTCCAACAGAAAAAATTGCAGAAGTTGGAGAACAAGCATTGGCTGTTGCAGATACATTCAACTTTGATGTAAATGAAGTTATCAGAACAACAGATTTATTGATGACAAATATGGGTCTTACAGCAGAAGAAGCTTTTGGCGTAATCATTTACGGTTGTCAGGAAGGTGCTAATGCAGAAGGTGATCTATTAGATACATTAACCGAATATTCATCTGCACTAATTGACAGTGGATTGACAGCACAAGAGATGGCACAAATGATTGTATTAGGAATGGACGAAGGTGCAATGAGTACCGATAAATTAATGGACGCAGTTAAAGAGTTCGGTGTTCAAGGTACTGAAAGCACAAAGTCATTTAAAGAAGAAGGTATTGACCAATTATCAAAAGGAACACAAGACTTATACCAACAATATTTAGATGGTAAAGTAACTGTTTCAGATGTTATGTTTAGTGCTATTAACGATTTAAAAGGTGTAGACAACCAAGTAGACCAAAATAAAATTGGTATGGCTCTATTCGGAACGATGTGGGAAGATACTGGTTCTAAAGCGATTCTTGCAATGGGTGGAGCAAAAGACGCCACAATTGAAACAGAATCAAAAGTAAAAGATTTAACTGAAAACGTATCAGAGAACCAAGAAAAATGGGAAGAACTTAAAACCAAAGGTAAAAAAGGTATGGAGGTTCTAGGAAGTGCTATTGAACCAGTAGTTGGTTGGGCTTTAGATCTTGCAAACGCTATTGCTGACGCAGTTGCGTGGGTTGGTGAACTTTGGGGTAAACTTAAAGATAGTAAATTTGTATCTGCCGTATCTTCCGCAGTCGGGGCAGTTGGCAACCTATTGGATGGTAAAAAGAGTATTGAGTTAGATGCAAACATCCCTTCTACAGTAAGTCTCCCTACAATCGAGCCAATAGAAATTGCTACAAAATATGATTTGGGATTCACAAGACAAAATGAAGAACTGAAGGCAAGATTGAGAAGCTTAGATTACAATTCTCCGAGATATTCGGCAGCTAGTGGCACATCGTTTACCAAAACTGTGAATGTTGTTACAGAATCAGAACAAGCAATAGTAAATACTCTGTTACAGCAAAATCAATTATTAGAAGCATTAGTAAACAAAACTAATACACTAGAAGCACAGTTATATATTGATGGCAAACAATTAAAGTCACATATGAATGTATTAGAAAAAAGACAAAACAGATTAGCAGGTGCATACTAATGAGTGGGTTTAAAGTAGATTTTCACGAATTAGAAGCAAAAATGAAGGAAATGGAACGGAAGATTCAAAAAGAGTTTGCCAATAAGGTACTAGAACCTGCTGGGGAAATTGTTGCAGAAGGTATTAAAGAGAGTATCATAAAAGATGATTTAGTTGACACTGGCAAACTTAGAGATTCAATTGGTGTGCATAGTCAAAGTGGGAATGGTACAAGATCTAAAATTAAGGTTGGTGTTCGTAAGGGAACAGATCAAGAGATTTTTAGATATGGAATGACACACAACTATGGATCAAAGCGTGGTCAATATCCTGCACATCATTTTATTGATAAAGGATTTCATCAAACCAAAGCAAAAGCCGAAAAGAAAGTAAAAGAGGTTATTCACAAGGTATTAGAATTGTAACGGAAAATGCAACTCTTTATATAATGATGGTTTCAATATTTAATTAACTACAACGGAAGTAATGAGACTAATAGAAAATCACAGAAATAATAGCTGTCTCTCTAGTAACAATCTGCTTTGGAAAATAATGAATATTATGGTATCTTATATACTGTTAGCTTCATAAGGTCATTATTCCATTTTGAGAGGGTAGAATGAGTTGAAACCTATAAATCTAGTATCTTTAATTAATGCAAAAAATTATTTAGAACCAGTAATTTATGAGAAGTATATAAATCATTTTGCTATCGAAATAAAAGATAGTGAAATTGAAGATTTAAATTCGTTAATGATTAAATTATATGAATTTCTAAAAGTGAAACACATAGATATATTTGATGGGTATTATGTTGGTTATACAATCAATCAAATTGGTAAAGAATTCGACCTTTTAAGATTTGGTGAAAATAATATTATTAATATCGAACTAAAAAAAGAGCATACTGGGGAAGAAAGAATAAAAAAGCAACTCTTGAGAAATAAATATTATCTAAGTTTTTTGGGTCAAAAAGTTTTAAACTTTACGTATGTCTCACAAGAAGATAAATTATTTTTTTTAGATGAATTAGATGAATTAAAAGAAGTAGAAATTACTTTTTTAGCATCTGAATTAATTGATCAGATACTAATTGAAATTGATGATATTGATAAAATTTTTAATCCTTCTATGTATTTAATATCACCATTCAATTCAACGGATAGATTTATTGAAAATGAGTATTTTTTAACTGAGTACCAAGAGGTAATAAAAAATAATATATTGAAATTATGTGCAAAAAAAGAGAATTGTTTTATTACACTGGAAGGAGCTGCAGGTACTGGTAAAACTCTTTTAACATATGATATTGCAAAAGAATTTATGAATATGTCAAAAAGGGTTCTTATTTTTCATTGTGGAATATTAAATAACGGTCATAATAAATTGATTATTGACTATAAATGGGAGCTTAAAGCAATAAAGGATTATAAAACTTGTAATATCAGTGATTATGATTTGATAATTGTAGATGAAACTCAGAGAATACGTAAGCGTCAATTAGAGAAATTAATTGATAATTGTAAGGAATCGAATGTAAAGTGCATTTTTTCTTATGATTCTCAACAAACTCTATCTAGTCAGGAAATTGAAAATAATATTCCTCAATTTATAAATGATCAAGTTGCTCCTAGCGCTTTTGCATTAACAGAGAAAATAAGAACGAATAAAGAGATTAGTGCTTTTATTAAGAATCTGTTTGATTTATCTAAAAGAAATCCGAATCAAGAATATTCTAATATCCACCTTCAATACTTTCAAACTAGTAAAGGGGCAAAATTGCATCTCGAAGATTTGAAAGAAAAAGGTTGGACAGTAATTAATTATACACCTTCGAGATATGATAGATATTCATATGATAGTTATCAAAGTGGATATAATGTCAGTACACACCAAGTTATAGGGCAAGAATTTGATAATGTTGTTGCTGTTCTAGATAAGCATTTTCTTTATCATCAAGATGGAAAACTTACAGTAGGTGGTTATGCAACTCCTCCACGCTACGATCAATTGAAAATGTTTTTTCAGATAATTACTAGAACTAGACAAAAACTTCAAATTGTAATCATTAATAATGAAAATTTACTTAAAGAATGTCTTAAGATTTTACACCCTGAGAGAAAATAAAATGATGATTTCATTTGGATATATTTGGTTTGTTGCTGAGAGCGTCTGAGACGAAATTATCTTTTGTTTAATGGGTAGTTGGTCAACTAATTTTAATGTAGAATGCCAAAATAGTTGTCTAATTCTTAGTCAGCCAGTGCAACTGTCCGACTAAATGGAAGTTTGTATGGTATAATTTAATTAAATAGTGTGCAATGATTTTTCATTGACTTTGAAATAAGGCTCTATACCAAGGGATTTAGACCATTAAGATTTATATCACGACTCAAAATCGTGTTCCTTCTGGAGTGTCGGTTCGACCCCGACCACCGGTATCATTAGATTAATCCATGCCAAGATTAATCGCTAGAAAAAGCTCACAAATGTTGTTAAATCAACGTTTGTGAGCTTTTTTTGTTTTTGTAGTAAACGATAGAAAACGATAGGTTTTGATTTCGTTTTACACAAATTTCACATAGGAAACATGCTGAGAATTGTATGCTATATAAGGATTTTTTATGTTCTAACACAAAGTCAATATAGTCCATGCAACGAAGCACATGTTTCAAGTAAACATCCGCTTTAATTAAATTAGCCACCTGCACAGTGTCATCTCTGAACATTTTCTGATGCAGAGTAAAGATTTTCTCGACAGTCTTACATTTGTCGACAATATTTCGGTCTGAATTTCATGAGAATCAGTCCAGAAATGAAAATAATCAGTCCAGATTTCAAGAAAATTAATCCCAATTTGCAAAAAATCGGTTCAACTGACTGCCATCCAAGTCAAGTGCAGAATCCACCCCGCCCCCCCTGTACATTTTTTGATCCTGCTTTCGTTTAAGAACAAGTTTGAATTAGAATTTCTAATTGTCATATCCATAATTTAACGCTTTACCCAATTAAAATACTAAAAGATTTCACATTTAATGTTTTCAAGTTATTCACATTACAAAATAGTGAATATATAATGAATTTAATTATTCTAAAATAATAAATTAAATTCAGATTAGGAGAACAATTATGGAGTTATTAGGCGTTTTAATCATAATAGTCGGCTTTGCATTAAAGCTCGATACTATTGCAGTAGTAGTTTCAGCTGGTATTGCAACTGGTCTTGTCGCTCATATGAGTGTTGCAGATATTTTAAATACATTAGGAGAAGCGTTCGTTACGAACAGGGTTACATGTTTATTCATGATCACAATTCCTGTTATCGGTCTTTCTGAGCGTTATGGCTTGAAAACAAAAGCAGTTATGCTAATTAAGAAAGCTAGCAATCTATCAACTGGTATTTTGTTAAGCGGATATACATTTATTCGTGAAGTAACAATTGGTATGGGTGTAACGCTTGGCGGACATCCGCAATTCGTTAGACCATTAGTAAGCCCAATGGCAGAAGGTGCATCGGTAGCGAAATACGGTAAAAAAGTAGAAGAAAAAGATATTGAGAAGATTAAAGCATATTCAGCAGCATCTGATAATATCGGTAATTTCTTTGCCCAAAACGTATTTATGGCAAACGCAGGAGTACTGTTGATTGCTACTACGTTAGAAGGATTAGGATACTCAATCGATACGCTACAAGTTGCAAAATATTCAATTCCAGTAGCGGTTATTGCGTTTGTGCTTTGGACAGCGCAAAATATTTTATTCGATCGCAAAATGAAGCTAAAATACGCTAACGCTGAACAAGAACAAGAAGAAACAACCGAAGTTAGAGGTGTTAAATAATGGATATCACTCAAATCTCTAATACGTTATTAGAAATATTTTATGCTATCATCGGTTTATTCATGGGAATAACGATGATCTTCACATTGAAAGATAAAAATCATAAAACAAGAATCGGTACTGCGTTATTCTGGGGAATTCTTGCGGCCGTATTCATCTTTGGAAACTACATTCCAAGCATGGTTGTTGGTATACTTGTCGTATTAATTGCAGTTTTATCAGCAACAAAGCAAATTAATATCGGTACTCTGAAACAATTAGATGAAACATTTACGACGTTAAAAGCAGAAAAATTAGGCTTGAAAATTTTCATCCCTTCACTAGCAATTGCTATTATTGCGATGCTTGTAGCAACATTTACAGAATTCTCAGGAACTGTGGCAATCGGTATTGCAGCAGTCTGTGCGATGATTATCGCATTTGTCATCACAAAAGCAAGTCCTAAAGAGTTCTTGGAAGACTCAAACAGAATGTATCAATCAGTTGGTTCATTTGCTATCTTGCCGCAATTATTAGCTTCATTAGGTGTTCTTTTCACAGCAGCTGGTGTAGGCGATAAAATCGCTTCTATTATCTCAAATGTTATTCCAGCAGGTAATGCTTTCGTAGGTGTGGCAACTTACGCAATCGGTATGGCTATCTTCACAATGATTATGGGTAATGCATTTGCTGCATTCGCTGTTATCACTGTAGGTATTGGTGTGCCGTTCGTATTCAATATCGGTGGCGATCCACTAATTATCGGAACGTTAGCATTGACTGCAGGATACTGCGGAACATTGATGACGCCAATGGCTGCTAACTTCAACATGCTCCCGGCAGCATTGCTTGAAATGAAAGATAAAAACGCAGTCATTAAAGCGCAAGCTCCAGTAGCATTAACATTATTAGCTGTTCACATTGTTCTAATGTACGTTTTAGGATTTTAATAATCAAGTATAGTTTGGCGGGGATGTTTCTCCGCCAAATGAACCTTTAGCAGAGGAGACCGACAATATGAAAGTATTATTAACAGGATTTGACGCATTCGGCGGGGAACCGGTAAATCCAGCTGAAGAAGCGGTAAAGATGGTAAGCGAGAACATTAAAGGCGCTGAGGTTGTTAAATTAATTATACCAACAGTTCAAACAAAATCTGTCCAAGCAATCGAGAAAGCTATTGAAGAGCATAAGCCTGATATTGTCATTTCAGTAGGTCAAGCTGGCGGGCGCTTCGATATCACGCCTGAACGGGTAGCAATCAACTTAGATGACTATCGAATCAAAGATAACGAAGGCAACCAGCCAATCGATGCAGCTATTCAAGAAGATGGCCAACCTGCTTACTTCACGAACTTGCCGGTTAAAGCTATGGTGAAACATATGAATGACAATCAAATTCCGGCAACTGTATCATATACAGCGGGAACATTCGTGTGCAACCACGTAATGTACGGCATTCTTTATATGATTGATAAAAAGTATCCGAACATTAAAGGCGGATTCATCCACATTCCATATATGACATCTCAAGTTATGGATAAGAAAAATATGCCGTTCATGTCATTGAATGAGATTGTAAGAGGATTAGAGCTTGCGATTGAAGCATGTGTTATGTATAACGAAGATATTAAAGCAATCGGTGGAGAAATCTGCTGATGAAACGCATCAATTTTTTTGTTTATGGAAGTTTGAGAGAAGGGTTCTTTAACTATAATAAATATTTGGACGGCAAAGTCATCGAGAAAAAAGATGCCAAGCTTGAGAATATGAAATTATATCATTTGCCGCATAAAGGTTATCCTGCAATCACTTTTGGTAAAGAAACGGTGTTCGGAGAAATTATGACGATAAATGAATCGTGCTATGAAGAGACCATGCGAGCGATGGATGAAATGGAAGGATTCATCAGTGAGCAAAATCCTGAGAATGAATACCATAAAGTCATTCTTGAGGTGGAAAATCTTCAGACGAACGAAAAGGAACAATGCTTTGTCTATTTCTATAATAAAGAAAATGATCAGCTTTTCGACAGCAAGGCGGTTTACATCCCGCACGGCGATTGGAAAGCATACATGCTGAATGAATTAACGCAGGAAGCATGATGGTTGAAAGATTTCACTTATGGTGAGATCTTTTTTTTTTGAAGAAAATAACGAGCAGTCAAGAGCACTGTTCGCTATTTTTGCGGCTCAATATATTTATGGCTTTTAACATAAAGGATAACGGTAAGAAGAAGCATACCCGCTACAACCCAAATGGCGTGTACATTGAAGTAGTGACTCGCGAGTGTTCCTATTAAGGCTCCTGATATGAAAGATACGATAATAAAGAAGAAGCCCCAAAATTTCTTTTTCTCCTTAGGATCTTTATTAGCAAAAGCGCCGTATGAAGCTTGAGCTGCCGTTCTAAGATTGCCGGTTGTAATGGTCGAGTTATAGCTCCAATTCCCCAGCTTATTAAAGGTGGCGATTTGCAGCGACGAGACGAATGCAATCGTCATTGTGACAGGCATATTAGGGAAGCTGGGAGGCAAAAAGCCGACGATGAACAATATAACGCACTCCACGAATAGAACCGCGCGGCGATGCTTATCAAGACGTTCCTTCATGTGAGCGGCAACTAATACCCCTGCGACAAATGAGATAAATGGAGGCACATTTTGAATAGCTCCATTAAACTCCGGACTGGCTGCTCTGACCGCGAATAAAACGGTATTGCCGGTTTGAGCCGTCGCAAATACACCATCCCTTGTAACATATGTATAGGCATCAAGAAAACCGCCGACCAAAGCCAAAATCATCCCCATCAATAAGGAGTCGGCAGTTAATACGTACCATCTTTTCAAGTTGTCTTTCATATTTTTAAAGCTCCTCATTTTCTGTGATTATCGCTTAACGAAATCTTTCCACGAGCAAACTGTTATTATTCAAACACATAAATCTTTGCTGTTATGTCCATTTTTAAAGTAAAGGAAAATTTATGGACAGCTGGGAGGAATATAAATGGAACCAATCGTTTTGCATTGGGTAGGGGCTTTGGCAGGTCTGGCTCTGGCCATCTTCTTGATTTTTAAAAAACTTAATCCTGTCTATGCGCTGTTCGCGGGAGCGCTCGTTGGCGGATTGCTTGGCGGGGCAAATATCGAGGATACAGTAAGTATAATTATTGCGGGTACAAATAGTGTGATGCCGGCTGTTGTCCGCGTATTAGCAGCGGGAGTTTTAGCGGGCATATTAATAGAATCGGGGGCAGCAGAAAAAATAGCGGAAACAATTGTAATAAAACTGGGGGAGAAAAAAGCGATATTGGCAATTACGCTCGCCGCGATGATCATAACGGCAGTCGGTGTATTTGTGACGGTGTCGATTATTATTGTAGCACCAATTGCTTTATCGGTAGCAAAAAGAGCAGGCATTCATAAAATGGCGATTCTCTTATCAATGATCGGAGGCGGGAAGGCCGGCAATATCATTTCTCCCAACCCGAATACGATTGCAGTGGCAAAAGGGTTCAATGTAGATTTAGCGTCTGTTATGGTATATGGATTCATCCCTGCAATAGCGGGTTTATTGACGACACTTATTGTTGCCAGGCTGATTAAAGGGAAAGGAGAGGAAATAGCGGAGGCAGATTTGAGCTTGGAAAGTTCAGAAACGGAAAAGCCAAGCTTTCTGACAGCGATGGTTGCTCCAGTAGTTGCAATTATTCTTTTGGGAATTAGCCCAATAGGCAATATATTAAATATAGAGGCACTAGCATCCTTTCAAATTGATTCAATGATTATTTTGCCCTTGGCCGGTATTTTAGGTTTGATTGCGATGGGAAAGGCAAGAAAAATAATTGACTATACGGCTTCAGGATTGAACAAAATGACTGGAGTTGCAATTCTTTTAATCGGTGCAGGAGCGATTGCCGGTATCATTTCGCAATCCGATTTAAGCGGAGTGATTGTTTCCGGCATCGAAGCGACCGGTATTTCCGGTACATTTTTAGCTCCGATTGCCGGAATCTTAATGGGAGCCGCTACTGCATCAACTTCGACAGGCTCAATTGTTGCAGCAGGTACATTTGGTGAGGCGATTTTAGCAATGGGTGTGGCGCCGATCAGCGCAGCGGTCATGGTACATACAGGTGCTACAGTTCTCGATCATCTGCCGCACGGAAACTTTTTTCATGTAACAGCTGAGTCAGTAAAAATGAATATACAAAACCGAATGGGGCTGATTCCGTATGAAACGATTATCGGTCTGAGTATGACAATCGTGGCAACAGTTCTATACGGATTTTTATTTTAAAAAAGAAAGGGTGTATGGAAGTGAAAATTGTGTTGGCACCGGATTCATTTAAAGAGAGCATGGCGTCAAAAGAAGCCTGCGAGGCGATGGAAAAAGGCATTAAGAAAGCGGCCCCTGACGCAACTTGCGTACATGTACCGATGGCTGATGGCGGCGAGGGGACGATGCAATCGCTTGTCGATGCAACCGGAGGGGAAATTCGTTCACTGCAAGTAACCGGTCCTTTAGGAAATCCGGTTATGGCTCAGTACGGTATTCTTGGTGATGGCAAAACAGGAATTATCGAAATGTCGAGCGCAAGCGGCATTCATTTAGTGCCGAGCGAGCAGCGAAATCCTCTAATCACAACGACGTACGGGACAGGACAACTTATTAAAGCTTGTCTAGATTACGGTGTCGAAAAATTATTGATCGGCATTGGCGGGAGCGCAACAAATGATGGAGGTGCAGGCGTGGTGCAGGCGCTTGGCGGCAAGCTTTTGGACCAGGATGGTAAGGAGCTTTGTTTTGGCGGAGGTGAGCTTAATAAGCTGCATATGATTGATTTAACGGAATTTGACCCCCGTATAAAAAATGTTGTTGTTGAAGTAGCCTGTGACGTGAATAATCCTTTGTGCGGCGAGAAAGGTGCTTCGCACGTGTTTGGACCGCAAAAGGGAGCAACAGCAGAAATGGTGCAAAGATTGGATGCTAACTTAAAACATTATGCGGGAATTATATATAAACAGCTAGGCAAGGATGTCATTAATGCGCCCGGCGCAGGAGCAGCAGGAGGATTAGGAGCTGGTCTGCTCGTGTTCTTAAATGGGACGCTGAAACGAGGCATTGATTTAGTCATTGAATATACTCGTTTAGAGGAAATCGTCAAAAATGGTGATATGGTTTGGACAGGTGAAGGTAGCATTGATTTTCAGACGCAATTCGGTAAAACGCCTTATGGTGTGGCAACTGTTGCAAAAAAATATAATAAGCCGGTCATTGCTTTTGCTGGTAGGGTCGGTGAAGACATTGATGTGCTTTATGAAAAAATTGACGCTGTGTTCGGCATTATACAAGGGGTCATATCTTTAGAGGCTGCTTTGAAACAAGGTCCGGTTAATTTGGAGAAAACGGCTGAAAATGTAATGAGGCTTGTTAAAATGTAGACTCTGTTATTTAAGAAAAAAGATTCTTGTTTTAGAACGAGAATCTTTTTTTCGTGGCTGTGTTTAAATGCACTTTATGCGAGTGAGCGTAGACTAATGTAAAATTCAGAAATATCAAACATAAAATTGGGTGTTTATCCTTTAATGATAAATGTTAAATGTGAATAAAATATGTATTTTTTATTAGGAATTTCACAAAAAAGCTTGCATCGAGGAAATAGAAGAGATATAATAATTTTTGTGAATCAGGTTACATGATTCGACAAATTATTCGACAATGTTCGACATGCGGGTGTAGTTTAATGGTAAAACCTCAGCCTTCCAAGCTGATGTCGTGAGTTCGATTCTCATCACCCGCTCCATAAAATAGGTACTAACGCAGTATTTCGTTACGAAAAGAGAACGAGGTATTGCGTTTTTTTATTGTCTTGATCTACTGTTGCTATTGATAAATCTTGAAATGCGCCTCGCCGCCATGTATGCTAATAAACGAATTCATAACAGATGAAGTCAGTTTTTCGGACTCATTGAATGATAAAGAAGGTCTTAAATAGATGAATTGGATAGCCCTGTTTGTCGATGAAGTCACCATTGTTCGATTCGAATCGATATAAGGGCTTCCGAAAGGGCCTTGACGATCTTGTGATATAATGATGTCTTTCATCGTATTATTTCGTTCATTGAGACCGAAATATGTATCTTCTTCAGTTCCGATAGTAAACGTGATATCGCCATCGATTTGGTTTAAGTCATAAATGCCGAACGGGCTCTGATATTGCAAAGAAAAGAAGTTGTTCAAATCAATTGCGGAATTGACAGTTGAAAGATAGTTTTGCTTCTTAATGCGTCGGTACAATGACTCGGCTGAATGACGGTAGCGCGATGGATCCGTTCCTGCAAGCTTAAAGACGGTACGCCATTCCTTAATGCCAGGGAAATCGGACAGTTCCTTTTCGTTAATGTCCATAAACAGTAACTCTTGAAAAAATTGAAGCCGTCCTCGCAGCATTTGCGGTGAATCTCCGACAGTTATATCTTTATAAATAATACATCCGATCTTAAATGAAGGGATTTTACTTTTAATAGATGAATTGATTGAAATGTTCATTTGGTACTCCTTGCATTTTTTTATATCTTACCATAAATCATAAACCGGAAAGGAGGAAGAAGCATGAACTATCAACAGTTAAAGCAAGATATCATCTCCTACAGTAAAGAAATCGGCATTGATAAAATCGGCTTCGCCTCAGCAGACCCGTTCACAGAATTGAAAAGCAGGCTTATTCGCCAGCAGGAATTAGGGTTTCAATCCGGCTTTGAGGAGCCTGATTTGGATAAACGGACAAACCCTGCATTGCTATTGGAGAGACCGCAATCAATCATCGCAATTGCGCTTGCTTATCCATCTAAGCTGACTGAGCATGTACAAGGGAAAAAGGGTGAGCGGCGCGGTATCTTCTGCCGAGCTTCATGGGGTGTCGATTATCATGTACTCGTTAAACAAAAGCTGCAAATGCTTGAGGACTATA
Organism: Peribacillus faecalis; assembly: GCF_014712675.1. Classification (GTDB taxonomy): domain Bacteria; phylum Bacillota; class Bacilli; order Bacillales; family DSM-1321; genus Bacillus_AD; species Bacillus_AD faecalis. Next base: position 70,403 of record NZ_JACXSI010000003.1, on the reverse strand, counting down.
TATTAGAGCGGGTGCCGGACGCTCGTACGAAATCAATGGTTGATACAGGCGAGCTATCCGATCGCGCTGTTGCTGAAAGAGCAGGAATTGGCTGGAGTGCGAAAAACTGCAGCATTATCACGCCGGAGTTTGGGTCGTACGTGTATTTGGGAGAGATGATTACGAACTTGCCGCTTGAGCCGGACCAGCCGGTGGAAGATCAATGCGGCAGCTGCCGCAAATGTTTAGATGTTTGTCCTACAGGCGCATTGGTGGACGGTGGACAAATTAATGCGAAAATCTGTATCGCCTATTTGACGCAAACGAAAGATGTCATACCGGAGCAATATCGTAAAAAAATCGGCAACCGGCTGTATGGATGCGATAGTTGCCAAACAATCTGTCCTAAAAATAAAGGGATTGATTCTCACTTCCACGAGGAAATGGAGACTGAGGCTGAAACGGCTAAGCCTTTACTGACGCCGATTTTGAAAATGAGCAATCGTGAGTTCAAGGAGAAGTTTGGGCACGTCTCCGGCTCCTGGAGAGGCAAAAAGCCGATTCAGCGCAATGCTATTATTGCTCTCGGTCATTTTAAAGAGGAAGAAACTTTAGAGGACTTAGTTGAAGTGCTAAAAAAAGATCCGCGTGCAGACATAAGGGCGACCGCAGCCTGGTCAATCGGCCAGATTGCAAGCCCTGCTGCCAAAGATGCGTTGGAGCAAGCGCAGCAGAGGGAAGCCGAGGAAATTGTCCTCACTGAAATTGAACGTGCATTAATCAATAACCGCAACGCCTAGGCGTTAGCGGTTTTTTTATGCTTCACCGTGAAACGAGTGGTTAAAACTGGCCTTTGGTTCAATAAAAGGTGGAAAATGAAGCCGTAAAAGCCGAAAAATGACCAAAAAGCCAGCCAAATTTGCGGGTTAGAGCATGGAGAATCCTGATCTTTGTGAGACTCATAGTGTTTGCTGTTAAAAATAGCGCCATCGTGAGCAGAATAGCGTCGTCGGAGAAGAAGATAGCGCGGTGAGAGAAATTATAGCGTTGTCGCGGAAGAAGATAGCGCGGTGAGAAAAAATATAGCGTCGTCGAGATGGGGGATAGCGCTCTCGATATCAGATTAGCGTGGTCACCAAGAAAATAGCGTCGTCGGTTGGCAGGGAGATTACGCGTGAGCAGAGACAGGGCGGAGTGGCACTTTAAAACCGGCTTTTAATTCAAATAAAAGATAGAAAATAAAGCCGAGAAGGTCAAAAATTGACCGAAAAGCCACCCAAATGAGCATGCATAGCCTGGAAGAAGCATAATTTATGGAAGTTTTGTAGTGTTTGAGCTTAATATTGATGGCTGCAGAGCAAAAATAGAGCACGAGAAAAAAATATAGAGCGCCACACGGCAAAAATAGAGCGTGAGAAAAAAATATAGAGCGCCACACGGCAAAGATAGAGCGCGAGAAAAAAATATAGAGCGCCACACGGCAAAGATAGAGCGCGAGAAAAAAATATAGAGCGCCACACGGCAAAGATAGAGCGCGAGTAAAAATATAGAGCTCCACTTGGCAGGATAGAGCGTGAAAAAACGATATTGAGTGCACTCCATTGTTATAGCGCCAAAATCACATGGCATCATCTTTTCCAAAACGCATTCATATAATGGCATGTATAAGGGAGGGCTGCCTGTGACTAAAAGATTGGAGCAGTATCTTCAGGAGAGGTGCGACCGGTATGTCAGAGAGTTTGAAGAGCGAGATGATGCGGTTACGGCACTGAAAGTCGGTCTTTTGAAAGAACGGGGTGCGCAGATTTTGAATGTAAAGGCAAATGCGAGGAATATCAAACGCAGCGTACAGGGCAATCAAGAAATAATTAGATATGAGGCGCATTGGCAATACTTTATAAAGCAAAAAGACTTTTACTATATAGAAGAAGAAAACAAAAAAAGAATTGCTGTTTTTGAAGATGGTGAGTGCTTGAGCGAAACGGAAATCCAGGTGCCGCAACATCCCGATGTGCAGGAAGAGCTGCAATTAAAAGAAGCGCCGGATTTCAGGCAATACGAGTATAACCGTCTGAAAGCTGTACAATATGCAGAGAGATATTGGCAAGAGTACAATCCGGCGTATCATGCCTTCGAGGATGATTGCACCAACTTCATTTCCCAGTGCCTGCATGCGGGTGGAGTTCCGATGTGGGGGAAGCCGAATCGCGGTAATGGCTGGTGGTATAGCGGAAAAAGCTGGAGTTACAGCTGGACGGTTGCGCACGCCTTGAAGCTGCTTTTGCAGAGTCCAAAAGGCGGACCGAAAGCAACGAAGGTCTCATCGCCTGATCAGCTCGAGCTTGGCGATGTGATTTGCTATGACTTTGAAGGAGATGGGCGTACGAATCATACGACCATCGTCACAGCCAAAGATTATTTCGATATGCCGCTAGTGAACGCCCATACGTTTGATAGTCGGCAAAGATACTGGTCGTATGAGGATTCAACAAAGTATACGCCGCAGATGAAATACACATTTTTTCATATTGAGAACGATGAATAAGAAAAAACGTTACCTTTTTCATTTATGAATCTGCTCCATGATATTGCTTCATTGGAAAAGGAGCCATGCGGCAGGACTAAGACGAAACGGCCAGGAAACTCGGTTTTGGTTTCTTGGGTGGGGGGCTTAGGACCTTGCATGGCAGGTGAAAGGTTAGACAAGAAGAAAAACTGGAAAAACCATGATATAATCAATGAAGGTAAAATAAGTTAGAGGTGAACATTAGGTGGCAATACACGTAGTACTATTCCAACCAGAAATTCCTGCAAATACGGGCAACATCGCCAGAACTTGCGCAGGTACAGATACAACGCTTCATTTAATTCGACCATTAGGTTTCTCAACAGACGACAAAATGCTGAAAAGAGCCGGTCTTGATTATTGGCAGTTTGTAAATATCGTCTATCATGATTCTCTTGACGATTTTTATAAGTATACTGAAGGCGGACAGTATTTCTATATTACGAAATTCGGTCAGAAATATCATTCATCCTTCGACTACAGCAATATTGAACAAGACTATTATTTTGTGTTCGGGCGCGAAACGAAAGGATTGCCTCCAGAGGTAATCGAAAAGAATATCGATACTTGTCTGCGCATACCAATGAACGAAAATATTCGTTCACTGAACTTATCGAATGCGGCGGCTATCTTAATATACGAAGCGCTTCGTCAACAAAACTTCGCTGCGCTGAAATAAGAATACCGTCACCTACCTGGGTGACAATAGAAGAACCGGCTTGAGCAATTGCTTAAGCCGGTTTTTTTACAAGGTAAGAAAACTTTGTTGAACTATATGGCTGTCTACCCAAAAGCCTGCCATGCTCGGAGGCCTACAGGATGAAGGGGATATCAACGCAGACATTTGGACGTCGTTCTTCCTTACTTGCGGGTCGCTGCTACATTTCGGTTCTCGCATGTCTCCCTCCTTATTAATCGAGAAGAATCTAAGCAGCCTTCATGATGAAAAAGGACTCCGTTTTTTCTCTGTATAAAAGCAAGTTCAATGACAAAAATAGGAACAAGCGAGAATTGTAAAGGAGAGAGAACAACATGAAGACTGTAAAAGATGTGATGACGACAGATATTCAATTTTGCACGCCTTTGGATAATATGTATGAAGTTGCTGTGAAAATGAGGGATTACAATGTTGGCGCGATTCCAATCTGCGAGGATGGCAATCTGCTTGGAATGATCACCGACCGTGACATTGCGGTTCGCGGAACGGCCGAGAAGCATCCAGGTTCGACGAAAGTAACGGATATAATGAGTGATGAGCTGTATACAGGCACAGAAGATATGACAGTTGACGAAGCGGCTGAACTGATGGCGGAAAAGCAAATTCGCCGTCTGCCAATTGTAAAAGGAAAGAAACTGATTGGTGTAGTCTCGCTTGGGGACTTAGCTGTTCGGAAACTGTTTAGCGATGACGCCGGACGCGCGCTCAGCGAAATATCAGAGAGCCATGGAGAGATGCATCATTAAGAATAAAAACGTCTTTAGTCGCTGCACCTTGCTTGCGGGCCGATTCCACATTTCAGCGTTGACTTATCGAAGGGAGGTTGCCGAAGGGCAATAGGTGCTGGGCGCTGGAGCTGGACGCCAATACACTTGTTTTAACTTATACATAATGTGAAATTTTATAAGACAATAAGAAAAATCGTCACAGGTGTTAAGTTAGACAGCTAACTTAGTTCAATAATATATGCTTTTTTCGAAAAAGGACAAGTCAGTTCATGACATGTCCTTTTTCTGCTGCAATTATTTTGTAAACGGTTTATCGTTATACCCCGATGCAAAGATGGCGACTAAAAATGCAAGGCTGACTAATGAGATTAAGGTAATGCCCATTTTTTTATCCTCCTTTAAATGTTTAGAAATATGTAGATTTTAAATTTGTACTGGTGTCTAACCTTACACCTGCCATGCTTAGTCCTCCCGCATGTCTCCTTTTTCATCGAGGTGAATCTAAGAAGGATATTCATGATAAAAAAGAACCGGTGCTGGTTTTTCTATTCTAAACTTATCCACTTTTAACATATAAATCCATTATATAGGAGTTTTTAGGTTACTGAAAGATAAACTATGGCTTTTTTCGGACAATTAGGGCTTAGTTATTTTCGTAATCATGATTGCGGATTTGCGAGCATAGAGTAAGAGTAACATCTCTGAAAAAACCAGGGGAGGTTCCTTAAAATGGATATTTTAAGAAAAATCGAGAGATATAGAGAAGAAGAACAGAAGTTAAAGTGGGAAGGTACCTTCGCAGAATATTTAGAGCTAGTGAAAGAAAAACCTTGGATTGCTCAGTCAGCCCATTCGCGAGTTTACAATATGATCAAGGATGCTGGTATTGAAGAAATTGATGGAAAGAAAAGCTACCGTTTTTTCAGCAGCCAAATGTTCGGGTTAGAGGAGTCGCTTGAGCGATTGGTTGAGGAGTATTTTCATCCGGCGGCCAAACGGTTGGACGTCCGCAAGCGGATTTTGCTGCTGATGGGACCGGTCAGCGGCGGTAAATCAACACTTGTCAGTATGTTAAAAAGAGGGCTTGAGCAATATTCCCACACAGAACAAGGGGCAATTTATGCAATAAAATCGTGTCCTATGCATGAAGATCCATTGCATCTAATTCCTATGCATTTGCGCAATGATTTCTTTGAGGAGTACGGAATCAGGGTGGAAGGCAATTTGTCACCACTCAATATGATGAGGCTTGAGAAGGAATACGGAAACCGAATTGAAGATGTGATTGTTGAACGAATCTTCTTGTCGGAGGATAAGCGAATCGGTATCGGGACATTTAGCCCGTCCGATCCGAAATCGCAGGATATTGCCGATTTGACAGGAAGTATTGACTTCTCGACGATTGCGGAGTTTGGTTCGGAGTCCGATCCGCGCGCATACCGTTTTGACGGCGAACTTAATAAAGCTAATCGCGGGATCATGGAATTTCAGGAGATGCTGAAGTGTGATGAAAAGTTTTTATGGCACTTGCTTTCACTGACGCAAGAGGGAAACTTTAAAGCGGGACGGTTTGCGCTCATTTCAGCTGATGAGCTTATCGTCGCTCACACGAATGAAACGGAGTATCGCGCCTTCATTTCCAATAAGAAAAATGAAGCGCTCCACTCGCGGATTATCGTCATGCCTGTTCCTTACAATCTGAAAGTAAGTGAAGAAGAGAAAATTTATGAGAAAATGATTGGCGAAAGTGATGTGCGCGATGTCCATATTGCGCCGCATACATTGCGCGTTGCTGCGATGTTCACGATATTAACGCGCTTGAAAGAAGCGAAGAAAGGCGACATCGATCTTGTTAAAAAAATGAGGCTGTATGACGGTGAAAATGTCGAAGGCTTCAATGCTGCTGATGTCAATGAGCTGAAAAAAGAATACCAAGATGAAGGGATGTCAGGCATCGATCCGCGTTATGTCATTAACCGGATTTCATCGACAATCATACGCAAGGAAACTCCTTCAATTAATGCGCTTGATGTACTAAGAAGCTTGAAGGAAGGCTTGGATCAGCATCCGTCTATTACGAATGAGTTGCGGGAAAAATACTTGAATTACATTTCGCTCGCTCGCAAAGAGTTTGATACGATCGCCAAGAAGGAAGTACAGAAGGCGTTTGTGTATTCATATGAGGAATCGGCGAAGACATTAATGGATAATTATTTGGATAACGTCGAGGCGTATTGCAACAAGTCGAAACTTCGCGATCCGCTTACAGGTGAAGAAATTACGCCGGATGAAAAATTGATGCGCTCAATCGAGGAGCAGATTGGTATTTCGGAAAATGCGAAGAAAGCATTCCGTGAAGAAATTTTAATCCGTATTTCTGCTTTTGCCCGTAAAGGAAAACGTTTCGATTACAATTCGCACGACCGTCTGCGCGAAGCTATCCAGAAGAAGCTATTTGCCGATTTGAAAGATGTTGTCAAAATCACGACATCCAGCAAAACGCCTGATGAGCAGCAACTGAAGAAAATTAATGAAGTTGTGGCTCGTCTCGTCGATGAGCATGGCTACAATACAACGTCTGCGAATGAATTGCTGCGCTATGTAGGTAGTTTATTGAATCGATAAAGTCTAAGGGTCCTTTACAAAAGGGCCCTTTTTCCATCTATCCTTGCGTAAAAAAATGCACATACTATGCGCCAAGGAGTGTTGTAGATGGAATTCAAGAAGAAGCTGGCAATTCCTAAAAATGAAGTCCCAGAAAATAGTTCGATGGCACGGAATATGAAGGAAATAAAAGAGCTTGGCCAGCAAATGGACGAGATGCTGACGAATAAAGAATTGAAAAAACAAGGGCTGGTTGCTGATCCGCAGCAGTAGGTTTCGTACCCTCACTTTTGTGATAAAGAGAAGCAAAACTTAAAGTGAGGTGTTTTTATGAAATATTTTTTTTCACCTTCCCTGATGTGTATGGATTTAACGAAATTCAGTGAGCAAATTGAGAGTTTGAATGAACGTGCGGATATGTATCATGTCGATGTAATGGATGGCCATTATGTGAAAAATATTACGCTGTCACCTTTTTTTATTGAGCAATTGAAGAAAGTGGCTACCTTACCGATTGATGCCCACTTGATGGTTGAAAAACCGGAAGACTTTATCGGCATGATTATTGATGCAGGAGCAGAATATATTAGTCTCCATGCCGAAACGATTGACCGCGATGCGTTTCGGCTCATTCATCAAATTAAAGATTCGGGAAGAAAAGTCGGTATCGTGCTGAATCCTGCAACACCGCTATCATACATAAGCGAATACATACATCTCATTGATAAATTGACGATCATGACGGTCGATCCGGGATTTGTCGGGCAATCGTTCATTACGGAAATGATTGATAAAATTAAACAGGCAAAGCAGTTGAAAGAGGAAAACGGCTATCATTATTTAATTGAAGTAGACGGCTCATGCAACGAGAAGACATTTAAATGCCTGGCGGAAGCCGGCAACGAGGTGTTCATCATTGGTGCTTCGGGTCTATTCAATCTCGATGAAGACATTGATGAAGCATGGCTGAAAATGCTGGAAATCTTTAACCGAGAAACGAACGTGCTGCAAACTGTATAAGAAATAAGGCTTGTCCGAAAAATGAAATGTACCCTTTGTAAAGGACATTTATAAAAAAGGCCCTTAGGCTGCTTGATTAAGATGATCTCTGTATTGTACAGGGGTCATCTTATTTAATTTCCATTGATATCTGTAATGATTGTAGTAAGTCATATACCGTTTGATTTCACGTTTTAACTCGTCAAGGGTTGCGCATTCTTTGATAGAAGCTTCATCCTTGAAATGGCCAAAGAAAGATTCTTGAGGAGCATTGTCCCAACAGTTACCTCTTCTAGACATAGATTGACGCAATTTGAGTTTCTTCACTACTTTTTGAAATTCCGGGTGAGTGTAATGAACTCCCTGATCCGAGTGGATTAAAGCACCTTCCGCTTTCTTAAAATGACGATTCTTTTTAAGTTTCTTTAAGGTGTCAGTAGCTAAGTCAATGGTCATACGCTCAGATACATGATAAGCCAATATCTCACCTGTTGAACCGTCTTTGATGGCCGAGAGATAAGCTTTTTGACCTTTTCCGTAAAATAAATAGGTGATGTCCGTCAAAAGCACTTTACCTGGGGTACCCTGATCAAATTCACGGTTTAGGAGATTAGGCACAACCCGATGTTCTTGTGTGGCTTTCATCATTCTTCTATATGGATTTGCCTTCCTGATGGGACAAGTAATGCCGTACTTTTTCATGATTCGGCGTATGCGCTTCAAATTGTAGACAACCTTAAATTGACCCGCCAAAGTCATTTTGATTTGACGTGCCCCTTTCATGCGGCCTTTGAAATGGAAAGCTTTCAATATCCATTCTTTAGCGATTTCATCCTTTTCATCTTTACGCTTTCTTTCTTCCGCAGCTTTCTCGGAAAAATAATTGTAGTAACCACTGCGTGAAACACCTGCGATTTCACATAAATACTTCACCATGTTCTGTAAGTGATACTTTTCAATGACGGAACGGATCAGAATGTATTTCTGACTCGGTGGGATTTCTCTTACTTCTTGAGATTCCATTCCGCCATACGTATCTTTTTTAACAACTCATTTTCCGCCTTCAATAAATTGATTTGAGCTTCTAATCTTGCATTTTTCTCTTCAAGTGTAAGCTCTCTTTTGCGTGGTCTGCCTGACTTTTCATTTCGGGTATCCTTTAAACCTAAAACGCCATTTTTCTGATAAGCTCTTCTCCATCTCTCTGATGATGATTTCACCCTCTTGATGCCAATAATATCAATATCAAAACCATATTTTTCAAAGATTTCTCTTGAAAACATACCTTTTTCATACTCTTTGATAAATATATGTTTAAACTCTTCTGTATAGGTAATAGACTTCGAGCTAATTGATTGAATGTATGGATTTTTAGATAGCAGTTGAATTTCTTTCTCTGTAAAAGTTTTTTTACTCATAATTTCCCCAGTATTTCTTTGATGTTTGTTTCATTATATAAAAAATGTACCCCATAGGTAGACCTTTTTTTAAAGTGTCTACTCTATAGGGTACATTTTAAAATGGACAAGCCTTTCATTTTAAGCATGATATAATGGTATCCCCGAACGAACGGATATCGGCCAGATAATTGTAGCCGAGCGGTGAACCGAAGCGATTCGTCATGCGAACAGCAACTAAATTATGCTCAGGGATAACGAGAACGGCAACGCCTGTATAGCCTAGCAGCTGAAAGGAGCCTTGAGGTACCAAATCTCCAATCTCATTCTGCTTTGATGGGTAGGCATCTTTTACAAACCATAAAAAGCCGTTCTGAGGGAAGCTTTTATGAAGAGTAGACGGACTTTGCAATGATGTCGCCATGTTAATCATTTCTTTAGGGACGATTTGCTTACCGTTAATGAAACCTTCTTTTAAATGAAGATAGCCCCAATATGCCAGTTCTCTCGTTGAAATATACATATTCATTTTATCTCCGTCTGTGCTGTTGCTCCAATAATAAAAAGGATCGTTATGATCGCGCAGCACCTGGACTATATTTGGTTTTTTAGCTCCGTACCATCCGGTTTCCTTAAGGTTCATTGGCTTAATCACAAGTTCTGTAATAATTTCGGAGATCGTTTTTTCAGTCGTTTGCTGAATAAGATCTGTAAGTAAGCGGACACCTATACCACGGTATGCCCATGCTTCACCGGCAGGGAACTCCCGAACAACATTGCCGAACGTATTTTTTAAACCGTGAGTGTGCGTCAGCAAATGTCTGATAGTGACATTTGCGAATACTTCAGCTGAAAGCGAAGGCAAATAGTCTGTCACTTTATCATCTATAGAATGAATATATTTATGATAAACAGCATACGCCACTGCAAGAGCGATATAACTTTTCCGAACAGAGGCAACATGGAATTGCGTATTCTCTTGAATCGGCTTCGAATTAGCTCCGGGCGTATATGTACCCCAATAGGCCTCAGATGCAATTTGATCGTTGTGAATAATCATCATAGCCCCCCCGGACGCATCAACAGCTTCTAGAGTGTTTTGCACATGTTCATAAACTGGATGAAAATCACATTTAATATCTTTAATCAGATTCATATGAAAATCCCTCCCCACTATGACTTTCTCATAAAAAAGACCCATTCGTACACTTTTAAGCTCGACTTTTTCAAAAAGAGAATTTAAGCAGCATATTCATGATAAAAAAGGACCGGTGCCGGTTTTTCTTGATGTCTAACCTTACACCTGCCATGCTCGGTCCTAAGCTGCCTCCCCCAAGAAACCAAAACCGGGTTTCTTGTGTGATTCATCTTAGTCCTGCCGCATGTCTCCTTTTTCATCGAGGTAAATCTAAGCAGCATATTCATGATAAAAAAGGACCGGTGTCGGTTTTTCTCGATGTCTAACCTTACACCTGCCATGCTCGGTCCTAAGCCATCCACTCTGTGAAACCAAAAGCGGGTTTCACGGCGCGGCTGTCTTAGTCCTGCCGCATGTCTCCTTTTTCATCGAGGTAAATCTAAGTAGCGTAGTCATGATGAAAAAGGACCGGTGCCGGTTTTTCTTAGTAGGCGAATATCTTATTTTCAAAATAATTAGCAAACCGACGGACAGTCATGCATATGATATAAAAATACAAGGTAATAGGGAGGGGAAATAGCATGCCGGTTGATGGTCGTCATCAGTTTGTCATTTCTAAGGAAGATTGGTCCCTCCATCGCAAAGGATATGATGATCAACAAAGACATCAAGAAAAAGTCCAAGAAGCGATCAAAAATAACTTACCTGATTTAATTTCTGAAGAAAGCATCATTATGTCTAACGGGACTGACGTAATAAAAATTCCGATTCGGTCATTGGATGAGTTTAAAATTCGCTACAACTATGATAAAAACAAACATGTTGGCCAAGGAGACGGAGATTCGAATATAGGAGATGTTGTCGCAAGAGATGGTTCTGCCGAGCAAAAAGGACCAGGAAAAGGGCAAGGAGCAGGAGATCAGGCAGGCGAGGACTATTATGAAGCGGAAGTGTCATTATTAGAATTAGAGGAGGCTTTATTCAGCCAGCTGGAGCTTCCGAACTTAAAAAGAAAAGAGCAGGCTGACCACACAATTGAACAAATTGAATTTAATGATATTCGCAAAACTGGATTAATGGGCAATATCGACAAGAAAAAATCAATGATTACCGCGTTTAAACGTAATGCCCTTAATGGTAATCCAGGCTTCCATCCAATTTTTCAGGAAGACTTGAAGTTTAAAACATGGAATGAAGTCACGAAACCGGACTCGAAAGCAGTCGTTTTGGCTATGATGGATACGTCAGGCAGCATGGGTGTTTGGGAAAAGTACATGGCGCGCAGCTTCTTCTTTTGGATGACACGTTTCCTGCGCACTAAATACGAAACTGTCGAAATCGAGTTCATCGCTCATCATACAGAGGCGAAAGTTGTGTCAGAGGAAGACTTTTTTACAAAAGGGGAAAGTGGTGGAACAATCTGCTCCTCGGCTTATCGGAAAGCTTTAGAAATCATTAATGAAAAATATCCACCGAATAAGTTTAATATTTACCCGTTCCACTTCTCCGATGGTGACAACTTGACGTCCGACAACGCACGCTGTGTCAAGCTAGTTGAGGAAATTATGGAACTATCCAACATGTTTGGTTACGGCGAAGTCAATCAATACAACCGCCATTCGACACTTATGAGCGCCTACAAAAATATGAAGCACGAGAAGTTTCAATATTACATTTTGAAGCAGAAGACAGATGTATTTCATGCGATGAAGAGCTTTTTTCATAAAGAAGATAATAAAATGACTGTTTAGAAGTTTTGTGTTGAACCGACCATTATGGTTGGTTTTTTTGTTTTGCTTAAAAGATTTAAAGCAGATAAGTTTTTGAGAGAATTGAAATTTGTATATTTTTACATTCTTCTACCGGTAACCCGTTTTGGATTATCGGCTTTTATTTTTTTGTAAATAAATATTATCTTTTTTTAAAAAAGAGTGGAAATTATTTTAGAATAATGATTTAATCGTATATTTGTAGGAGACTTAATTTTTTTAAAAATAAAAGTTATATCGATATATTATTGACAAGGAGAGACAGAGTGAAGAATAATTTTTTGATTTTTGCAATTATTTTAATGAATTTAGTAAACTGCGTGATTCCGGGGATTTCTAATCAAATGGCAGAAGCTGCAGGGATTGGTTCTAATCTTGGAATCGCAAACGATTATAACGTTTTCGTGCTAAATAATCATTATCAAAGCTATTCCGATGCTGAAGGGAGGGTTGCAGTAGGAAACGAAGCGAAATATATAGGATATGGAATTGGAGATAAGCTTTCTAGTTCAACAGACCGCTTTGATTTAGTTGTAGGGAAGAAGATTAATATTACTGGTGGTACTAACTTTAATGGCAATACTGCTATCGGTACTCAAGGGACTATCATTAATTATACGATGACAAATAATAATAGAGAAGATAACCCGATTGTTTCAGATGTAATTGACTTTGACGCTGCTTATCTTAGTCTAAAGTCTTCATCTACTGCTTGGTCAAAGTTAACTCCCAACGGTACGGTAGAGAATGTATATGGAACGTTAATATTTACCGGAACTAATGAATCACTAAATGTATTTTCAGTTACAACAGATCAGTTAGCCAAAGGTAAAATTCATGGTATAAAATTTAATGTCCCTGAATCAGCAACTGTACTAGTAAATGTATTTGGTACGTCATTGTCTATGGGGAATTTACAAATTTTCTATAAGGATTCTGCAGCGACTGGTAGTAATGCAGAAAAATGGATGTGGAATTTTCCCGAATTAGAAACTTTGGATTTGAGTGGCATGGCTATTTATGGTTCAGTGTTGGCACCAGATTGCACATTCACTCCAAGTGGTTCAGGTAATTTCAACGGGACGGTTGTTTTTCAAAACTTTTATAATGAAACAGCTGGAGGATATGAATCACATCACTATCCATTTAAAGGCTACATTATTCCAACAGAACTCAATAATTCTGATTTAGGTAGAATTGTTTTAACTAAAATAGATGCGAAGGACCAAAGTCTATTGTCAGGAGCGGAATTCACGCTCAGCCAAAATGGTGAAGTGGTAGGAAAGGCTACGACAGATCAAGAAGGAAAAGCGCGTTTCACAGAGTTGCCCCACGGCACATATGAGCTGCAGGAAACGAAAGCGCCAGAAGGTTATATACTATCTGAAGAAGTGTTAGAGGTAACAATTGACAAAGAGGAGCGCGAGTACAGATTCACTTTCACGAACGAAAAGATCGCAGAGAAAAAAGGAAGCATCTCGATTTTAAAAGTGGATGAAGCCGACCAAAGTCCGTTGTCAGGAGCGGAATTCACACTGATGCAAGATAGCGAAGTGATAGAAAAGGCCACGACCGATCGAGAAGGAAAAGCGAGTTTTACAGACTTGGCGTACGGCACATATGAGCTTCAGGAAACGAAAGCACCAGAAGGTTATGTGCTGTCAGAAGAGGTGACAGAGGTAACGATTGGCGAAGAGAAGAGCGAGTACAGCTTCACCTTCATGAACGAAAAAATCAAAAAAGGAAGCATCTCAATTTTAAAAGTGGATGAAGCCGACCAAAGTCCGTTGTCAGGAGCAGAATTCACGCTTAGCCAAAATGGTGAAGTGATAGGAAAGGCTACGACCGATCGAGAAGGAAAAGCGAGTTTTACAGACTTGGCGTACGGCACATATGAGCTTCAGGAAACGAAAGCACCAGAAGGTTATATTCTGTCAGAAGAGGTGACAGAGGTAACGATTGGCGAAGAGAAGAGCGAGTACAGCTTCACCTTCATGAACGAAAAAATCAAAAAAGGAAGCATCTCAATTTTAAAAGTGGATGAAGCCGACCAAAGTCCGTTGTCGGGAGCGGAATTCACACTGACGCAAGATAGCGAAGTGATAGAAAAGGCCACGACCGATCAAGAAGGAAAAGCTAGTTTCGCAGACTTGCCATACGGTACATATGAACTGCAGGAAACGAAAGCGCCGGAAGGTTATGTGCTGTCAGAAGAGGCGACAGAGGTAACGATTGGCGAAGAGAAGAGTGAGTACAGTTTTACCTTCACGAATGAAAAAATCAAAAAAGGAAGCATCTCGATTTTAAAAGTGGACGAAGCTGACCAAAGTCCGTTGTCAGGAGCGGAATTCACACTAACGCAAGATGGCGAAGTGATAGAAAAGGCCACGACCGATCAAGAAGGGAAAGCTAGTTTCGAAGACTTGCCTCACGGCACATATGAGCTGCAGGAAACGAAAGCACCGGAAGGTTATGTGCTGTCTGAAGAAGTGACCAAGGTTACAATTGGCGAAGATCGAAGCGAGTACAGTTTCACGTTCGTGAATAAATTAATGGAGGGCCCAGTGCCACCGGCAGATGATGAAACAGAAGGAGAAGGATCAGTGCCGCCGGCAGATGATGAAACAGAAGGAGAAGGATCAGTGCCGCCGGCAGATGGTGAAACAGAAGGAGAGGGACCAATCCCGCCGGCAGATGATGAAACAGAAGGAGAAGGTCCAGTGCCGCCGGCAGATGATGAAACAGAAGGAGAAGGATCAGTGCCGCCGGCAGATGATGAAACAGAAGGAGAGGGCCCAGTGCCACCGGCAGATGATGAGACAGAAGGAGAAGGATCAGTGCCGCCGGCAGATGATGAAACAGACGGAGATGTACCAATCCCACCGGCAGATGATGAGACGGAAGGAGAAGGATCAGTGCCGCCGGCAGATGATGAAACAGACGGAGAGGTACCAATCCCACCGGCAGATGATGAAACAGAAGGAGAGGGTCCAGTGCCGCCGGCAGATGATGAAACAGAAGGAGAGGGCCCAGTCCCACCGGCAGATGATGAAACAGGTGGAGAGGAACCAGTGCCGCCGGCAGATGATGAAACAGAAGGAGAAGGCCCAGTGCCGCCTAACGATAATCAATTAAATAGCTCTGATATTGATTCTGCTATGTTACCGCAAACAGGTGAAGAATGGCTTCGCTTTATGATGGCTGCGGGAATATTTTTCTTATTGGCATCTGCTGTTATTTTCAGCACGAAATCAAAAAGAATGAACTAAAAGGGCTAGTATGAGAAGTACAGTTGGAAGGGTGTTGTTGTTTTTAGGAGCATTATTCATTTGTTTTCCGTTGTTTTATCTCCAGAAACAAGCTGCAGATATTCGATATATAGAAGAAGCGTTGCAACTAGTGGATAAAGGGGAATGGGATGCAATTGATGAAGAGCATTTATCAATTGATGCTGAAGAGCTCGCTAAAGGGATTATACTTTCTATTCCGGCTATACAGCTTGAAGAACTAGTTTTATCAAAAGCTACGAAAGAAAATTTAAGTGTGGCGCTAGCGCAAATTAAAGATAATCAGGAGCCGGGGCAAGGGAACTATACGGTTGCCGGACATCGCAGTATAGTTAAGGGCAGGCATTTTAATCGTTTACCGGAAATCAAAATAGGAGACGTCATCTATTTGAAGACTTCCGAAGAAATTTTCGAGTATACAGTTGCCAGTAAAAAAACGATTGAAAAAACTGATGTGGATGTCTTGGCGGATTCTGATCAAATTGAAATTACTTTAATAACATGCACAGAAGATGGAAAGAAGCGCATTGCTGTAAAAGGCCTTTTGAGCGCTGATTAAAAATAATTAGCAACCGCACACGTCCTTTTGTAAAGGAAATTACATATTAATATAACATGCTTATTAAAATGGCACTCGCTGATTTAGCGGGTGTCATTTTTTAGTCTCTCTCAAGTTCTTTAACAATATAATGTAGTCTGCAATGTAATGCCATACATTAATATGATTAGCAATGGGCCAAGATTAAGCAGGTAATATGAATGAATTGATACTATTTCAGCAACACTAAGGCAATATATAGCAGTTTGTTTTAACAAATAGCAAGGATTTTTTTGGAAAATACATATTAAAGGATTACATCATGAAAATTAGACGCATAATTGATCAAATGACACCGGCGCAAATAATTGTGGCCTACTATTTTCTGGCGGTAATGATTGCAACCCTCCTTTTCAGTTTGCCGATTGCTTTGCAGGATGGGGTGCATTTGCCGTTCATTGATGCTTTGTTTTTGGCGGTCAGCGCTGTTAGTGTAACGGGGCTTTCAGTCGTGAATATTACGGAAACATTCAGTACGACCGGTTATTTCATTATGCTGTTTGTTATGCAGTTCGGCGGAATTGGTGTAATGACGCTGAGCACTTTTATTTGGTTGATTTTCCGAAAGAGAATCGGCTTTAAAGAACGCAAACTGATTATGGCAGATCAAAACCAGCTATTTTTCTCCGGTTTGGTGAAAATGATTAGAGAGATTTTGATTTTATTCCTCATTGTTGAAGGGATTGGTGCACTCGTACTATGGTTGTACTTATTTCACTATTATCCGTCTGTTTCGGAGGCATTCATACAGGCTCTTTATATGTCGGTAAGTGCAACGACGAATGCCGGGTTCGATATTGTCGGCAATTCATTGATTCCATTTGCCGGGGATTATTTCATTCAATTTATCAACATACTATTAATTATTTTCGGATCAATCGGATATGCGGTATTGATTGAAGTAAAGGCATTTTTAACACAAAAGCCATCAGATCCTGTTTTTCATTTTTCGCTGTATACAAAGCTGACGACTGCTACGTTCTTTGCTTTAGTTGTGATTGGGACACTGCTGATTTTATTGCTTGAGTTTAATCATTTTTTTAACGGTAAAAGCTGGACAGACAGTTTCTTCTACGCTCTGTTTCAATCGGTGACGACGAGAAACGCCGGTCTTGCTACGATGGATGTCAGCCAATTTACGAATCCGACATTACTTTTCATAGGCTTGCTCATGTTTATCGGCGCTTCGCCCAGCTCGGTCGGAGGCGGCATACGGACAACGACCTTTGCGATTAACTTGTTATTTCTATATAACTACGCACGAGGTAGCCAGACGATTAAAGTGTTCAACCGTGAGATTCATGAAGATGACGTGAAGAAGTCGGTCGTAGTGACGATGATTGCGACGATTGTTTGCGGATTGGGGATTTTTTCACTCAGCATTACCGAGCCATTTTCGATTATGGAAATTGTCTTTGAAGTATGTTCAGCGTTCGGAACAACGGGATTATCACTCGGAATTACAGCCAGCTTGTCTATGTTTGGCAAAATAACGGTGATTGTTTTAATGTTTATCGGTCGGGTCGGTATTTTGTCGTTCATCTTTCTTGGCGGAGAGAAGGAGAAGGAACATTATCGTTATCCGAAGGAGCGGGTTATTATTGGGTGAGGTCGGTGCTAGTGATGGTGCCGACTTATCTATTTATTGAACGTAGGGGCGCCTATTCAAAGCTCTAATGTGAACTCGAAAAATTAACTTTTTATTAGCAGGACTTCACTTCGGAAATTTTACCGCCTATGATGTGCATTTGATCACCGCTCTTACATGTCGCACGACGGCTCTCAAATAATGCTCCACCGCTCTCAAATGTCGAATGACGGCTCTCAAATAACGCGTCACCGCTCTCAAATGTCGGACGACGACTCTCAAATTATTCGCCACCGCTCTTAAATTTTCCTCGAGTATGCTGACCGCCTTAAACAGCATTCTCAGCTCATAAAAAAAGAGAGGAATCCCCTCTCTTAATCACTCAAAGCCACAGATTTATTCTCATACTGCGAATTCCCAATCGTTTTAACAATAAAATCAGCAACATCCGCTCTAGAAATGCTGCGGCCTTTGTCTGGAATACCAGTCATAGCTTCGCGGTATTGACCCGTTTCCGGTTTGTCAGTCAGACCCATTGGACGGGCGATTGTGTATGTCAGTCCACCTGCTTTAATTTCTGCGATTGCATTACGGTGGTCTGCCAGTGGATTGGCTAGCATCTTCATAACCATTTTACCAGTCAGGCCTGGGATTTCCTTGTCAACACCTGCTGATGCCATATAAATGATACGGTTAACATCTTGCTTCTTCATAGCAGCTACGATGTTTTTTGTCATTTCGTGCAAGATTGTGGATTTGCCCATTCCTTTATCAGATCCTAAACATGAAATGACAAGTTCATGACCGGCAACAGCTTGTTCAACATCGGCAAGTACAGTAGCTTGACCTTCAATGATTGTTAAGCCGGGCTGCTCAATTTGCAGCTTCGATTGATCCCTCACAAATGCTGATACTTCATGACCTGCTTGCAATGCTTTCTCGATGACAATTCTCCCTGTTTTTCCGTTTGCGCCAAAGACGATGATTTTCACGCAGTTCCCCTACTTTCGCTTTGTTTCCCTCATTGTAGCATACGCACTTACCTAACTTCGAAGAATCTGCAACTTTTCGAACGGTTTCAACGTCTAATGGTTAAATATGGTTGGAGGAGTGTGTTATGAAAAAATGGTGGGCAGTTGCTGGAATAGGGGCATTAGCAGTAATCGGCGTGTTAATTTATTCGTATGGTACAACTTCCGTTAATAATGTGTCGGCTTTTTCAAAAATGATGGCGAATCAAGCGATTACCGTTTCTTTTTCAAATCCAATCTACAAGTCATCCATTAGTGAGAAACATATTTCAGTGAAAGATCAAGCGGGCAATGTAATTCCTGTCACCTATTCAATCAACGACGATGCTAGAACACTGGTCATTAAACCAAAAGAAAATTATTATTTGCAGGAAGGGAAGTATGTATTGGAATTGTCTAATCGTATTATGTCACGCTTTGGTTTGCCTCTTTCAGGAGAAAAACTATTTTCCTTCAGAGTATATACGGCATTACCTGTTATTGAGTCAGAGGAAGAGCTTCGTGCGATTTTGCTAGCGGATCTAGAGGAAGAAAAATATGTCATGATGAAAGAAGATGCCAAGATGGAATCTTCAGACACCAGCAATGATTATTCTGAAACAAATGTACAGGTAGAAGGTATTGATGAGGGAGATATTGTGAAGACAGATGGACAATATATTTATTCCAGTAATCATGAGAATGTTTTTATAACAGATGCAAAAAGTATGGAGCATGCAGCAACCATACCGTTTGATGAGGAAGACAATCCTCAGGCGATATTCCTGCAAGATGATAGGCTCACCGTAATCTCGCAAAAATATGCGCACTCGATTTTTTCTGAGGATAAAAGTGTCATGCCAAACAGCTACATGACAATCAAAATTTTTGATGTAACGAATAAAGAAGAGCCGGTACAGCTAAAGGAGATTGGCGTTGAAGGAGACTATCGCACGTCAAGACTTTACAATTCGCATATGTATGTTATTGCCAGCCAATATCCTGATGTATGGATTTTAAGAGAAGCAAAAGACGACGCAGCGTTTGTTCCGCGCTACTTTGATAGCGAAAGCGGTACTCACAAGCAGAAACTGGACAAAATTCAATACGTGCCGAAATCGAAAGATAGAAATTATATGCACTTGCTGGCAATTGATTTAGGCACAGAACAAATTGAATATAATATAGAAACAATTTTAGGCAGCGGAGAAAATGTTTATATGTCCTATGAAAACCTATACTTAGCAGCCAATTATTATGATCTTGAAAATGAAAGAGCGTCCACGCAAGTTTACAAATATGCAATCGACGGCTTGAACATGACATATCATAGTTTGGGAGAGGTGAAAGGGAGTATCATCAATCAGTTTGCGATGGATGAGCATGAGGGTAACTTCCGAATTGCAACCACAATTCAGGAAAAACAATTAACGAATTCTTTATCCGTTCTGGACGAAAATATGCAGATAATCGGCGAGTTGAACGGATTGGCTAAAGATGAGCGTATTTATTCCGTGCGCTATATGGGAGACAAGGCGTATATTGTCACCTTTAAAGAGGTTGACCCGCTATTTGTGATAGATACGAGCGACCCTGCCAAACCGGCTGTACTCGGCGAGCTGAAAGTACCGGGCTACAGTAACTACCTTCACTTTCATGATGAAAATCATTTAATCGGCTTCGGCTTTGATACGAAGCTAATTGATCGGGGGAATGGAGAATCCTTTGTCGAAAATAAAGGAATGAAGATTTCCTTGTTTGATATTAGTGATTTTCATCATCCGAAGGAAAAAGACTCAGTCATAATCGGAGGAGCTGGAACAAGTTCGGATCTTATTCATGATCATAAGGCGCTTTTTCAGCAAAAGGACAAGCATCTGTACGGATTTCCGATTTCTGTTTATGAATCCTCTGAACCGTTTCATCACAAATTTATCATGAATGGCGCGCTCATTTACGAAATCACGCCAGAGAACGGAATTAAGCTGAAGGCGACCATCAAAAACGACGGCGACAAAGAAGAGGAAATCGATTGGGAGAATAGTATCCGCCGAATGATTTATATTGATGATGAGATTTATACGATTTCTAATAAGACAATTAAGTCTTATCGTTTGGAGGATTATTCTAAGGGAAATGAGATAGAATTGAAGAAACGGTAAAAAGTGGACGACATGTCCGCTTTTTTGACGTTCAAGAAATATTCACATAAGAGACAGAGATATTTACTTTTTGTTCATTTATATAATAGTGGTTTACAAAACCGTAATAAAATGTATTGATAAATTAGTAATTTTAAAAAAACTTCGAGAAAACATTAGGATTTAATTGAATTTTTCTAGAAATGTTATATCATAGTACAAGTGAGAAAATTAAATAAATTACGACAAAAACTTTCAAAATTAGCAATTGAATATTTTGATTTTGGAAGTGTGGAGGGAAAATGGAAGAAACGATTAGCTTAAAAGAGTTGTTTGCAACGTTGAGAAAAAGAGTGAATTTAATCATTGTCGTTACGATATTAGCAGTGATGATCAGCGGAATCGTCAGCTACTTTTTCTTAACACCGATTTATCAAGTATCAACACAATTGTTAGTCAATCAGGCGAAAAATGAAGAATCAGCATATAACTACAATGAAGTACAGACAAATTTACAGTTGATTAATACATATAACGTCATTATAAAAAGTCCGGCAATTCTTGATATTGTGAAAGAAGAACTCAAACTGGATATGTCTACGAATGTTTTGAATGAGAAGATAACAGTTTCCAGTGAACAAAATTCGCAAGTTGTGAACATTAATGTGCAAGATGAAGATCCGAAAAATGCGTTAGCAATAGCTAACAAAGTAGCAGATGTCTTTCAAAGAGAAGTGGCTAACATTATGAACGTTGATAATGTGAAGATCCTTGCAAAAGCGGAGATTGATGAAAATATGTCGCCAATTAAGCCCCAGCCGTTATTAAATATTGCAATCGGGCTTGTTATCGGTTTAATGCTATCAATCGGTCTAGCCTTCTTGCTTGAGTATTTGGACAATACAATTAAAACGGAACAGGATGTTGAAAAGTATTTAAACATTCCAGTGCTTGGCGTTATTCCGATGATTACCGAAAAAGATGAAGTTCATGTGAATTCAAATAGCAGCCGAATTGGAAAACGTGAGGTGCGCCATGTTTAAAAAGAAAAGCAATTTGTTACAGAATAACAAAAGGAAATTAATCGCATATACGAATTCTAAGTCGCCAATCTCTGAACAATACAGAACTATTCGTACAAATATTCAATTTGCAGCAGTCGACAAGGAAATGCAGATTATTATGGTTACTTCGTCTGTTCCGGGCGAAGGGAAATCGACAACAGCTGCCAATCTTGCTGTCGTAATGGCACAGCAAGCCAAAAAGGTACTATTTATCGATGCGGATTTAAGGAAACCTACCGTTCATTATACATTCAATCAAACTAATACATTTGGTTTAACAAATGTTCTTATGAAAAAGATTGAGTTAGCTGATGCGGTAAAAACAACAGATGTTGACAACTTATATGTGCTGACAAGCGGCCCCGTACCACCAAATCCGGCTGAACTTTTAGGATCAAAGATGATGAAGGATCTACTCAATCAAATTAGGATGGAGTTCGATACAGTAATTATCGATACGCCTCCGTTATTAGCAGTTACCGATGCGCAAATAGTGGCCAACATTTGTGATGGTACAGTACTTGTCATATCAAGCGGTAAAGCCGAGATTGAAAATGCGAAGAAAGCAAAAGATATGCTGCAGGCAACGAGCAGTACGTTGCTTGGTGCAGTCATTAATAATAAGAAGGTAACAGGTGACAGCAGTTACTATTATTACTACGGAAATTAAATGTTATTGGCTGAGTTCTGTTGGAAAATGGATTCAGCTTATTTTTCTGAGAAATACTAGTATATAAGTTGCGGAATTATAATAATTTAAAATCATTATGTAATCCAAAAGACGGAATAATAATACAGGTTTTTAAAAAGGGAAATAAAACGGCAAATCTGAAAGTTATTTAGGTTAAGAACTAAATGTTCACAAATGTTTAATTGAGTAATTGAATAATTAGCGAATAATAACAGTGAATGATTTGAACCACTTGTTGATTGAACTTCATCATTTTAATGTACCTCATTTAAAGAGATGAAAACACTAGGGATATAAAATGTTAAGTGAAACTTAACCGGTAAGGCTTCCTATCCGTTATCGATGGAGGCACTCGGCTATGCTGTGGGTAATGAGACGCATTACCTTAGACACGTTTGTTGTCAGGAGTATGGTGTGAGGGTGGGTTAGATGCCCATATTTTTTTATAAAATGAAAAAGAGCTGAATTTGATATTAAAACTATAACGTTATAGTTAGTTTTTTAATCATCAATGTTAATAGATGGATAGTGAATGATTAGGAAAGAAGTTCTTTATTATTCACTATCTATTTATAGAAGTAAGCAAGGGGGAAATGTGGGATGAAAACTGTAAGAAAAGCAATTATACCGGCCGCGGGATTGGGGACAAGGTTTTTGCCGGCAACGAAAGCAATGCCAAAGGAAATGCTGCCGATAGTAGATAAACCGACCATTCAATACATAGTAGAAGAAGCGATCGAATCCGGAATTGAAGACATTATTATTGTTACTGGAAAGGGAAAGCGATCAATTGAAGACCATTTTGATATTGCTTTTGAGCTGGAAGCGAATTTAATGGAAAAAGAAAAATACGAACTGCTTGAAAAGGTACAAGCACCATCGAAAGTAGACATTCATTATATCCGTCAAAAGGAACCTAAAGGTTTGGGACATGCCGTATGGTGTGCACGAAAATTCATTGGTAATGAACCGTTTGCAGTATTGCTAGGCGATGATATTGTGCAAGCCGAAACGCCTTGCTTAAAACAGCTAATCAATGAATATGACAGAACGCTATCATCTGTTATTGGTGTACAAACCGTTCCAGATTTAGAAACGCACCGTTATGGCATCATTGATCCGAGTGAGCAACTAGACAGAAGGTATCAGGTAAAGAATTTTGTAGAAAAGCCGAAGCAAGGTACTGCACCTTCAAATTTGGCAATCATGGGTCGTTACATTTTAACTCCTGAAATTTTTATGTTTTTAGATAAACAGCAAAAAGGTGCCGGCGGAGAAATTCAGTTGACGGATGCAATTCAGCAGCTGAATGAGATACAACGAGTATTTGCTTATGACTTTGAAGGGCAGCGCTTTGATGTTGGTGAAAAGCTTGGTTTTATTCAAACTACGATTGAAATAGCTCTGAAACAATCTGAATTACGCATGGAATTACTAGAATTCATGAAAAAAACTGTCCAGTTTGAAATAGTAAAAGATAGTTGATTTAGATTTTGTGTATAGAGATATTTTGCATAAGAAGACAAAATAGAATGGGGTGGGGAAATGAATTCAAGTTCAGGATTAAGAATTGTAAAAGAAAATAATATAGATGGCCATAATATTAATATAAATACACAATTGGAAAATTACTATGTAAAAAGGTTGATGGATATAGTGCTATGTTGTATGGGGCTTTTTATAGTAGTTCCGATAATTTTAATAACAGCACTTATAATTAAATTAGAAACAAAAGGTCCAATTTTTTATGTGCAGGAACGCTTGGGATTAGGTGGAAGAGTATTTAAATTGATTAAATTACGCTCAATGATGGTTGATGCGGAAAAGCATGGAATGCAGTGGGCTCAAAAGAATGATCCTCGCGTGACTAAGGTTGGATACTTTATTCGTAAGACAAGAATTGATGAGTTACCACAATTATTTAACGTTCTTAAAGGGGATATGACATTAATAGGTCCACGTCCAGAAAGACCAGAGTTTACTGCTCTATTCGAAAAAGAGATTCCAGGTTTTGTTGAAAGGTTGTCTGTTTTGCCTGGTGTTACTGGATGGGCACAAGTTAATGGAGGTTATGATATTTCTCCAAAAGAAAAACTAATGCTTGATTTAGAATACATACAGAAACAATCTTTAAAGATGGATTTGTTAATTATCAGTAAAACTATTTGGATTGTATTGACTGGAAAAGGTGCTCGGTAAGAAAATTTTATAAAATTAAAACTGAGTTATTGTGTACCATTTTTAACAGAAATACTCATATCCGATATGAATAGAAGAATAATCCAGGTCATAAGGAATAAAAAAGAATTTATCGATAATTCACCCTCAACTAAAAAATAAAAACAAAATCGGAGAAATATAGATGAAAAAAGTTTTATTTGTTGCTACAGTAGTGAAAACTCACATTAACGTTTTCCATTTGCCTTATCTTAAATTATTGAAACAAAATGGTTATGAAACGCATGTTTGTGCTAGGAATGACTTTGATGAAAGAGAAGAATGTCATATTCCCTTTTGTGATAAATATTTTGATCTCCCATTTGAAAGATCCCCTTTTAATTATAAAAACTTGTTAGTTTATAAAAAATTAAGCCAAATCATTGAAGAAGAGGATTATGATATTATACATTGTCATACACCTATGGGAGGTGTTTTAGCAAGACTATCAGCTATTAAAAATAGAAAAAAGGGTACTAGGGTAATATATACAGCACATGGCTTTCATTTCTATCGAGGTGCACCAATAATAAATTGGTTAATGTATTTTCCGGTTGAAAAGTTTTTAGCGAAATACACGGATACTATTATCACTATTAATATGGAAGATTATAAACGTGTACAGAATTTTAAAACACCAGATAAACAGTATTTACCTGGTGTTGGGATAGATTTGAATAAATATAATACATCAATTGATAAAAATAATAAAAGAGAAGAACTTGGTATTTCTTCAGAAGATTTAGTCCTTTTATCAATTGGTGAACTAAGTAAACGCAAGAATCACGAAGTCATCATAAGGGCTCTATCAAAAATTAATGATAAGAAAATCACATATATTATTTGTGGTCAAGGTGGATTAGATATGTACCTAAAGGATTTAGCTCTATCATTAAATGTTAATGTTAAATTTTTGGGCTTTAGAAAAGACATCCCTGATATTTGTTCTGCATCGGATATTTTTATATTTCCTTCTCTACAAGAGGGACTTCCAGTTGCTTTGATGGAAGCCATGGCTGCGGGATTACCAGTAATTTGCTCAAATATTAGAGGTAATATAGACTTGATTAAACAAGATAGAGGCGGTTATCTGGTTGAATCAGATAATGTAGATGGTTTTCAGACTAGTATCATTAAATTAACTGATGACGCCACATTAAGAAGAAATATGGGTAACTACAATGTTGAAGAAGCTAAAAAATATGATAAGCAAATTATTTTAAATCAAATGAAAAAGATATATCATATCAGTCCCTTTAAATAAAGAACGGAGAATTTGTAAATGAGAATAATATTTATACGTTCTAATCCAGTTGACCCTGATTCAAGAGTAGAAAAAGAAGTCAATACTTTAATAAAAGCAGGATATAATGTTGAAATTGTAGCATGGGATAGAAATGGTAATTATAGTCTAAAAGAATCTTATATTAATTTAGAGGCTGGTAAAGTTAAGATTAACAGATTTGGTATTTTATCTTCCTATGGTGGAGGTGTGAAGAATAACCTCCGTCCTCTAGCTATTTTTCAAGCAAAGCTATTTTTATGGCTCTGTAAAAATAAAACAAAATACGATATTATTCATGCTTGTGATTTCGATACTGCTTATACTTCTTTTAGGGTTGCAAAGCTATTAAAGAAAAAATTTATATACGATATCTTTGATTATTATGTTGATGCTTTTAATGTACCTAAGTATTTAAAGAGTTATATTGAAAAGAAAGATCAAAAGATTATAAATTCTGCAGACGGAGTTATTATATGTTCTGAAAAACGAAAAAAACAAATTATTGGGACAAATCCCAAAAGACTAGCTATAATTCACAATACACCAGCCAACTTAAAGATGAATATAAAAAGCCAAAAAATTGAAGGGGCTAGAATAAAGATAGCTTATGTAGGGATATTAGGAAACGGAAGATTTATAAAAGAAATTGCTGATATCGTAATAAACAATTCTAATTATGAACTTCATATTGGTGGGTTTGGAGAGTATGAGGGGTATTTTAATGAATTATCTAAAAAACATTCAAATATTATATTTTATGGTAAGTTATCTTATAAAAAAACATTAGAATTAGAGGATAGTTGCGACATTATGACGGCTATATATGACCCGATAATCCCTAATCATTTTTTTGCAGCGCCGAATAAATTCTATGAAGCTTTAATGTTAGGAAAACCACTATTAATGATAAGAAATACAGGTATGAGTGAAATCGTAGAGAAAGAATCTATTGGAGAATTAGCAGAATATAATTATGATAGTTTAGAGAAATCTTTATTAAAATTAATTAATAGAAAAGATGAATGGCCAATTATAGCAGAGAAAATGAAAAGAATGTACAAGGAAAGTTTTTCTTGGGGAGCTATGGAAAAAAGGTTATTGGATTTTTATAGGAATATATGAGGGTAATTTATGTTAAATAATTCCGAGGATGAGTTAATTAATGAGTTTATATGTAACTAAAAAGGTATCGAATAGTACAATGATTGTTTGGCTGATTTGTGTTTCATCTCTTGTTTTAACATTTTTTTCACACTATATCGGTGTTTCACTATTGACGATTATTAGTGTGGGTATTATGTGTACAGGTGTTTTTTTTCTTCCGAATAATAAAAAACTTGCAATTCTTTTCTGTGCTTTACCGTGGATTCAAGTTCTTAAAATCGATAGTACACAACCAACATTGTATCATTTATTGTTTTTTATTTTTGTTTTAGTTTTATTAAAAGATATAAAAAAGATAAATATTAAAATACTAATAATGATCATTACTTTTGTGATATATATTTTGTGTGTTAGACTATTAAATCAAAATGAAATGGAATATGGGGTACTACCATATATCTTGTCACTTATTTTTATGGTTCTTTTATTTCCTAATTTAAAACAGTATTATAAAGCAGATATATGTTTAGATATGTTTTCTCTGGGACTTATTACCGCTTTCATTGCTGAGAGACTTTATCGAGATATCCCTTCTATGAATGTCTATTTATCAAATGATACATATGCACATTCAGAAGCAGCATTAAGGTATGGAGGTTTATCAAATGATGCTAACTTCACAGCTATGCTTGTTTTAATCTATCTATGCTTTGTTGTAAGTTCGGTAGAAAATTTGAATTCAAGTAAAATTAGGAAGGTTTCAATCATATTATCATCTTTAGTAGTAATAATCTTCACTTTTTTTACAGTTTCAAAGATGTTCTTTTTAGGATTAATAATAATATCTGTGTTTGTTATTCTAAAAAAAATTAAAGATTATAAATTGAGTACAGTTGTTCAATATTTATTGACAATTGGTATTTTTATTTTCACTTCATATAAATTGGGATATTTTGATGGGATTATATATAGATTGAGCTTAGCGACGGATATCGAATCAATAACTACGGGTAGATCAAGTATATTAAGTCAATACCAACAGTTTTTATTTAGTGAGGGAGAAGTATTATTCTTTGGAATAGGTATGTATGACAGAGTTTATTATGAAGATAAATCAACACATAATACTATTATTTCTGCTGTTTATCAATTAGGTATAATGGGTATCCTGCTAATTTATATACCCCTTATGATATCCTTAATAAGGATGGCTGTATTATCGTTAGGAACTAATGTTACTAAAGTGAGTTTTTTGCCAATAATTATACTATTCTTATGTATGATGAGTCTTGACATTTTAATGTATGAAGGCCTGCCTCTTTTATTAGTGATTATAATTGTTTGTACTATGCAACAATCTACTGTGTCAAAAAGGAGGGATTCTCATGTCAAAGATTTCAGTAATTGTTCCGGTCTATAATACTGGGATGTTAGTAAAAGAGTGTTTAGAATCTCTTTTTAATCAAACATACAAAAATTATGAAATAATAATTGTTAATGATGGTAGTAATGATGATAGTGAACAGATCATACTTACTACCATAGAAAAACAAAATAATTGTAAATATGTATATCAAGAGAATAAAGGTCTTAGTTCTGCAAGAAACACGGGTCTTTTACATGCGGAGGGGGAATTTATTTCTTTTGTGGACTCTGATGACTGGGTTGAAAAGGAATTTTTGGAACATATGCTTTATGAAATAGAAAAATACAATGCAGATATCTGCATGTGTGGATATTATCAAAAGAGACGGAATATTGTTATGTCACAGATAATTCCAGAATACCGTTGCAGTAATCTTAATGATGAAAGTGCTCTAATCAACTTTTACTTCAATACTTTTATTGAAAATAAATATGGCATAATCTGTTGTAATAAACTATATAGAAAAAGTCTATTACAGCAGAGTTCTTTAAAATTCGAAAAAAATAGAGAGATATATGCAGAAGATTTATTGTTTAATAGTCGCTTAGTACTATCTGCTGATAAAATTGTTGAAATACCTAATACCTTGTACAATTATCGAATTCGAGAAGGATCAATTACACAAACTAAAAAAACACTATTAGAGACAAGATATGCTGAATTACTAAGAAGGATTGAACCAAGTATTATAAAATGCTTACCCAAGTATAATAAAATTTTAATAGCATTAATACAATATGAAGCAATAAATGTTATTGCAACAGAATCATTTAAGTATTCACGTAGTTTAAGAGAAATTTATAAGACTCTAAAAGTCTATAATATGGTTAGTGGAGATTTTTATAATCGATTAGAAGCTATTAATTCCGCAAAAAAAATGGTTAAAATCAACAAAAAAGAAATAGGTATATTCCTCTCTATACTTAATGTTATGGTTAAGACAAAAAAAATATTTTTAATAGCGGTAATATTCTGGCTAAAGGGTCTTATTATGGAAAAAAAGAGAAATGGACGAATTAATAGTTAGATATTAGTGTTAAATTCTTTTTAACTAAATGAAGAGATTTTATTAATTCTAACGATTATTTGAATCCCTTTTCTTAATCAAGTGTATCAAAAAGAAAGCGAGATTATTTTTTATGTATGCAGACAAAAAGAAAAACCTTTTTAAAAATACCATATTACTGTATATATTGGTTTTTTCATCCTATTTTTTTGCTTTTATTTCAGTTCCTTTCCAAACAAGGATATTGGGACCGGAATTTTATGGGAAGCTTGGATTTGCCTTAGCCTTTATGGCCTATTTTAGAGTATTAATTGACTTTGGATTTATACTGTCTGCAACTGAAGAAGTTTCAAGAAAACGTGATAACATAGAGGAATTATCAAAAGTAGTAATTGCAGTAAATATAATAAAGGTCATATTAACTACCTTTTCATTTGTTATATTAGTTCTTCTAATTGAAAACATTCCTAAATTTCAAGAGGATAGCCTTTTATATTACCTAGTATTTTTCTCTGTAATATCCGGTGCATTTTTCCCAGATTATCTTTATAGAGGTTTAGAAAATATGAAAACTATAACAATTCGAACGGTGCTTATTCAAGCATCTTTTGTTTTTTTATTGATTCTGTTTTTAAAAGATAAAGAGCAGTACTATCTAGTGCCAGTACTCACAACATTAGGGAATCTAGTAGCGTTAGTAGCAATATATATACATTCGATAAAAAAAATTGGTATAAGATTCATTAAAATTGATCATAGATATATATGGAAAATTTTTAAAAGATCAAGCTCTTTTTTTTACTCCCGTATTGCTTCATCAGTATATTCCTCGACAAATACATTTATTCTAGGTCTAATATATCCAGTTGGAAGTAATATAGTTGGACTATATAACGCTACCGATAAACTAGTGATCACTGCTAAAAGTGGTTTTTCGCCTATAGCTGATAGTTTATACCCATATATGGTTAAAAATCGGGATTTTAGATTAGTTAGAAAAATACTATATATTATTATGCCACCAGTAATTATCGGAAGTTTAATTGTCGGGATATACGCTGAAGAGTTAATGGGTTTTATATTAGGTGAAGATTTTAGAAGTGCGGGAAATATACTAAGAATGCTTATTCCTATTGTAGCTATGACACCAATTATATATATATTAGGATTTCCTGTTTTAACACCAATGGGACTTTCAAAACATGCAAATTTATCAATTATAATTGGTTCGCTTTTTCATATAATTGGTTTGGCTGTACTTTTATTCACAGAAAATTTTAGTGTTATTACAATATGTTATCTTACAATATTAACCGAGTTAATAATACTTATTTATAGAGTAGTACTAATTCGAAAGAAAAGATTTCTTTTATAGTTAGATGACATAGTTGTTTAGAAAAGTTTATTTAGAATCAGGGGATGGGATTAATGCGGGATTTATTAAAAAAAGTGTTACCTCACAAAATAATAAGATTTATGAGTCGTCTCAAACAAGGGAATTTCTTCTACTTTTTTTGGTTATTTCCTATCCAGAAGAATAAAATAGTTATATATAACTATACTGGAAAAGGTTATGGTGACAATGGAAAGTACTTAATAGAAGAGATAATTAATCAAGGTAAAAATTTTGATATTGTTTGGTTAACAAGGAAGGAAATAATGGAAACATCAAATTTCCCGTCGCAAATACGAGTTATAAATCATAGATCAATTAAAGCGTTATATGAATTAGCTACTGCGAAAATTTGGATTGATAACTGTAGAAAGACATACTACCCTCCTAAAAGAAACCAGCAATTCTATATTCAAACATGGCATGGAGGAATAGCGTTAAAGAAAATTGAAAGAGATGCGGAAAAGCAACTTCCTAGTTCTTACATTGAATGTGCAAAACAAGATTCAAAGATGGCAGATTTATTTATATCTAATAGTAATTTTTGTACGAATCTTTACAATTCGGCTTTTTGGTATAATGGTAAAATTTTAGAGTGTGGTTCTCCGAGATGTGATATTCTTCTGAAAAAAGATAATGGCGTTGTAGAAAAGGTTAAACGACATTTTAATATAAATAAAGATACAAATATCTTGATGTATGCACCAACATTTAGAGATCATGCAGATACAAAATTATATAAAATGGACTTTGCAGAGCTTATTAAGGTATTAAAAAAGAAGTTTGGAGGACAATGGAAGATATTAGTTAGACTTCATCCGAATATTTCTTCTAAAGATAATTTTATGAAGTATACATCAGAGATAATAAATGCAACAAATTATGATGATATGTATGAGTTATTAGCGGCAAGTAATATACTAATTACTGATTATTCAAGCACGATGTTTGAATTTTCATTCACGAAAAAACCAGTTTTTTTATTTGCACCAGATATTGAGTCTTATATTGAAGAAAGAAACTTTTATTTTGATATTCATTCTTTACCATATCCAGTGGTAGAAGGAAACAACGAATTATTTAACACTATAGTTAACTTTGATGAGAAAAAATATTTAAGTAACTTAACTAATTTCTTGGTTAAATTAAATATTTTTGAACAAGGAACTGCTTCAATTAAAGTTGTTAGAGCCATCGAAAAATTGGTTGAAGGTGAGTTATAACAAATATGGAAACTGATATTTTGACAATGATATCTTAAATCATGTGCTTACCATAATCAGTGTTATCAATTAGGTAACGGAAAGGAACTAGAAATGAAAAAGGTAATTACTTATGGTACTTTTGATTTACTTCATTATGGGCATATAAATATTTTAAAAAGAGCTAAGGAAAAAGGTGATTATTTAATAGTTGCTATTTCTACTAATGAATTTAACGAAAAGAAAGGGAAAATTTGTTACTTTTCGTATGAAGAAAGAAAGAAATTAATAGAATCTATTAGATATGTAGATTTAGTAATTCCAGAAAATAGTTGGGATCAGAAGGTTAGTGATATACAAGAGTTCAAGGTTGATTTGTTTGTGATGGGAGACGATTGGGAAGGGAAATTCGATTATCTATCTGACTATTGTGAAGTATTATATTTGAACAGGACACCTGAAATTTCTACAACCAAGATTAAAAATGAGTTAGCTTTCAATTTAAAAGTTTAAGTTGATTAATTAATCTAGGTAAACTTTAAACTACTTAGTAGGATTTTAATATCAAACTAACAAATAATACTAGCAGAATAATAAGGAGAATTAAATTCATATGAACATTTTAGTTTCTGGTGGTACTGGTTATATAGGTTCTCATACATGTATTGAATTATTAGATGCCGGGTACAATGTAATTCTTGCAGATAATCTATCAAATAGTAAAGTTGAAACTTTAGAAAAGGTAAAACAAATTACGGAAAAAGAAGTAAGTTTCTACAAAGTAGACGTTACTAATTACGAAGCTATTGAACTAATTTTTGCTAATCATAAAGTAGATGGGGTTATTCATTTTGCTGGTTTAAAAGCAGTTGGGGAGTCCTCTGAAATGCCTGAGGAATATTATTATAACAATCTAATGAGCACTATCGTTCTTGCCAAAGCTTGTCTTAAACACGGTGTGGAGAAATTTGTATTCAGTTCATCTGCTACTGTTTATGGTGAAAATAAAGTACCTTTTAAAGAAACAATGAATCTTCTACCAACAACTAATCCATATGGTGAAACAAAAGCCATGTGTGAAAAAATCTTAACAGATATCGCAAAAGCGAATCCGGATTTCTCAGTATCAATTCTACGATACTTTAACCCTGTCGGGGCACATAAAAGCGGCTTAATTGGTGAGGCTCCTAACGGTATTCCGAATAATTTAATGCCATATATAACTCAAGTGGCAAATGGTAAACTTGATAAGTTAAGAATTTTCGGAAATGATTATCCTACTGTTGATGGCACAGGTGTTAGAGACTATATTCATGTTATGGATCTGGCAGAAGGGCATGTGGCAGCATTAAATAATCTTACTGAGGGTGTCCATATTTATAATTTAGGTACAGGAAAAGGCACTAGTGTATTGGAATTGGTAAATGCCTTTGAAGAAGCCAACAATATAAAGATTTCATATGAAATTGTAGATAGAAGACCAGGAGACATAGCAGCCTGTTATGCTGATGTTTCAAAAGCGGAAAGAGAACTTGGCTGGAAGGCTAAACGTAATCTTGTATCGATGTGTCGAGATGCTTGGAGATTTGAAAAGAACTATCAAGAGGATAAGGAAGAAGAATTAACTTATACAGGTAATGCTATTATTCCAAAGTGACTATCTGGAAAACCATTAAATAATAATTAAATACATCTCTAACACGTCTATTACAGGTATACTGGAATAGGCTTTTTTAAATTTGTACATTTATTAAGGACACTTAAAATTGGCCCAATCTGTTCAATGCTGAACCGATTGGGCTTATTTAGTTATTTTTATGAAAGGAAGATAAATATGCAATTAAAAAAACAGGAATTCTTAGAAATCTTACAATACGCCTACAGCAAAGGCAACGAACAGAACATCACAACGCAAGAACTTGTAAATGAATTAAAGAATCAATTGCAAAGCATAATTGAGCATAATAAAAGAGGAGTGGAGTAGAGTTAATACTAGCTTCATTCCTCCTTTTTTGTAATAATATCTCCTCGAATATATCAACTACATTAATTTCAAGTCCATTTCTATTTTCGAAAACAATAATACAGTGAACAGTTTGTAAAATCAAAAAGAAAAAGGAAGTGTCTTTCCATAAAGGTACCGCTGCGTTTGTGATAGAAAAATAAAACATCTATTTTATTCGACAAAATTTTTGCATTTTCAGAAAATTGATGATAATATATCGATATATTATTTTTCTATTAGATAGAGAAAGGCGAAATTATCTCTCTTTTAATCTAATTATTCAGAATATTTTAATAATAAACTAATTATAGGAGTGGGAAAGTATGAGCAGAAAAGAACATTTCATCGAACTTATGTATAAGGCATCTACCGGTATAGCGAATGCGGTATTGGTCACTCTTGGGATTGGTTTATTATTTGAATCCATTGGTGGTTATCTTGGCTGGGAGATGTTTATGACAATCGGAGGAGCAGCAAAAATGCTCCTAGCGCCGGCATTGGGGGCAGGTATCGCTTATCAGCTTGGCGGTAATTCACTTGTGATTTTCAGTGCGATGGCATCGAGTACTGTCGGTGGCGCAGCGATTCAAAAAACAGCAGAAGGTTATTTTACAATCGTAACGGGACAACCGATTTCAGCGGTATTAGCCGGTTTAATTGCTACATATGTCGGCATAAAGCTGACTGGTAAAACGAAGTTGGATATTATGGCAATTCCGTTAGGGGCAGTCTTAATTGGCGGCGTATCAGGCGTTGGATTAGCAGCTGTGACGACACCATTATTAACATGGTTAAGCGCACAAATCACAGCATCAGTGCAAGGTTCACCTGTGATTGGTTCAATTGTCATCGCGCTTGTGTGGAGTTTACTGTTAATGACGCCAGCATCTTCAGCGGCTCTAGCAATAGCATTGCAGCTTGACCCGGTTTCGAGCGCAGCGGCTTTAATCGGCTGTACAGTACAATTCGTCGGATTCACAGTCATGTCACGTAAGGATAACGACCTTGGAGGGATTTTAGCACAAATTGTCGTAACACCGAAAGTACAATTTCCGAACTTAATCAAAAAGCCGATATATATCATTCCTCCGTTTGTTGCAGCAGCGATCTGCGCACCAATCGCAACAATTATGTTTGATTTCCAAGTGCCATACGAGCTTGGCGGCATGGGACTAAGCTCATTGATTGCACCAATCAGTGTCGCAACAACACAAGGATTTTCCGTATTCTTCATTTATGTGGCAGTCGGAATGGTACTTCCGGCTATCATTACACTTGGCTTACACCGCGTGTTAAAAATGATGGGCAAAGTCCAAGTCGGCGATCTTCATTTAAAAGTACAATAATAATAGAAGGAAAACAGCTTGGAGCGGAGGCTTCAGGCTGTTTTTTTTTACAATCTTGCAATTAGTTAAAAGGAAAAAATCTAGTGATGGCGAATAATAGCAATTGGTAATAAAATACAACCGGTATATGTAAGCGGTTACTATTGAATGGAGGATGATGAACAATTAAAGCAAATCGAATTGTTTTTGAAAACTCGATAGATGTTAATCCTCGTTTAGGTACCATCAAGTTTGACGATAAAAGAATGGCGCTCATATCAGCAGAAGCACTAGGATTTCTCAGGCGTGATTTAGTAACAACTTTAAATATGGAAAGGGCGAAAGGGTTCCTGCTTAGATACGGTTGGGTCAGCGGTCATAATGACGGTGAATCTTTAGTGAAAATGTATGAGTGGACGAGCAAGAAGGAACTGATTTTAGCGGGCACCTCTATGCATACGTTAGAGGGCGTGGTTACGGTAGAACCTGATATATTAGAAGTCAACGAAGATGAACTATATATGACAGGCTATTGGAGACATTCTTTTGAAGCGCAGGAGCATATACGTCATTTCGGATATAGTGATGAAGGCGTATGCTGGATGCTAATCGGTTATGCGACAGGTTTTTTAGCGGCGACATTCGGTAAAGAGGTAGTTATTTATGAACAATGCTGTGCCGGGAAGAAGGATGATTATTGTTATTTTGTTGCAAGAACGGTGGAGCATTGCGAACCGAAGCATCACGATATTCTTCGCTATTATAAACAAGAATCGCTAACAAGTGAATTTGATCGTATTTATAGTGAAGTCAAAATGTTAAATACGGTCATGAATAAATCGGAACAAGTGAATCAGCAATTAACGGATCTATTGCTGGAAGGTAAGAATATTCTTCATTTAATGAATGCATTAACGACTATGGTCGGAAAAAGCATAGTCATTGAGAGAGGGGGTGTCTATAAATCTATCGAAGCATGTTATGTGAACAAAGATGATGAAGCATTCTATCATCATTGGAGTAAGCAGTCGCAAAGGAAATTTGATGAGCGGATTCGTTCGTTCTCTATTAAAACGAAGGAGAAAGTGTTAGGGAGGCTCATTCTGATTAGCGATGAACCATTATCAATGGAACAAGAAAAAGTCATCGAACGCTCACTTTCTATTTTCTCCATTCAAATGCATACAGAAAGGACGATAGCGCAGTCTTTATGGGGCAAGAAAATCGACTTCTTTAACGAGCTACTGGAAGAGAGAGCGGATATAGCTGCTCTTTTAAGTAAAGCGCAACATATTTTTGAAATTGATGTCAATAAAAGTAATCGTGTCATTGTCTTGCATTGCTGTCCCCCAGAACAAATAGAAACTATTCAATTGTTACTGCAAACAGCTTTTCAGTCACATGATATTTTTATAAAAAAGGGCTATGTAGTTATTATTATGGAAGAGCAGCCATGCCTGGAAACACATATGTTGAAAATCGAAACATTCATTTTACAACACTTTAATGGTCTGAAAGTTTATATGGGAGCTGGCAGACTTTCCACATCTATTGAAGGAATCGGCGAAAGCTATTGTGATGCTTTTCGTATTTGTGATTTCTTGCGTTGCGCCTACCCAACAAAAAGCAAATTTACAACATATGAACAGTTGGATCCGGTGATGTTGGTCTTGAGAAGCACCGAGCCAAAACCATTGATTGCCTTTTATCAAAAAATATTGGGCAAGTTAGTCACCTACGATGAGGAAAATGAGGCAAGTCTGATCCAAACTTTACGAACATATCTTGAAAACAATGGAAATGTAAATTGTACCGCAAAGGAATTAAATTTATCGATTCCGGGTTTTCGCTACCGGCTGGAAAAAATAGAATCATTACTCGATAGTGATTTAAGGACGGGAAGCGGCAGGTTTCAATGCCAAATGGCTATGCAAGTTCATTTAGCAATGCTTTCAACAAGCCAAAAAAACGGGAAATGACTACCCGTTTTTTTTTGTGCTGCCGACTGATGATGCACTTTCATTTTTGAAAGTAAAACGGAAAAACACCATACATTTTGGTAATTAAAATAAAATGCCATATCTACTATGATTAACATGAAAACAGAATATCTATTGTAGAGGAGGCTGATCGAAGTTGACTGTAAAACAAAAAGTATCAAAGCCGTTAACTGGCCAAGAGTACTTGGAAAGTTTGAATGATGGACGCGAAATTTGGTTGCATGGAGAAAAAGTGAAAGATGTGACGAGTCATCCGGCTTTCCGAAATTCAGCACGTTCCATTGCCAGATTATATGATGCTTTGCATGATCCGAAGTATAAAGATGTGTTGACGAAAGAAACAGATACTGGTTCCGGTGGCTATACGCACAAATATTTCCAAGCAGCCCGAAGCGCCCAAGATTTAATTGAATCAAGAGATGCCATCGCCCAATGGACACGATTGACATATGGACAAATGGGCCGAACACCTGATTATAAAGCTTCCTTTTTAGCGACACTAGGAGGCAACCCCGATTTTTACGCTCCATTCACAGAAAACGCGAAGTTTTGGTATAAAGAAGCGCAAGAAAAGAATTGGTTTTTCAACCATGCTATTATCAATCCGCCAGTCGATCGACATAAAGAGGTGCACGAAGTATCGGATGTTTTTGTGCGTGTTGAAAAAGAGACAGATAAAGGTTTAATTGTAAGCGGTTCAAAAATGGTAGCGACAGGTTCTGCATTAACCAATTACAACTTTGTCGGTACATATGGTTTGCCAATTAAACAGAAGAATTTCGCAGTTGTCTTTATAGCGCCGATGGATGCCCCAGGCGTGAAATTGATTAGCCGTTCCTCTTATGAAATGACATCGGCAGTTATGGGAAGTCCATTCGATTATCCGTTAAGCAGCCGATTTGATGAAAATGATGCAGTGCTTGTGTTTGAGAATACATTAATCCCTTGGGAAAACGTACTTATCTATGAAGATATGGAAAAAACGACTTCCTTCTTTGTCAAAAGTGGCTTCATCAATCGTTTTACGTTCCAAGGCGTTACGAGATTGGCAGTTAAATTGGATTTTATTATCGGCGTCTTAATGAAAGCGCTTAAAACAGCGGGGACAGATGTCTTTAGAGGTGTGCAGGCAAATGTCGGGGAAATCATTGCTTGGCGTCATATGTTCTGGTCGTTAAGTGATGCGATGGCCTTGAATCCTGAAAAGTCCGCTAATGGGACAGTGATTCCGAATATGAACGGCGGGTTGGCTTACCGGATATTCATGCAAGAAGGATGGCCGAAAATTAAAGGCATCATTCAACAAATCGTTGCGGGCAATCTAATTGTGCAGCCTTCAAGTGCAAGAGATTTCTTAAATGAAGATTTCCGTCCGACACTTGATAAATTATACCGCGGATCAAACGGCATTGAAGCGGTTGATAAAATCAAGGTCATCAAGCTGCTGTGGGATGCGATCGGAACGGAATTTGGCGGCAGAAGCGAGCTTTATGAAAGAAACTATGCAGGCAACCACGAAGATATTCGGATACAAACATTGTTTGATGCGCAAGGTTCAGGTAAGGCAGAGGAATTCATGGCTTTTGCTGAAGAATGCATGAATGACTATGACCTTGAAGGCTGGAAAAATCCAACTTGGATTAATCCGGATGATATCAATTATTTTACTAAATAATAGGGGGGAATTAGAATGGGTAATCTTGATGTAGCGCAATTGGCGCATGTTGAGTTGTATTCACCAAAACCGGAGGAGTCAGTCAAATTTTTCACAGAGTTAATGGGATTGCAAGTGACAGCTAGGGAAGGACAGTCCGTTTATTTACGGGCATATGAAGACTTTTACCATCATACATTGAAAATTACTGAAGCGAAGGAAGCTGGAATGGGGCATACGGCTTGGCGAGCAAGTTCGGAAACAGCGCTTCAGCAACGTGTGCAATCACTTGAAAAGAGTGGATACGGCAAAGGCTGGATTGACGGCGACTTAGGACACGGAAAAGCGTATCAATTCCAAACTCCGGATGGTCACAATCAAGAGATTTTATGGGAAGTCGATTATTATCAAGCGCCGGATGATCAGAAAACTTTATTGAAGAGTCGCCCTCAAAAACGCCCGAATGTAGGTATTCCGGCACGACGACTAGATCATGTTAATTTAATGTGCAGTGATGTGACTAAAAACAAGCAGTTCATGTCTGAACAATTAGGGTTTAAACTGCGTGAACATATCGTGTTGAATGATGGTTCAGAAATCGGGGCATGGATGAGCGTAAGCCCGCTTGTGCATGAAGTGGCTTTAATGGCAGACCAAAGCGGCGGTAAAGGTCGTTTCCACCATATTGCTTTTTGGTATGGTTATCCGCAGCATTTAATGGATTTAGCTGATTTATTTGTTGAAAATAATGTAAAAATTGAAGCTGGGCCAGGTAAACATGGTGTCAGTCAAGCATACTTCATGTACGTATTTGAGCCGGGCGGCAATCGTGTGGAACTATTCGGCGACTCTGGCTACTTAATTTTTGATCCAGATTGGAAACCGATTCAATGGAGAGAAGATGAATTACAGGAAGCTGTTATCTGGTATGGTTCACCACTTCCGAGTGAATATTTCTTATACGGGACGCCGGATATTTCTAAAGTGACGGTTAAGTAGATGCTCATTTCCCAAGCTGGTAGCCTCAAGTTGTCGCAATGTATGTTATCCATTGGTTCGTTTGACGGTGTCCATCTTGGTCATCAATCGGTTATACGTCAGATGGTGGAAAGAAGTCGGGTCGAAGGAGTGCCAAGCGTGGTGTATACCTTCGATCCTCCACCTCGCGTTTATTTCAAAAGTGCTCGACAACTGACAACAATTGAAGAGAAAGCCGATAGAATCAGGCGTTTAGGGGTCGAACATCTTATTGTCGCTTCCTTTACAGCGAATTATTTAAATAGTAGTGTTATAGATTTTATTCAAGAAATAAAAGAATTGAATCCTTCGGTAGTAATCGTCGGTTCGGATTTTCGTTTTGGGAAAAATAGAAGCGGCGGTTTAGATGATTTGCGTGCGCATTGTAAAGTGCAAATTGTTCAATCGGTTTGTTGCAAGGAAGGGAAAGTGATTTCGTCGACGCGCATCCGGGATCTATTGTCTAAAGGAGATTTTCTGAAGGCCTACACATTATTGAATGGTGCAGAAATATAGAGTCGCATTCAGGGGAGGGGCTGAATATGAATATTCAATTATATGCGGATTATTTATTGGAAGCAGAAAAAACCAAGAGACCGATTGAACCGATCTCTGTAGCCACCGATCAAATAACAGTTGATGATGCCTATAGTATCCAATTAGAGCAAATTCGTCGCAAAGTAGACGAGGGGGCTGTTGTTGTCGGGAAAAAAATCGGACTGACTAGTGCTGTGATGCAGGAAATGTTTCAAGTGAATGAGCCGGATTACGGGCATCTGCTGAATACGATGATGGCAGTTGACGGTGATACGATTTCACTGGATTCTCTTATACAACCTAAGCTGGAGTTCGAAATTGCTTTTGTTTTGAAAAGTGATCTGAAAGGAACTTCCATTACCGAAGAGGATGTCGTTGAAGCGACGGATTATATCGTGCCAGCTCTCGAGGTGATTGACAGCCGAATCGTTGATTGGAAAATTACTTTCGAGGATACAGTCGCGGATAATGGTTCCTCTGCTATGGCCATTATTGGCGGAAAGCCAACAAAACTTGAAGCTGTTGATTTGGAACACATTGGGATGGTTGTTTCTCGAAACGGAGAGTTTCTGGATTGTGCCGCTGGCGGAGCAGTGATGGGCAATCCGATTCGTGCTGTTGCTTGGTTGGCCAATGCCTTGGGCAAGTATGGCATCGGATTGCATGCCGGGGAAATTGTTTTATCCGGTGCGTTGTCGGCTGCTGTACCGATTCAACACGGCGATACGTTTACAGCGGAGTTCGCACATATCGGTTCAGTATCGGCGTCTTTTCAACGGAAGGAGGAAAAGTGATGTCGAAGTTGAAAGTGGCTATTATCGGTTCCGGAAATATTGGAACAGATTTGATGTATAAAATTGAACGATCTGAACATCTGCAAATGAGCGTGATGGTGGGGGTTGATCCGGACTCAGAAGGACTGAAGCGCGCAAAAAATAGGGGTTACCATACGATTGAAACTGGTATTGAAGGATTGATAAAACGACCGGAGTGGTTCGATATTGCTTTTGATGCGACAACAGCTTATGCGCATCAGCAGCATAGCGAGCAAGTCCTAGCACTCGGGAAGAGAATAATCGATCTGACCCCAGCTGCAATCGGACCATTTGTCGTGCCAGCCGCTAATTTGAATGAACACCTTGATCAAAGAAATGTGAATATGGTGACTTGCGGCGGTCAAGCAACGATTCCGATTGTATATGCCATTAATGCTGTGATTCCGGT
Organism: Peribacillus faecalis; assembly: GCF_014712675.1. Lineage (GTDB taxonomy): Bacteria > Bacillota > Bacilli > Bacillales > DSM-1321 > Bacillus_AD > Bacillus_AD faecalis. The sequence continues at coordinate 28,731 of NZ_JACXSI010000003.1, read as the reverse complement.
TGCGTATGCTGAGATTGTAGCGACAGTCGCTAGCAAAAGTGCTGGTCCGGGCACAAGGGCGAATATTGATGAATTTACTCGTACAACGTCTCGTGCCATTGAAAAAATAGGCGGTGCAAAAAAGGGTAAAGCCATCATCATTTTAAATCCTGCCAATCCTCCGATTATAATGCGTGATACTGTACATGTTTTGGTGGAGGAAGTAGGGAAGGAACAGGAAGTCATTGCTTCTATCAAAAATGTGTTGGCAAAGGTACAGCAATATGTGCCTGGATACCGAATGCGCGGGGAGCCTATTTTTGACGGCAAAAAGATTTCTGTCTTTTTGGAAGTTGAGGGAGCGGGGGATTTCTTTCCGACTTATTCCGGTAATTTGGATATTATGACTGCGGCTGCGGCTCAAGTAGCCAATGAAATGGCAAGCCAGCTGATTAAAGAGGAGGCCCGACATTAGATGAAGCAAGAGATAACGTTGTTAGATGTGACATTACGTGATGGGAGCCATTCGATGCGCCATGCTTTTACGGAAGAACAAGTTCGTCAAGTAGCGCGGGGCTTTGAGCAGGCTGGTGTAAAGTACTTTGAAGTGTCACACGGGGATGGGCTAGGAGGTTCTTCTTTACAATATGGTTTTTCTACGGTAGATGAACTGAAGCTGATTGAAGCGGCGAGCGAAGAATGCAAGAATGCGAACATTTCAGTCTTAATTTTGCCCGGGATTGGATTGAAGGAAGATATGGAGGATGCCAAGAGAGCCGGAGCGAAGATGGTGCGCGTGGCAACGCATGTGACGGAAGCAGATGTCGCCAAACAGCATATTCATCTAGGGCGGAATCTTGGTCTTAAAACAGTGGGCTTTCTAATGATGGCGCATATGGCTCCGACTGCAACGCTGGTGCAGCAAGCAAAGTTATTTGAGAGCTACGGGGCGGAAATTGTCTATGTGACAGACTCTGCAGGCGCATTGCTGCCGCATGAAGTGAAAGAGAAAGTGTCTGCCTTGAAAGAGAATCTTTCTTGTGAAGTCGGGTTTCATGCTCACAATAATTTATCATTAGCAATGGCAAATTCAATGGCTGCTGTTGAAGCGGGAGCGACTTATATAGATGGAAGCCTGCGCTGTTTAGGGGCTGGAAGCGGAAATACACAAACCGAAGTAATGGTGGCAGTGTTTGAACGACTGGGGTACGAATCGGGAATCAAATTATTTCCGATTATGGATGTGGCCAATGAGGTTGTGGCTAAATTTATGCCGCGCCCTCAGGAAATTACAGGATCAAGTCTAATGATGGGCTATTCAGGTGTTTATTCTAGTTTTCTATTATTTACACAAGAAGCAGCGAAGCGCTATAACGTGGATGAGCGAGACATCTTACTTCAATTAGGCAAGATGCAGGCTGTCGGCGGTCAAGAGGATTTGATTTACGAGGTGGCTAGAGAACTGGTAGCAAAAAATGTAATTACGAAATGAATTGGGGGAATAGTATGCTGCAGACTTATACAATTGATAGTATTGCGTATGAACTATTCAAGGCGGAAAAGGAAGTTTATGAAGTGACGAAGTTTGTTGATCGCTACCCAGATTTAAATATCGATGTGGCTTATGACATTCAAGACCGATTGATTGATATAAAGTGTGCCGAAGAAGCGACGAAGATTGTCGGTAGAAAACTGGGGCTGACAAGTCGGGCGAAGCAGGTAATGATGGGTGTACATGAACCGTCATATGGTGTTCTGTTAGAAAATATGAAACTGCCTCTGGATGAGCCAATCTCTTTGAAACCGCTTATCCATCCGAAAATAGAGCCGGAAATCGCCTTCGTTTTTAAGAAGGATCTGGCAGGTCCGGTTGTAACAGTAGCGGATGTGTTAGAAGCAACAGCATATGTAGCGCCGGCAATGGAGATTATCGATAGCCGCTATCAGAACTTCCAATTCACTTTGGCAGATGTAATTGCCGATAATTCTTCGTCATCACGCTATTTTGTGAGTGAGAAGAAATACAGTGTTGAAGAAGTTGATTTACGTCTGATGGGCTGTGTGTTTAAGAAAAACGGGGAAATTATTGCGACAAGTGCTGCGGCATCTGTGATGGGGCATCCGGCGCGAGCGATAGCTTGGATGGCTAATAAGTTATTAGCTAGGGGGCAAAGCATTAAGGCAGGGGAACTCGTATTGAGCGGAGCATTAACAGGTGCAGCAACAATATCGGAAGACGATACATTCTCGGTCAGTTTTGATGGAATGGAGCAAATTGCTGCTTCATTTGTTAAATAGCGTTACATACGAAAGGGGCTTTAGATATGCCATTTATAAATATCACGATAATAGAGGGTCGCACAGCGGAACAGAAAGAAAAACTGATTTATGAAGTGAGTCATACGGTTTCCGAAGTACTAGATGCCTCTATTGAAACCGTTCGGGTGTGCATTAACGAAATACCGAGCACCCATTGGGGGATTGCCGGAGAGTCTATATATCAACGCAATAATAAATAAAGGTGGGATAAAAGTGAATAGCGTGCAAACAAATGTAAGAGAAGTGAAACTATTTATTAATGGTGAATATGTAGAATCATCTTCACAATCCATCTTTGAAGTGAAAAATCCGGCTACGCAAGAAATAATCGCAACTGTTCATGAAGCAAACTTTGATGATGTAGACCGAGCTTGTACAGCAGCTCGTAAAGCATTTGAAGAAGGCCCATGGCGAACAATGCCGGTATCTGAGCGTTGTGCGAAAATTCGCCGTATGTCCGAAATCATTCTGGAGCGGAAAGAAGAGTTAGCCAGATTAGAGGCAATGGATGTCGGTAAGCCTTATCATGTCGCGATTGAAAAAGAAATTCCAAGGGCCGCTCACAATTTAAAGTTTTTCGCTGATTTTATGGAGAAGCAGGGTGGGGAAGTGTACCCGATGGATGACGAATATTTGAATTATACACGCTATGAGCCAGTAGGTGTAGCCTCTCTTATCACACCATGGAATTTACCATTTATGTTGACGACTTGGAAACTTGGTCCGTGTTTGGCAACCGGTAATACGGCAGTTATTAAACCTGCTGAAATGACGCCATTGACTGTTTCTCTTTTAGGAGAAATAGCGAAGGAAGCCGGGATTCCGGACGGGGTGGTTAATATCATTCACGGATTCGGCCCGCAATCTGCTGGAGAATATATGACAACTCACCCAGAAGTCGATCTGATCTCATTTACAGGCGAAACGTCAACAGGCAAAGCCATTCTGAAAAATGGAGCAGATACATTAAAGAAAGTCTCGTTTGAGTTAGGTGGAAAAGCAGCCAATATTGTGTTTGAAGATGCCAACCTGGATAAAGCGATACCAGTATCTATTCAAGCTGCCTTTATGAATTCGGGACAAGTTTGCTTGGCAGGCTCACGCATTTTAGTGCAGCGTTCAATTATGGATGAATTTGTAGCTCGCTTTAAAAAAGCGGCATCAGAGTTAGTGGTTGGCGATCCGCAGGATGTAAAAACAAACATGGGACCTGTTGTCAGCAATGAGCATTACCAAAAGGTAACAAGTTACTTGCAAATTGCCGAAGAGGAAAACTCCACGCTTGTTTATGGCGGAAAGCGTCCAAAATTACCGGAATATTTAAACGAAGGCTTTTATTTAGAACCAACTATTTATATTCAAGAAAATCCGAAAGCTCGCATTTGTCAGGAAGAAATTTTCGGACCAATCGTTACATTGATTCCATTTGATACTGAAGAAGAGGCACTGCAAATCGCCAATAATACGGATTATGGGTTGAATGGCGTTGTTTGGACTGAAAATTTACAAAGGGCCCATCGTATTTCTCACAACGTTCGAGCAGGCACCATTTGGGTTAACTGCTGGTTTGTCCGTGATTTGCGGGCACCATTCGGAGGATTCAAAAAGAGCGGTGTCGGCAGAGAAGGTGGTCACCATAGTTTGGAATTTTTCACTGAAGCAAAGAATATCTGTATTGCATTGAAGTGAGGCTCACTAGTGATATCCGAAATAATAATTGAAAGAAACCAGCTTAAGGGTCACCTTCAAGCTGGTTTTCTATCTTGATACATAAGAATTCCCCGTCACCCAATACCGCCAAGGATAATGCACCGCCTCACCAGAATTTTGAATGCCGATACGCGGTCCTGATGATATATGTTCTGGCTTATAACCTTCCGCAATATAAAGGGAAGAGTCATAAAAGGTGTGACCATAATCCTTCATGGTGATATTCAGCGCTTTTGTCAGTTTACCGGGTCCGTTCGTCAAATTCTTGATTACGTCTGTGCCTCGTCTTTGTTTCATCAAGTCTATACCTTCGACAGGCTCAAGCGCACGAATCAGCACAGCTTCAGGCTGATCAACTTCCTCGCATACAACGTTCACCAAACAATGAGTGTGCATCACATATGTATAAATGTGCCCAGGTGAATGAAACATAATTTCCGTTCGCTTCGTGCGGCGATAGTTGAAGCTGTGAGCGGCACGGTCAATCGGTCCTTTGTAAGCTTCAGTTTCCACAATGTAACCGGATGTCAAACCATCCTCGCTTTTCTTCACAAGCAGACAGCCAAGCAGATTTTGTGCAAGTTCAAGCGTCGGCGCCTCATAAAATTCCTTCGGTAGTATAGAATGAGTCATCTGAACAAGTCCTTCCTGATATCGTGCTTAAACACATTATAAAGGTAGCATATGCAAAAATGGTCAATGTAAGCTTCATTTTGAATTAATTGAGTTATTATGATTATAATCTAGCACTCCGGCTGTGTTTTTCATTTTTTATAGAGAAGAACGAAAAGTCGGTTACTCAAACCCATTCATTCCCTTACAAGAGCGAAAATCTCATCAAAAGCGGCCGTTTGTTCAACAAAAATCCCTAGTTCCAGCTCGAATCCCTACATTTTGTCTTTACTTTCATTCGAAAATAGGATTTTGTATTGATTATTCGAGGTTTTATTCTGAATGGATAAGGGGCTGCTACAACTTGAGAGTCGTCGCGGAAGATTTGAGAGCGGTCGTGACAAATTTAAGAGTCGTCGCGGAAGATTTGAGAGCGGTCATGACAAATTTGAGAGTCGTCGCGGAAGATTTGAGAGCGGTCATGACAAATTTGAGAGTCGTCACGGAAGATTTGAGAGCGGTCGTGACAAATTTAAGAGTCGTCGCGGAAGATTTGAGAGCGGTCACAGCAAATTTGAGATCGTTCGCGGAAAACCTAAGAGCGGAGAGCTAGAGTTGAGGTTGACAATCCCAATTTGAGATCGCTAGCGGGGTGCTTGAGAGTGGAGGATTAAAGTTGAGAATACTCGCTGAAAGCTTGAGAGTATAGGACAACAATTGAGATCGCTCATCACACAGCCCGAGAGCAGAGCACTAAATTTGCGTTGCGGCATGCCAATGCCAACAAAAAAGCACCCAACCAAAGTCGGGTGCCCATTTAAATGCCCTATTCTTCCAAGTGCATCATACGTGTTAATTTTTTCGAGAATGCAAGCAGGGTTAGACCTAGAACAATTGCCATACCGCCGATTACTGCGAATACTTCGAAGTAACCTAAAGATTGAGTAACAGATGCTAATTGACCTGCTAAGATGTTGGCAACACCGGAGCTTGCTAACCAAACCCCCATTAATAGAGATGCCAGTTTTAATGGAGCAAGACGTGTTACTGTTGATAAACCAACCGGAGATAGGAATAGTTCACCAAGTGTGTGGAACAGGTACGTTAGTACGATGAAAATGATGTGTGCTTTGTTAACGACTGCATCTGCATCATTACCAGTGCGAAGAATCGCAATCAACAAGATTAAGAAACCTGAACCAAGTAAAATCATACCGATACCCATTTTTGTTGGTGAGCTTAAGTCACCGCGTTTAGAGCGTCCAAGTTTCACCCAAAGTGCTGAAACAACTGGTGCTAATAGGACGATGAATAATGGGTTAACAGATTGGAACCAAGCAGTTGGAATTTCGAAGCCGAAGATTGTGCGGTCTACGAAATCGCGTGTATAAAGTGTTAAAGAGCTTCCTGCTTGTTCGAAACCAGCCCAGAAGAAAACAACGAAACATGCAAGAATTAGAACTACAGCTGTACGTTCTTTTTCTACTTTTGTTAATGGTCTGTTGGCAGCTTCGCCTTTTTCAGTTACTGCGCGGCCAGTTGGTTTTTTACCAAGGTCGCCTAAGAATTTGTTTCCTAAAGCATTAAATAGAACTTGTCCAATGATCATACCGATTGATGAAGCAAGGAAGCCCCATTTGTATCCGTAAACCATACCTTCAGGTGTCATGCCGCCCATGATTTTATCAGTGATTAAAGCGATAATTAATGGAGCAAAGAATGCACCGATGTTGATCCCCATGTAGAAAATCGTGAACGCTGCGTCACGTTTTGGATCTTTTTCATCATATAAATCCCCAACTAGTGAAGAAATGTTTGGCTTGAAGAAACCGTTACCGATGATTAATAGAGCCATACCTAAGAATAACGCCCATTTTTCTTGTTGTAAGAAAATGAAGAAGTTACCGAATGCCATTGAAATACCACCGATTGTAATCGCCAGACGTTTTCCAATGTACATATCAGATAACCAACCGCCGATCAATGGTGTGATATAAACGGCACCTGTATAAAATCCGTATATGCTCATAGCAGCAGTTGCGCTCATACCAAGTCCGCCGCTAATCAATTCACTTGTTAAATAAAGAACAAGAATACCTCTCATTCCGTAGTAGCTAAAGCGTTCCCACATTTCAGTGAAGAACAGTAAATACAGCCCTGGTGGGTGCTTTTTACTATTTGTAGTTGCACTCATGATAGTATATTGCCTCCTGAATATTTTACTGCGTTAAAGTTATACTGAAATAAAAACTAACTGAAACCAATTGTAAGGTAATTTTTATATTCGGTCAATTGAATATAAATACTATAGAATATTGTGACAATTACGTTTTTTAAGACAGCAAATATAATAATTCCACAATTCGAACGTTTTGTAAAGGAAAAAATATCATAGTAAAATAATTCCCGTTTATTCATGTTTTCATTCAAAAAGGTTGATGGAAAAGGGTATTTTCATAGTTTCTTCACAAAAGTCAGCGGATATAAAAACAGATAAATTGGTATATTTAGGAGATTAATTGTAAATGAAACAGAAAATTTAAGTATGAAAAAAAGATAATATTATGGTAAAAAAATGAATTATTACCATAAAGTTTATTCCTCCTCAGGCGGAATATTGTTTTTCTAGAGTGGAAAAAAGAAAAACCGTCACCGGTCCTTTTTCATTAGGAATATGCTACTTAGAATTGCCTCAATGAAAAAGGAGCCATGCGGGAACCGAAATGCGGAAGCGGCCCGCAAGTAAGGAACAGCGACTAAGGACGCTACGTCCTGTAGCAACGTCGCTGTGACTCTCGTCCTGAGAGCCTCCGACCTGCATAAGTCGAATCACGTAGGAAATTGTAAAATTTCTGAAGTGATTTGGCTTATGACCTCGAGGGGCTGGCCGCTGCAGCTAGACAATGACTGAAAAGGAACAGCGACTAAGAGCGCTACGTCCGCATATCTTCGTCGCTGTGACTCTCATCGTGAGAGCCCCACTCGTGAAAGCCGATTTTGGTTTCACAGAGTGGATGGCTTAGGACCGAGCATGGCAGGTGTAAGGTTAGACAACGAGAAAAACCGTCACCGGTCCTTTTTCATTAAGTATAAGCTACTTAGAATTGCCTCAATGAAAAAGGAGCCATGCGGGAGGACAAAGACAGCCGCGCCGTGAAACCCGATTTTGGTTTCACAGAGTGGATGGCTTAGGACTGAGCATGGCAGGTGTAAGGTTAGACAGCTATTCAAGTCTAAGTTTTATATTTTCTTCAGAAATAAAAGAACACCGGCCAACTTAAAACCGGTGCTCTTGAGTTTATATTAATTTGAACTAGGTTGCGCATTTCCGTTAAAACGCAGTACTTCCTCAAGCGGCATGTAATCAAAGCCAAGGTCATTGGCAACTGCTTCGAAAGTGATTTGTCCGTATGCTACATTAACGCCATTAGCCAAATCAGGGTTTCTCAGAATCGCTGGAATTGCTCCGAGATTGGCAATTTGCAGGGCGTATGGCACCGTCACATTTGTAAGAGCGATGGTCGAAGTTTGTGGTACCGCTCCCGGCATATTGGCGACAGCATAGTGAACGACGCCATGTTTGACATAGGTTGGGTTGTCGTGTGTCGTAATATGGTCAACTGTTTCAAAAATGCCGCCTTGGTCAATGGCAACATCGACGATTACAGAGCCTGGTGACATGGCGCGCACCATATCCTCAGTTACAAGTTTAGGCGCTTTTGCCCCAGGAATAAGCACGGCTCCAATTACCAAGTCGGATTCCGCGACAGCATTAGCGATATTATAAGGATTAGATATAAGTGTTGTGACTGAATATCCGAATATGTCATCTATTTGGCGAAGACGGTCCGGGCTCAGGTCGATGATTGTGACGTCTGCTCCGAGACCGATTGCAATTTTAGCAGCGTTCGTTCCAACGACACCGGCACCAATGATTGTTACTTTACCGCGTTTCACACCTGGAACGCCGCCAAGCAGTATACCTTTGCCGCCTTCTGATTTCTCAAGGAATTGCGCACCGATTTGGACAGCCATCCTGCCGGCTACTTCACTCATCGGTGTCAATAACGGAAGCGTTCGTCCAGCTGAAACAGTCTCATAGGCGATAGCCAGAACACCGGAATCTTTCAAAGCCTTTGTCAGTGCTGGTTCGGCTGCCAGATGGAGGTAAGTGAATAAGATCAATCCAGGTCGGAAATAAGTATATTCGCTCGCTAAAGGTTCTTTTACCTTCATAATCAGATCCGCTTGCCCCCAAACAAGAGAGGCTTCTTCTATTATCGTAGCACCGGCCGCTAAATAAGCTTCATTTGTAAAACCGCTTCCTTCTCCAGCACCTTTTTCGACCAATACATCATGTCCGGCATTTTTAAAAGCAACTACACCAGCAGGAGTGAGGGCTACACGATTTTCGTTGTTTTTAATTTCTTTAGGAACTCCAATTCGCATGTTTACATAACCTCCATAAAGTATTTAGTCTCTATAATAGAAGTATAAGTTTTAATGGATGTGAAATGTTTGTGACTTTTCTAAAAATAGTAAATAGCCATTTGTATTTTTCTACAAATGGCTAATAGGAGCTTTACTAATCTACTGAAGAAAATGCTTTATATTGCTGAATTAGAAGTTCGAGAAGAAGTGCTGTTTTTATAAGCGGATCTTTCAAATTAACTTGTGCAATTTCACTAATGCGTTTCACTCGATAGTGAATTGTATTGACATGAACGTGCAGATGCTCGGCAACATCGTATAAATTGCCGTCATGCTTCAAGTAAGCTTCCAAGGTTGCGGCAAGTTGTGTTTGGTTTTTCTGATCATAATTGATCAGTGATTGCCATGCAGAGTTGTTAATTGGATGGTTGGACAGTGTCTTCATATATTGATAAAGTCCGAGTGTACCATAATTAATGAGATGATGCTTGCTATCCGGAAACGCCTGCTGTAGCGAGAGGGTATACAGTGCTTCGTCATAGCTGCTGCGTGCTTTTATGTATGTTTCGTAAATATGGCCGCATGCCCCTTGGATGCTGTCGATTTCGAAACGTGTTTTCATTTGTAAAATAAATGCTTGAATAAATTCGGTCAGCGCTTTTGAAAAGTTATCTGGAACTGCAGCGCCTATTAGAATAATCAGTCTCTTTCGGTCAAGTGTATAGAGAGCAGCTTTAATTTTTTGTGTTGTGCTCAGCATATACGAAATTGATTTTTCTGTTGCTTGTGTAATGTCATCTGGAAAATGAAAGACGACGACTGCGTACGGTGTAGGCAACACGAGCGAAAGGTTCAGACAGGATTGCGCAATTTTTGATTCTGATTGAAAGTGCCCGGTCAGCAGTTGCCACAGAAACTCCTGATGGTTTTCCAAATAGCGTTTTTTCTTGAGATGGGCCTGTAACAGCTGGTTTTTCCCCTCTCTGGCAGCGAGCTTTAAAAAAGCTAAATGCTCCTCTGTGAATGTATCCCGCGTCTGCAGTGCCCAAATAAAGCCGAGTACTTCTTCGTTCTTTTTTATGGAGACGGCAGCTCTTGTGCCGAATTCTACATCATTTAAGGAAGGAACAATGACGGGTTCATTTCCTTGAAGAAGAGCGGGCATAAAACCTTCCTTCCAAAGACTGTTGATGATTTTCTCAGGAACTCTGCGTGTCACAATAGTAGAAATTCGCACAGGATCGCTTAAATCATCGTGAATGCTGTATGCAAGTAGCTGATGATGCGCATCTTCTAGTGTCACCGGACAACCAAGCACTGAGCTGATGCGGTCGACAAATTCCGTTAAGTCACCATGCAAACCTGCAAAAATCTGATGCATATTCTCCATACGAAAAGCTCCTTTTCTTTCCATTTTAATACAGAAAGAGGACTTCCGAAACAGAAGTCCTCTTAATCTTAAAAAAATAAATCTAAAATGTAATAGATGATTGCAGCTAGTGAAGCTGAAATCGGCAATGTGATTACCCAAGTAATCAACATGCGCTGAGCTGTACCCCATTTAACGCCTTTGACGCGGTGAGAAGCACCGACACCAAGGATAGAAGATGATATCACGTGTGTTGTACTAACCGGAAGACCAATTGCAGTCGCACCGAAAATAACGCTCGCGCCAGTCAAGTCAGCTGCTACACCGTTTACAGGACGGATTTTCATGATTTTGCCTCCGACCGTTTTGATAATTTTCCAGCCTCCGACAGACGTACCAAGACCCATAGCAAGAGCACAACAGAATTGTACCCAGAAGGCGATGTCAGTTGTTTCTTGGAATCCGTTGGCGATTAACGCCATTGTAATGATCCCCATCGCTTTTTGGGCATCGTTAGTTCCGTGTGTAAATGATTGTAGTGCTGCAGTCGCAACTTGGAAGTAACGGAAACGTTTATTTGTTTTTGGCAAGTTGTTATTTTTAAAGACCACTTTAAAAATGCTGTATATAAGAAATCCTGCTCCAAATGCAAGAATTGGAGATAGGATTAATGCTTGTATGATTTTTACAAAACCGCTTGCATTTAAAGCTGCAAAACCAGCTGCTGCCATTGCCGCGCCGGCGATGCTTCCGATGATTGCATGCGATGAAGAACTCGGAATACCGTAGTACCATGTAATTAAGTTCCAAGCAATACCGGCAATCAATGCCGATAAAATAACGAGCGAGCCTTTGCCGTCCGCTAATGTAAATGGATCGACAATATCTTTTGTAATCGTTTTGGCAACTCCTGTGAAAGCCATGGCTCCAACGAAGTTCATGGTTGCTGCCAAAATGATTGCATGTCTAGGTTTTAAAGCCTTTGTTGAAACAGATGTAGCAATTGAGTTGGCTGTATCATGAAAGCCGTTAATGAAGTCAAAAGCTAAAGCCATTACAACAATCAATATGGTAATGAGTAATAAAGAATCCATTCAGTCAGTCTCCTTAAGCGTTCTTCATAATGATTGTTTCAAGTGTATTGGCAACTGTTTGGCAGTTGTCCGCCACATCTTCAAGAGACTCATAGATTTCTTTATATTGAATAATGCGGATCGGATCTTTTTCGACCGCAAATAAGTTTTTGATGCTTTGACGCTGAATGCCGTCACAAATTGATTCATAATCTTTTATTTTAATAGCATGTTGTCGAATTTCCAATAACTTCTTATTAGAAAGCAATTCTATTGCTTTGCCGATTTCATATGTGCTGTTACGGATGTTTTCTACGAATTTCGTGATATACTCATCTGTTTCAACGATGGAATACATTTCGAAAAGGGCAGCGCAATGCTCAAGGCCATCCATTACGTCATCCATTGTCATAGCAAGCAGGAGAATATCTTCACGCTCAATCGGTGTGATGAAAACTTTGTTTAGTTCTTTAATTACTTCGTGAACATATGAATCTGCTTTATGTTCGTAATCTTTCATTTTTTCTGTATAGACTTTAAGGTCGCTAATATTGTTTATTTTACTGTTTGCAAAATAATCAGCGCCCTCTTTAAGGTTAATTGAGATGTCACTTAAAAGGACAAAAAACTTATCCTTCTTTTTTGCGTTGAAAACCATTATTTTTCCCCCATGTCCCAAGAACTAAAATTTTGTCGATTTTTGAAACCAACCTTCATCATTTTACTGTTAAATTACTGTTAGATAAAGCAAAACAATCTAAATTTACAAAAACTTAATATTTCGAGGTTTGCGAAATTAACTCTGTAATACAAAATTTACAAGAAAAACCGTTACCGGTCCTTTTTCATATGAATATGCCACTTAGGTTCACTTCAATGAAAAAGGAGATATGCGGGAACCGAAAAGTGGAAGCGGCCGGCAAGTAAGGAACAGCGACTAAGGACGCTACGTCCGCATATCTTCGTCGCTGTGACTCTCGTCCTGAGAGCCTCCGACCTGCATAAGACGAATCACGTAGGGAAATGTAAAATTTTGGAGGGATTTGGCTTAGACCATAGAGCTGTCAACTTCATCACTTATCAGTCATGAAGTTGACAAGATACTCTAGGAAGATTCTCCAAGATGAAAACTGGCTGGTCGCTGCAGCTAGACAAAGTTTAAGAAGGAACATCGGCTAAAAGCACCACGTCCGCATGTCTTCACCGATGGACCTACATCCTGTAGGCCTCCGAGCATGGCAGGTATAAGGATAGACATTCATCTAAGTGTGAAAATATATACTTATCTTACAAAACGACAAAAAAGGACCCAATCTTTTGGATTAGGTCCTTTGTTATTTCTTATTTTTTGAAATGGGATAGCTAATCTAACCTACTGTAGCTGGCTCCGAATTCTTGAGCATGTGCTCTACCAACAGAACTGTTGACAGTTTTTCTATTGGAATATTGGTGGATTGTCGATAAATGGCGCTTCAATTTCTATGTTTTCTTCTGTTATAGGATGCTTAAATTGAATTTTATAGGCATGCAACGCTTGGCGCGGGAAAATCGGTTTGCCGCCATAAAGTGTATCGCCGGCTAGCGGGTGACCGATGTGGCTTAAATGGACGCGAATTTGATGCGTGCGGCCCGTGTCCAGTGTGCATTGAACAAGCGTTAGATCGTTCTTGCGATCATAGTGCAATGTTTCATAATGGGTAATAGCTTTTTGACCGGTCGGCGAAACGCGTCGTCTCGTTGCATGGTGGCGGTCACGTCCGATATTTGCGGAAATCGTTCCTTTTCTTTGTGAAAGTTTTCCGTGAACGAGCGCTTTGTAGGTGCGCTTAATGCGACGCTCATCAAGCATGCGCTGTAATATCGCACCTGTAAATGCATTTTTTGAAAAAACAATTGCACCGGTCGTGTCTTGATCCAGACGGTGAATATGGCGAAGCTCGCAGTTCTCACCTTCTGTCAGTAAATGATAGGCGACAGCATTTAGCAAGGATTGTGTTTGTCCCGGCTCTGAAGGGTGTGTCTCGAGCCCAGCAGGTTTATTGACAACGAGCAAGTCGTCGTCTTCATATAAAACGTCAATTTCAATGAAAGCTGCTTCCGTCAATTGTACTTCATGCTTGTAAACAGGCAGATAAAGCTGGAAGCCTTTTTTAAGCGGTTCTGTCCATTTTGCTGCTGTACCGTTCAATAAGACGTCCTTGGACATACGCCACTCGTGCACAAGTTTTTTCGGGGCTTTGTAAATGTTTTTCAGTATCTCTTCTATTGTAAGGCCTGCCCATTTTTCCGGAATAACGATTTCCAGATAGGAGCCTTTTCGATTTGTTTTTATCATCATTATCATTCCTCTGCATATCCATCTAATTGCTAAATGTACCATATTTTCATTAAGGGAGAAAGTAACAGAAGATTGTTTATCGAATTGTGCGAATAATGTGTTATGATATTGTGGGGTAAGGGAGATTTTTTATTAAGACGGTTAAGGTGGGGGGATTATTGAAAATCGTATATGGCTCTACGAAAGAGCAAGATGAGACAATTGAGCAACTGCTATCCTATTTGCGAAATTCAATACTGCCGCTATATGCAGCAGAAGAAGAGCTAGCGATGTATGACGGCATGGGGCTGCTGCAATTTGACAGTGCTAGAAAGCTGTACAATGGAACGCTGAAAGAAGCATTTCAGGTAATGTCAGCTTTACAAACAGTGACTTTAATTATTGAGAATGAAGATAAATTTGATGCTGAAGAGTACTTAAAATACATTGATAAATTCAACTTTAATGTCGACCTTTTAAATTATTTTGGCTTGTTTTTCCCATTTAACTTTCAGTATTTTAAAAATACAGGATCACAGCCACAACGAAATAACGACAAAACTCAACTATCCGCACAATACTATATGTAAAAATAAAACGCCGATTTTTCGGCGTTTTTCTTTTTGAAGTGTGCTCGGTAGGGAATGAAGGATAGTGCTGTCGCAGGCAGGGTATTGTTCTGTGGCGGGAAATAGTACTTCTTGCCATGACTAGCAAGCAAAGGTGGCCTTTTGTTAACAAAAAGTAAGCAAATCAGGAAGAAGAGCAAAGCAATTTAATGAAAAGCCAGCCGATTTGAGGGATTTTTTCAGGAAAGTGGCCTTAATCCTACGAGATAAAAGCCATCTTCAAGAAGAAATAGCGCCATCGCAGAGGGGATAGCGCCCTGAATCTAAGGATAGCGTCGTCGTGGAGGAAGATAGCGCGGTGAAAGAAATTATAGCGTCTTCGCAACGAGGGATAGGGCTTTCGAGCATGGAATAGCGCTGTCGACCGGACAATAGCGCTGTCGCCGGCAGGTGTGCTGTTCTTTGGAGGAAATCAGTACTTCCTGCCATAGCTAGCGAGTATAAAAGTGGCCTTTTGTTCAACAAAAAGAAAGAAAATCTGGAAGAAGAGCAAAGTAATTTAACGAAAAGCCAGCCGATTTGAGGGCATAAGCAGGGGAGCTAATCCATATTCAATATGATTTTCTCAATTTCAGCGAGTCTAAAGCCAGAATAGAGCGCGAGATGGCGAAGATAGAGCGTGAAATGAAATTATAGAGCGCGAGATGGCGAAGACAGAGCGCGAAATGAAATTATAGAGCGCGAGCCGGCAAAGATAGAGCGGGAAACGAAATTATAGAGCGCGGGCTAGTTATGATAGAGCTCCTGAGCTATTGATAGAGCGGCAGCACCGCGATTAGAGAGTGACATTATCGGGGCAGGACTGCAAATAGGGCATAGTGCCGCTATCTTAGCAAAACAAAAGCGGTGCACGAATCATCGCCACACCGCTTGTCTCTATTATGCTTTATGAAATTATAAAGTTTCACATTGTGTATAAGTTAAAATTAGTTTATCGATGTCCAGCTTCAGAGCCCAGCATCTATTGCCCTTTGGAAACCTCCCTTCGTTAAGTCAACGCTGAAATGTGGAACATCGAATCACTGTCGTTCTTCGTGTTTCCTTTAACTTCGGGAGGGTGAAACAAAGACTAAAACCGCCACGTCCGCATGTCTTCGTCTTTGTGACTCTCATCCTGAGAGCCTCAGTTCATACAGTGCTTTTTAGAGGGCGCCCTGCGCTTTTGTTTATTCAGTTACAGTAGTCTCAAAAAACTTCTCGTATGTTGCTGTATCGGCAGCACCAACTAAGCGTTCTTTTTCTTTTCCGTTTTCAAAGACGATTAAAGTAGGTGTGCTTTCAATTTCGAATTCTTTTGTTCCTTCTGGAAACTCAATCAAATTATATTGACCGACGTAAAGGTCCAAGTTTTTTGATGCTTCCATTAAGTGTGGTGTCGCTTGCTTACAGTATGAGCAGAGCGGACTGTAAAAATACACAATTGCATCTTCTTCGTTGTCCAGTGTTTCTTCAAGTTCCTTAGGTAAAATGATGTTTTGATAATTCTCATCATCGAGCTGCGCGATTGTTTCTGCGTGCAATCGATCTTTGCCGAACGGATTATCCTCTGCTTTTTCTGTGTTTTGAATGCTTGTCATATACGCGATACCAACGAAAAGTACCGCAATTATGACTAAAAATATCACGATTTTTTTCATAATTAATTCCCCTTTGTGTTCTTCCATATGATTAAGCTGCAAATGAAAATGATGATAAACGCAGTAAGCGCCAGGAATGGTATCGTGATGAAGCCGAGCCAGTTGATGTATTCACCGGTGCAAGGGACTGATCCGCAGCTTGGAGCTGAATCCTGCAGGAATGTTAATTTTTGTAGGCTGTAATGATAAGCAGAAATCAAGATGCCGATGCCGGATAGAATCATTGAGTATAAGCTGATTTGAAAGTCTTTTTTCACGACGGCAATGCCTAAGATGAT
The DNA here is from genome assembly GCF_014712675.1 of Peribacillus faecalis. Taxonomy (GTDB): domain Bacteria; phylum Bacillota; class Bacilli; order Bacillales; family DSM-1321; genus Bacillus_AD; species Bacillus_AD faecalis. Next base: position 12,377 of record NZ_JACXSI010000003.1, on the reverse strand, counting down.
TGTGAAAGGATACATGACGATACGTTGATACCAGCAGAGGGTACAAGGTATTAGTTCCCTTATTTCTGAAAAGTACAAACTTCCGAATGTTGCGATAATTGAAGTCGCCCAGGCGATAAACAAGATGTTTTCTTTTGTTTTTTCTCTCATAATGAATCCCCGCTTTCATACTAACCAAATTATAGTATAGGAAAACAAAGACTGTCTATTGCAAAAACTTTTCATTAAAAAGTAAACAGCAAACAGAGCTAGCCATTTTAGCTCTGTTTGCTGTTAAATTCGTCTTGTTTCAAGTTTTTAACAAAAGTGACAACAATTTGAACGACACCAAAGAAAGTAAGTATATTTTTAAAAAGGTACGTGAAACTAATGGTATACTCCGCAAGCTACGTCTTGCTCAACCATCATGGATGTTGCATGCTCGATGTAGCGAAGCAATGTGTAGAGATTGCGCTGGATGACAGTGTAATCGTGTTCAAAGTGATAAGCATGTAAAAAATGTTCTATTTTCTTGGATAAAAATTGATCTTCAGTCCGCACCATCAGAATCAATAAATTATCCCACTCGGATCGATGCGAGTAATAAAGCGCTCGATCATAATCATTTTTGTTCATCTCTTGCCTCCTTGATTAGGAGTTACTTGTATTTTGTGCAGGTTTGCTGATTCATTTACCTTGCAAAACTTGGACAAGCTTGATTTTAGGCGAGTATATATTACCACTGCGTTTGGAGTGTTGTTATGAAGATGCTTATACCTTTTTTGCTGCTTCAGCTCATGACGGGCGCTGAACTGGAAATAATAAAAGAAAAACCGTATACATATGAACAGATGCTCAAAGAGGTAAATGAAATTGAAGAAAACGTGCATTTGAAAGTCGGTTCAATTGGAAAGAGTGAGCAAGGGAGAACGATTCCGTATATTCAAATTGGAACAGGCAAACAACAGATGCTTCTTGTCGGAACTCACCATGCAAGAGAATGGATCACGAGTCAATTCCTTATGCGTCTTGTTCATGAATATATACAAGCATATGAATCAGAAATACAGATTGGCCGTTATCCTTCCTCCCTTCTTGACGAAGTATCGATTGTCGTCATTCCGATGCTGAATCCGGATGGTGTCGTCATTCAGCAATATGGGTTGCAAGCCGCACATAACCTCAATGAGAAATTGAAGCTGTTGGGCATGAACCGTTTTCGCAGCGATTTCAGCCGATGGAAGGCAAATGGATTAGGAGTTGATTTGAACCGTCAATATCCGGTCGGCTGGGAAGAATTAAAGAAGATTCCGGCTTGGCCATCCTTTAAGCAATACCGCGGTCAAAAACCGGCGGAAGCTATTGAAGTGCGCCAGCTTATTGAATTTACTGAGAAAATCAAACCGGAAATAGCCATTGCCTACCATACATCAGGACAAGAAGTGTATTGGTATTATAAAAACAGCCGAGAGACAGTGGAAAGAGATTTTGATCTTGCAGCCAAAATTGCCAAAAAAACGGGCTATGCACTCTCTTTTCCGGAAAAAGAAGCGGTAGGCGGGGGATACACGGACTGGTTTATTTCGACATATCACAAACCAGGATTTACGATCGAAATGTGCGAAAGCGTCGAAGAAACCAATCCGCCCCTGTCATGTCTGCAATCTGATTGGGATGGAAATAAAGTAGTTCCGCTCATGTTGATTAAACAACTCGTGCGAACTAAACCTTATTTACATTAAAGTTTTCCTGAATAAGCTGCCAAACTTGCGGGAAAGACATGCCGAGCTTCCAAAAAGCCATTCCCCGCAAGTTCAGTTCTTTTAACAAATTGAACTTCGCCTGAATGGAACGGGCATCTTCGAACCAAACTTCATGAGCTCGACCGGAAGCATCTCTATATCGGAAGAACGGTGCTTGAGCTCTTGTATCATATTGAATGACCGCATTATTTTCTCTCGCGATGTCAATTGCTTGCTGAGGGCTGATGGCACGAGCTATTGAACCCGGACGGAATGGCAGCGTCCAATCGTAGCCGTATAAATTTTGACCCATGATAACTTTATTTGGCGGAATAACACTTGTGGCATAAGTCAGCACGTCGCGAACAGGTCCGATTGGCGATACCGCTTGGGCTGGCCCGCCACTGTAGCCCCATTCATACGTCATAATGACAACAAAATCAACAACAGCTCCAACCGCCTCATAGTTATGCCCGGCAGTCCAAGGTGTTACTTGTTGCTCGCTCGTCTTTGGAGCCAATGCTACAGAGGTTGAAATTCCTTGTCCCGCAAGCGTATCATGCACTCTACTTAAGAAATTAACAAACGCATTACTATCCTCAGGCCGCAAACGCTCCATGTCGAAATGAACATTAGTGAATCCATACTTTCTGGCGAGGACGACAATGTTATCAATCAAAGTGGATTGAACGCCCATATCATTGAGTACAATTTGTGCGAGTTCTGTGCTGAAAGCATCGTTTTCTAAATTGGTTATGACCATCATCGGAGTGGTACTTTGCTGTGAACCAATTGTCGGGAGATTCCCTAGCGGTGGTTCCTTTAGTGCCCCGTCCCGTTGAATTTCAAAGCTGAAAGGAGCCAAATAAGATAAGTAGGGAACGGCCTGCCTGGCACTGTTTTCTAGAGAGGTTGATACAGTGCTGCCTCTGGGTACTATATAACCGACAAATGTTGCATCCGTGTTAGTTCTAGGCGGAATGTACAATCTTGTTCCGACGTTCAGCGGAGCATCAACAGAGATTTTATTGATACCCGCTAGCTCACTGACAGGTATACCGACTTTTTGGCTTATTGTTGTTAAAGTATCGCCGGGTTGAACAAAATAATAGCTTCCGGTTATCGGGATAACAAGTGCCTGACCTACAACTAGCTGATTTGGTGCTCTTAATTCATTGGCGGATATAATTTGGTCAGGCGATGTATTGTATGCTTGGGCAATGCCATAAACACTTTGTCCCGGTGTTACTACATGAATTTGCATTTGTTTTCCTCCATTGCTGATTTTCTTCCCTATTGTATGTTTCATGTACATAAAGTTTGAGTTGTACTAATCATTTTTACGAGTATAATTAATTGAATATTTAGTTCTTTCAAGGGGAGAATAATGATGAAAATTTTAGTTTTCGGCGGGACACGTTTTTTCGGGAAAGCATTGGTGCATCGTTTGTTGGAAAATGAACATGAAGTGACGATTGCGACACGTGGGCAAACTAAAGATGATTATGGTACGTCTGTAAAAAGAATAATTGTAGATCGTGAAAATAAAGCGAGTTTACAACAAGCGATTGGCGACCAAGAATTTGATGTTGTTATTGATAATATTTGCTACAGTCCGGATGATGCCAAAATTGCAATTGAGGTATTGTCAGGCAAGGTAGGAAAATACGTGTTTACGTCGACGATGGCTGTTTATGACCAGGCAGAAAAGCTGGAAGAAACGGGCTTTAATCCTTATGAGTATCCGCTGAGAGAAGGAAGTCGCCACGATTTTTCCTATGGAGAAGGAAAGCGATTGGCGGAGGCTGTATTTTTTCAAAAGGCAGATTTTCCGGTAGTGGCTGTTCGCTTCCCAGTAGTTCTCGGAAAAGATGATTACACGAAGCGCCTGCATTTTTATTGCGAGCGAATTGTTAATCAGCACCCGGTCAACTTGGTTTATGGAGAGCTTTGCTTCGTTTTGGATCTAGAAGCAGCGAGGTTTTTGGAATGGTGCTCCTTTAATGAATATAGCGGACCAATTAATGCGTGCAGCAATGGTACAATCTCAATGGTCGAGATTATACATTATATAGAAGAAATTAGCGGCAAAAAGGTAATGGAGAGTGAATTAGGGGAGGCAGCGCCTTACAATTGGATTGTAGATTATATTGTATCCAATCATAAGGCGACAGAGCTTGGCTTTACGTTTGAGAATTTAAAGGACTATATTTATGAATTGCTGGATGGGTATGTTGAAGAATTGAAATAGCGGGGAGCTGTCGGCTTTCTGGCCGGCAGCTTTTTTCTGCCAGCGCGCTATTCAAGGGTCGAGCACCCTATGTCCGCCGCGAAGGCGCTATAATTTTCTCACCGCGCGATCTTTGCTCGCGATGACGCAATAAATTCTCTCACCGCGCGATCTTTGCTCGTGACGACGCAATAAATTCTCTCACCGCGCGATCTTACTTAGTGACGCCGCAATCCTTAGACCCAGCGCGCTATTCTTCTTGCGAGGGAGCTATTTTTTTAATAAAACTTCTTAGAATTGCCTATAATGGAGCTGCTTCTTTGCTTAATCTCTCAAATTGGCTGGCTTTTTGTAAAATTTATTGGTTTCTCTTCAATGTTTGTATCTTATGGTGAACGAAATGCCAGTTTAAAAAAATAAAGCTGTCAACCGGTTGGCCGACAGCTTCATTATTTATCTCCTTACGTTCTTCCGCTTGTTCTCTCTGGAGATTTGCTTCAAAGCACTCATGCTTCCGAACATATTATTGATTTTTTCTTTTTCGCGCTGCTCTGCTTTCAGATCCTGGTAAGCTAGTTCTCGTTGCAATTTTCGGTAGCTTTGCAGTCGTTCCGGTGCCAGTTGCCCATTGGCGATCGCTTCTTTTACTGCACAGCGGGGTTCGCTTTCATGTTTACAGTCGCTAAAGCGGCAGTTCTCGGCGTATTCTTCAATGTCGGTAAAAGAACTCGATAAGTCAGCACTCTCGATTTGCAGCTCGCGCATGCCCGGAGTGTCGATTATGACGCCGCCCTCAGGTATTTCAAGCAACTGTCTATGAGTAGTAGTGTGCCGACCTTTGCCATCCGAGCGAATGCCGCTTGTTTGCAATAACTCCTGACTGATGATTCGGTTGATGAGTGTGGATTTACCTACACCGGATGAACCGATGCAAGCCGCTGTTTTTCCTTCTCCAATCAGGGATTTAATCTCCGTTATACCTTCATCGGTGAGCAGAGACACAGGAATGACATCGACCCCGAAGGCAACTGCCGAGACCTCAGCTAGCCGTCTTTCAAGATCTTCACATAAATCAGCTTTAGTCAGGACAACGACAGGTATTGCTGAACTATCCCAAGCAATTGCAAGATAGCGCTCCAAACGGCGCAAATTAAAATCGTTATTCAACGCCATGCATATAAAGACGGTATCTATATTAGCAGCGACAATTTGTCGGTTGTTTGCAGTTCCGGCCGCTTTTCGTTCGAACTTGCTTTTGCGTGTCAGCAGATGATGAATGATGGCTGTACCATGTTCACCCGAGTTGCGGTCAATCATGACCCAATCGCCGACAGCCGGATAATCTGCAGTATCAAGAGTATGGAAGCTCATTTTACCGGATACCTTTGCCTGCAATTCCCCATGTTCACTTATCACTTTATATAAATCTTTATGCTGCGAAGAAATTCTCGCGGCGAATAAATGCTCATATTGAAGAGCCTCTTGTTTTAATGATTCTGTAAAACCGATTTTCTCTAAGTTATTCATGTTTCCTCCTAATTAAGTATGAGGAGGAGTGGCAGAGGCTATTAGTCTGCAAATACCTCCTCGAAAGATTCGATTCTTCTGCTTTTAATTAGTGTATAAATCATAATGCATCATCTCCTTTCAAGTTTCTTTGCAGTAGCACAAGTATAGTATACATTATTTTAGGGATAATTTGGCATGAAAGCTGCGGGATTTGAACGAAGTAATAGGAAAGAGGCATTACAGAAGGTGATGGTTGCGATATTCACATGCTTTCGCTTTATATGCTTCATACAACTTTCTGTTCTGTTCTTCATTAATAGCAGCTTCTTTCGTTTTCGGTATTTTTTTAATCGATACGATAAAAAATAATAAATTAATTGTCATTTTGTTCACAACCTTTAAATGTTTTGTCATCTTCAAATAGCGGATCATCAATTTGAAAGCCAATTGTGGAGAGGTAATAGTAATTGCCGTCCTCATCTTCTTCCTCCGATTCGAATAGTTCGTTTACCAGTGTTTTATATTTGTCTAGCCACGCTTTAAATTTTTCTTCTTCCATCTTAACCTCGAACTGCATGGCAATTTTCGCTTTATTTTTTTGAAAAGCTTCATCTGGCGCTGTCAGTGCTCGAACTTTGGCACGAGACCATATATTCAAATAGAAACTACGATAAAATTCTTCGAAATCATTTGCTTGCGGAAGCAACTGCTCATCGGGAATGAAGCTTCTGGCAACGGCTCTGTAAAACTTTTGGACAATCCCGTTTTTCTCTTCCTTCTGCACAACATGAATTAATCCATTGTTCTCCAATTCTGTCAGTGCATAATGTACTTTGGAGCGGGCAACTTCCAGCATCTTGGCAAGCTGTTGACCTGTGTATGCTTGCTCTAATAACAGAGTCAAAACTTGATTTTTAAAAGGATCGCCGAGTACTTTCAGTTGATTGTGGTTAGTAATGATTTTTATATTCTTTTGTTCGAACATTTTCACACGAGCTCCTTTTTTGAAACGAGTGATTTTTTTAACTAACCTGATAATAAAACAATTACCAAAAATTGTAAATGGGTTATCGTATTATTTTTTTATTAGTTTTAAAAGCATATATTTTGTCCTCGGCAAATACGTCATTTTCTGGCGTCCTTTTCATACTATGAGTTAAGGAGTGTAATAAGGGAGGGTTATTATGAGGCTGGAAGAACAGCAACTGGAAAAGGCGATTGATGAGATTACTGAGATTGCGAAAGGATTTGGGCTGGACTTTTATCCGATGAGGTATGAAATTTGCCCGAGCGAAATCATTTATACATTCGGCGCATATGGTATGCCGACACGGTTTTCACACTGGAGCTTTGGGAAGCAATTTCATAAGATGAAGCTTCATTACGACTTCGGATTGAGCAAAATTTATGAGCTTGTGATTAACTCCAATCCTTGCTATGCATTTCTGTTGGATTCTAATTCATTAATTCAAAACAAACTGATTGTGGCGCACGTTTTGGCGCATTGCGACTTTTTCAAAAATAATATTCGTTTCCAAAATACGAAGCGGGATATGGTAGAAAGTATGGCAGCAACGGCCGACCGCATTCGCCAATATGAAATTGAACATGGAAAAAAAGAGGTGGAGGAATTTTTGGATGCGGTGCTGGCAATTGAAGAGCATATCGATCCTGCACTTCATCGTCCGATTTCAACATTAGATTTGGAGGAGGAAGAAGTAGAGATTGTGAAACCGGCTCCCTCTCCATATGATGACTTATGGAACTTGGAAAAGAAGGAAAAAAAATCGGAAACGAGAGCTAAAAAGCATAAAAAATTTCCTGCAAAGCCTCAAAAGGACCTGTTGCTGTTCATTGAGCAATATAGCCGGGAACTAGAGGATTGGCAGCGCGATATTTTGACGATGATGCGCGAGGAAATGCTTTATTTCTGGCCGCAGCTCGAGACGAAAATCATGAACGAAGGCTGGGCATCCTACTGGCATCAACGAATCTTGCGCGAAATGGATTTAACGCCTGGCGAGTCTATTGAATTTGCGAAACTGAATGCTGGTGTCGTGCAGCCTTCTCGCACAAGCATCAATCCGTATTACTTAGGTTTGAAAATTTTCGAGGATATTGAAGAACGCTTTAACAATCCGACAGAAGAGATGAAGCACCGCGGTGTCGAGCCTGGTTCGGGCCGCCAGCAAATGTTTGAAGTACGTGAAATCGAATCGGATATCTCTTTCTTACGCAACTATTTGACGAAGGACCTCGTCATGCGTGAGGATATGTATTTATTCCAAAAGCAGGGCAAGGATTATAAAATCATCGATAAAGACTGGGAGCATGTGCGCGATCAGCTTGTCAGCATGCGCGTCAACGGTGGATTCCCGTATATCACTGTCAATGAAGGTGATTATATGCGCAACGGTGAGCTGTATTTGAAGCATTGGTACGAGGGAATCGAGCTTGATGTGAAGTATTTGGAGAAGGTGCTGCCGTACATTTATCAGCTCTGGGGCAGAGGTGTTCACTTGGAGACGAAGATTGAGGAGAAGCCGATTTTGTATACGTATGATAGTAAGGGGATTTATAAGAAGTATTTGTGAGGATGGAGTCAGTGGGAGACCACTGACTTCAATGTTTTAGAACAATTTGGAGCATTATATGTACATGGACTTACATCCTATCATTAGGAGTATAGTTGTATTATTTGCTATTTTTAAATTTATCTGTTATTCTTAAGAAGAATTATTTTTGTTCGTTTTCAGATTGAGAAGCGATTTTGATTTTCGTCTAAGGTATTTGAGCAAGGATAGTAACACATTGTGTGGAAATCCACACTAGGAGGCAACAATTATGGAACAAGGTAAAGTGAAATGGTTTAATGCAGACAAAGGTTTTGGATTCATCGAGCGTGAAGCTGGAGAAGACGTATTCGTACATTTCTCAGCAATCCAAAGCGAAGGCTTCAAATCTTTAGACGAAGGTCAAAGTGTAACTTTTGACGTAGAACAAGGACAACGTGGCCCACAAGCTACAAATGTTCGCAAAGCTTAATAAAAGCTAATGATGGCCCCTACATTTGTAGGGGCTATTTTTATGTTCTTTTAATTAATCAGTCGATCCAAAAAGCCCTATTCAATAAATGAATAGGGCTTGTGCAACAAATCGTATCAGAAACAAGTAATGCAAATGGTAGACTCAGTATAGCACAGTGCTTGTATAATCCCTAATATTAAACACTTGCCATAATATTATCAATAAAAAGGAGATGAACTGCTCAATATTCATCTCTTTTTTTATATAGGCTCTGTTATTGTTCAATGTTGACTTTGACAGATTACGTTGATTGGAGCGGAGGGCGGCGACTCCTGCGGGATGAAGCAGGCAGGCCGAGAAACCGCAAGAGCAAAGCGATGAGGAGGCTTGGCGCTATGCCCCGCGGAAAATGTCCGACCGCAGCGGAAATCAACAATATCGTTTAACAGAGCCTTTATATAATAGAGAACGCATAAATGGATTTATCTAAGGGTATAGCCTGAATATGCGCAATTTTCTACAATAGAGTAAGAATGCAACATATATTCTAAATAGGGTGGAGGTACATATATGACTAATGGAGAAAGATTTGAAATGGCCTATAACTGTTGATGAACTCATGTACTGTTATTAAAAAAGGAGATTGCTCAATGGACAACCTCCTTTTTGTTTATTTTATTTTAATTAAACTGTGATTAAATAAATACTTGAACGGCAGGTGATCATAAATAACAAAAGACTGCCAATAGCTTTAGATAGAAAAATAATAAGATAAATAATGCATGTAGGAGATAGAGGTTCTGTTATGATGGATGACAACATATGGGATTTTAGATGATGTATAGGTGCGTTGTAGCATAGACAATTGCGATAAATATTGAAAAGAAGGTCTAACGGCAATACCCATTAAATAAGCGGATTGATTGCTATTCGGTTTCCTCACTTCATTAAGAAATTGAATCATTTGCTCAGCAGTGTTGATTCCGGTTCCATGACCTAAAAATGAACCATTTTCTAAAAGAATCGCATTTTCACCGCGCCACCAAGGTAACTTGCGGTCAAAGTCCGGATTATTAAAATAGACGACATCGCCAGGTAAAAAATAGTCAGTTTTAATGGTTTGAATGCCGAGGTCGGGATCGGCATGCCAACTGTATAAATAGAGGTTTTGAAAAAATTGATTAAACAAACTCTCACCAATCAAATTCAGAACAGCGTCATAATAAATGATAATGATGGCTGTTGCACATTCAAACGCATACAAATAACTGTTCTTAAAAATATCTCGTATTGCTTCAGCTGGCTGAACGGTCGGCTTTAATTGAAATCCTCCTTGTTTAGTCACATACCAATATTGAGGGTTAGCTGTCGAGTATTTAAACTCTTCGAAGGTAGCCTCGCTTTGGATCATTGCGTGTCCGCTCTTGATAATATTTTTTCGTAAATCGATTTCAAATTGAAGTTCATTAGCGGTTTCGTATAAATACAAATAAGGAGAAGCTTGCATACTTTTTATGATGCTGTTTTCGATACTTCCTGCAAATCCCGGGTCTTTTTGTTGGAAAGGCATACTTGATATTTGAATCATATAACTCCCCATCTCTTATTTTAGTATCTTAATGGATGTATATGTAGTTTAAAGTAAAAGTATATGTAAGATAAAAAAGAGCGGAATCCAAAGCTGTTGGAATCGCTTTTTTTACTTATACCTAGAAAAGGATAGTTTTAATGACGAGATGGTTAAAAAACATCATTATTCGGACTTGCGTATTATTTGCTATCTGTTCATTTTTCTGTTACTCTTAAGAGGAATTATTTTTGTTCGGTTTCAGAAACGATTTTGATTTTCGTCTAAGGTATTTGAGCAAGGATAGTAACACATGTGCATAGCACTAGGAGGCAACAATTATGGAACAAGGTAAAGTAAAATGGTTTAACGCAGAAAAAGGTTTTGGATTCATCGAGCGCGAAGGCGGAGAAGACGTATTCGTACATTTCTCAGCAATCCAAGGCGAAGGTTTCAAATCTTTAGACGAAGGTCAAAGTGTAACTTTTGACGTAGAACAAGGACAACGCGGTCCTCAAGCTACTAACGTTCAAAAAGCTTAATTTGAAGCTATGAAATAGATCCTGCTTATGCAGGGTCTATTTTTTTTTGCCTACAGGATGTAGGTCCATCGGCGAAGACATACGGACGTGGCGCCTTTAGCTGATGCTCCTTTTTATACGAGCCGGCTAGCAAAACAAAAATGAAAAAGGACCGGTGACGGTTTTTCTGAAAGGCTGTTTTCGTAAACTTTGTTGTTTTTGAATGAATTTGATTAATTTGGAAGAAACACTATATAATGATTATATATTCCGAAAATGGGAGGTTTAAAATGAAAAATAGTTTAGGTATTATTATAGGTTTCACTATTTTAGGTCTTTTTCTAATGGTCATATCCAGAGAAGTAACAGATAAAGTGGGTGTTAGCAGTGAATACAGGTATGACTTGGTTCCTGCTAATGAAAATAATATCATTATTTTTGACAAGCAATCAGGCGAATATTGGACTAAATTCATACCAAGTGATGAAGGACCTACAACTTGGGAAAAGGGCGATTCTCCAATAAGAAGTAGTGACAAATAAGTATTCCATTAAAGGACTTAAACATCTCAAAGTTACGTTTGAGGTGTTTTTTATCCACTTCTTAACCCATCTACCGTCATAGGATTGGATTTTTGGCAAGCCGAAATAAGCATTTGCTCAACACGTTTTTCAAATGCTACATTTTTGCTTAAATCCAACCATCGAAACCAGTAGAGGTAATTATCAAAATAATGAGTCGCAACACCTTGAAAACGACTTAACCACTTTTTAAAACGGTTGTGGGCGTTATTGACGTGTTGTATGTGGAATATTCCCTTTTTTACACGTTCCTTTTGTCGCTCGTTAATGGTCTCGTGTTGTAATCCCTTATTTTTAGCAAACTTTTTGTAATTGGTAGCAGTATCAGTACACAATAAAGCTGAAAGATTGATATATTCCCCTATCACAGCATCAATTTCCTCCGCTTTTACCCGTCCCGTTCCTGCTTTACGAGCAATCAAATTTCCGTTACGGTCCTGAGCAAATACCACCGCAATTTTAAGATTTGAAATACCTCGCTTTTTATCTTTTTCTCCTCGTTTTTTTGCTTTTCGGTGAGTGAATTTACGTCCTTTAAGTGATTCACGAAAGAAAGTTTCATCTGATTCCACAATTCCTTGTAATTGATTAAAACCCAGACTACCTAATGCATATAAAATCTTATGTCGCCAGTAAAAAGCAGTAGAGATATGAATATTAAGACGTTTAGCTATTTTTGGTAAGGTGTAACCCTCGACCATTAATTCAATGTATTTTAACCACTTTTCAGGATAGCGAGAGCCTGAGAATGGTGTATTAGTCATATCGTTGAACGACTTACCACAATCCTTGCATAAATAACGTTGTCTTGAACGGTACTTACCATTACGTTTAATAGACATACTTCCACAATGAACACAACCCAAACCAGAGGCGAATCGAGATTCACGAATTCTTTTGAGTAACGCTGTTATTTTATCTGGTTCTTCTGGAAATAAATCTTGTTTAATCGCATTAAATAATACCATTTGCTCCGATTTGGTTAATTCGCTGAACCCTTCATACACATCTTCCCACACGTTTGTTCGCCTCCTTGAACCGCATTATATCAACCTTTTTATAGTCTGGTCAAGAAAGCCACAATTAATACGAAAACAGCCTTCTGAAAAGATAAGAAAGCATTCCTGTATTGAAGCAAAATGAAGTTTGAACAAAAAAAGCCTCCTTGGTATGATACGAGGTGTCCAGTGCACGGGACCCTTAAATAACCAAAGGAGGACT
>NZ_JACXSI010000002.1 GCF_014712675.1 Peribacillus faecalis | reverse complement strand
TGGGCATTTTAAGGATGAAGCTTCTATCAAAGCGTGCGTATCTTTTGATGAGTTGAAACGTGAAATCAAAAGATATATGACTTACTACAATCATTACAGGTATCAATGGAAATTAAATAAGATGACCCCTGTTCAGTACAGAGATCATCTTATTCAGGCAGCCTAACTGTCCTTTTTTATAAATGTCCTTTACAAAGGGTGCATTTCAAATTTGCTTAGTAGTTTTTTTCTTCTTATAGAGATGGATAAAGGACATACTTGCCTGATAAAGCTTCTACACGCTCTTTCGCTTCCGCAAGTTTTGTTTCATCTTCCGGATTTTTCAATGCCAAGCTAATTATGCTTGCAATTTCTTTCATATCCTCTTGTGTAAAGCCTCGAGAAGTAACAGCCGCTGTGCCGATACGGATACCGCTTGTTACGAAAGGACTTTCTGTGTCAAAAGGAATTGTATTTTTGTTAACTGTAATGCCAACTTCATCTAACACATGCTCAGCAACTTTACCAGTCAAGTTCACTTTACGAACATCCACTAAAAGAAGATGATTGTCTGTTCCGCCGGAAACAAGTTCAAAGCCCTCTTCTTTAAGCGCTTCAGCTAACGCACTTGCATTAGTGATGATGTTTTTTGCGTAATCTTTAAATGAATCTTGAAGCACTTCTCCCAAAGCAACAGCTTTAGCAGCAATAACGTGCATTAGCGGTCCACCTTGAATACCCGGGAAAATCGATTTATCGACTTTCTTCGCGTATTCTTCCTTACATAAAATCATTCCGCCGCGAGGTCCGCGCAATGTTTTATGTGTAGTCGTCGTAACAAAATCAGCGTAAGGAACCGGATTAGGATGCAATCCAGCCGCTACAAGACCGGCAATATGAGCCATATCCACCATGAATAGCGCTCCTACTTCATCAGCGATTTCTCTGAATTTCTTAAAGTCAATCTCACGCGGATAAGCACTCGCACCTGCAACAATCAGTTTTGGCTTGTGAGCTAAAGCTTTTTCACGAACATCTTCATAATTGATGCGATGCGTTTCTTGGTCAACACCGTACTCTACGAAATTATACTGAACCCCGCTAAAGTTAACCGGGCTGCCGTGCGTTAAATGGCCGCCATGTGAAAGGTTCATGCCAAGAACAGTATCTCCAGGCTCAAGCACTGTGAAATAGACAGCCATATTCGCTTGTGCGCCTGAATGCGGCTGAACATTGACATGCTCCGCTCCAAAGATTTCTTTCGCTCTGTTTCTTGCCAAATCTTCTACTACGTCTACGTGCTCGCAACCGCCATAGTAGCGTCGGCCCGGATAACCTTCAGCATATTTATTCGTTAAAACTGAACCTTGTGCTTCCATCACAGCTTCACTTACAAAGTTCTCTGAAGCGATTAGCTCAATTTTAGTTCTTTGTCTCTTCAATTCATCTTGAATCACCTTGTAGACTTGTTCATCTTGTTCAATTAAATACTTCATTGCCATCCTCCTTAAGATCATAAAACGGTCATTGTTTGAAAATTCAATCCTATTGTAACATGTTCGCCTTACAGATGACAGTAACAAGTTTTATCCCAGAAAAATATCTTCTTTACACTCGAAAGGCGAACATTAGCATTTTTAGTCTTTATAAACATTCGATAAAGTTTTTCTTTCATCTACTCAAAAAAACTCCCTCACTAGTCTTCGTAAAATCATTTAAAGAAATTCACAAAGAAAAGTGAGGGTCATATTTTTCGATAATGCCCCATTAATTGATATTTATATGGCTTTCAATAGACGGCTCTAGGTCCGCCTATATATTTAGGACGTGTAACCGCCATCGTCAAGTGTGCTTTTCCAATCTGTTTCACTTGAGATCGAACCGGAACAGCTACCGGCTTTAAATGCATGCCAATCAACGTATCCCCCATGTCAATTCCGGCATCTGCTGCAATTCGCTCAACTACGACACCATTTGGGAAATGCTTATAAGCGTAAGCTGCCAAAGCTCCCCCCGCTGAAAGAGCAGGCACTACTGCAACCTCATCATAACCGTAACGTTCCATTACACTTGCTTCCATAATAAGCGCACGATTCAAATGCTCACAACATTGAAAGGCGACAGCTACTCCGCTTTTATCGGCAAAGTCTGTCACTGCCCGGAAAATTGTTTCAGCGACTTCTGTCGTCCCGGCAGTTCCAATGTGCTTCCCGATTACTTCGCTTGTACTACATCCAACAACAAGCAACCGGCAGCGACTGAAGTTTGGGTGAATCTGCAATTCTGAAAGAGCTTGAGTGATTTGTTCAGTTACCTTTACCAAGAAAGAACCATCTATTGTCTCTTCCATCATCTTGTGTAAGCCCCCTGTTTTTATTTTTCATATTCCTTAATTTTATTTACACGATTTTCATGACGTCCGCCTTCAAAATCCGTTGACAGCCATATTTTTGCGATGTCTCTAGCTAAACCAGGTCCGATTACACGTTCTCCCATCGCCATCATATTGCTATCATTATGCTCTCTAGTTGCTCTCGCACTAAATGTATCATGAAGAAGCGCACAGCGGATACCTTTCACTTTGTTTGCGGCAATACTCATGCCGATACCTGTTCCGCATATTAAAATGCCTCTATCGAATTCTCCGTTCGCTACTTTTTCAGCAACCGGAAACGCATAATCCGGATAATCAACCGATGAGTCGCACTCACAGCCGAAGTCCTCATATTCAATGCCCATTTCTTCTAATAACGCTACGATTTCCTTACGAATATTAATACCGCCATGGTCTGAAGCTATAGCTACTTTCATCTAGATCGTCTCCTTTAACTTGTATACCTTAATAATAGTATTGATTCCATGCCTCGTCTAGTTCTAATAGAAAAACCGTCACCGGTCCTTTTTCATCATGAATACGCTGCTTAGATTCACCTCGATGAAAAAGGAGACATGCGGGAGGACTAAGATGAATCACACAAGAAACCCGATTTTGGTTTCTTGGGGGAGGCAGCTTAGGACCGAGCATGGCAGGTGTAAGGTTAGACAGTTATCTACGTTCAAAAACTTCATACTTATCTTTCAAGAAAAACCGTCACCGGTCCTTATTGGTCGAGCGCGTTCTATATAATTAAGATGTAAATTGAAGAAGATTACTATCCTTATTTTTTCACCAAGTAAAAAGGAGTCATGCAGAAACGCAAAAAGCGGAAGCCAGACAAAGACTAAGAAGGAACAACGACTCGCCGATACGGCCTACATCCTATAGATCTCCGAGCACGGCAGGTGTATGCCCTTTTCGAAAAAAAAAGGTTGACCGACCGCTCGAGAAAAACAAGCGATCAGCCAACCTCATTATGTAACATTTTACATTTTGAAACGTGTGATTGTCTGCTTCAGTTGATCGGCTTGCGTCTGAAGCTCGTTTACTAAGTTTTCGACATTGCCGATCACATTCGTTTGCTCAACTGTCGCTGCTGAAACTTCACCTGCACCGGCTGATGTTTCTTCCGCGATAGCAGCTACTTCTTGAGAAAGCATCGATGTATTTTCAACACTCTTCATTTGCTGATCGACAAGCTTTGTAATCTCCTGAACAGCAGCAGCCACTTCATGAACTGTTTTTGTCATTTCTTCAATAATGACATCTGTCTCTACACCTTTTTCCGCTTCCTTATTAGCGATTACCACTTGATTGCTAATCTTCGTTACGACACTTTGAACATCCTCTTGAATGTTCTGTATTAAGGAAGAAATCCCTTGTACCGCATTGGCGCTTTCATCAGCCAATAATCGAACTTCCTCAGCGACAACAGCAAATCCCTTTCCATGCTCTCCTGCCCGCGCTGCTTCAATAGACGCATTCAGAGCAAGAAGATTAGTTTGAGCGGCAATATCGCCTACTAATTGGATGATTTGTTCTACCTTTTTCGCATTTCCCTCTAAACGATGAACAGCTGCCAAAGAATCTTCATTATCCTCCGCCAGTTTCTGTATGCCCGAAGTAAGCGAACGAATGACTTCCTTGCTCTTCGTTAATTCCGTAACCATTTCAACAGAAATACGTTCAGATGATTGCGCTCGTCCTTGCACATTACGTGCTAAGTAGGAAATTTCTTCAACCGACTCAGCAGTATTTTGTATAGAGACAGCTGAAGTATCAGCGCCAAGAGCGATCTCACGAATTGTTCGGCTAATATTATCCGCCTGTTCCGCCGCTTTTGTTGATTCAGCCGAAATAATATTTACCTTTTCATTTGTTTTCTTAAAGTTTTCATCAATGTTTAATACCATATCGCGCAAATTGTAAAGCATATGGTTGAAAGCAATGCCCAATGAACGAATTTCATCATCCATCTTGGAAACTTCCACATCTTCGCGAATATCTCCATGAGCCGCTTTTAGCGCAACCTGTTCAAGCTTTTGCAGCGGTTTAGTGATAAATCCGGCCGCCACAAAGGCGATTATGCTTGACCATATAACACCGGCAGTCAGCGTAAGTATTGTAAAGCCCATCTGATTAAAATTACTGAATAACAAAGGATATAACACATAAATAAATATAGCACTCGATGAATATGTAATAATCGCTACAACAGTGATGAACAAAGCCATCTGTTTTCTTAAGCTAAACTTATAAACTTGTTTCCCTTCCACCTGTTCTCCCCCAAATCGTATGAACAATTACTTTAATTTATTCACGAAAGAATCTATTAAATTCTTAAGCTCAATGAATGTATTATAATAATCAGCCTTGGAACCGCCATATGGATCCAACACATCCTTGCCTGAACCGTCCTCTTCTGCAAACTCCTTCAGCGTAAACACTTTCTCAACGCTCTCCGGAAAATAATTGCGAATGGCTGCCGCATGTGATTCCGTCATTGTCAAAATATGCGTAGCCCACTCTATTTCCTCCGACGAAATCTGTTTCGATTGATGTTCATGTTGAATTGCAGCATCCGACAACACCTCTTGTGCAAAACGGGAAGCACTTTGTCCTGTCGCTGCATATACGCCCGCCGACCTCACTTCCAGGCCGGGAATCCCTTTACTTTTTAAGATTGCTTCTGCCATCGGGCTTCTGCATGTATTTCCAGTGCAAACAAATAAGATACGCATATTGGAAAATCCTCCCTTACCATATATTATAAGATATTTTCGACAAAATTCCATATCTTTCTCAGGTTATCTACCTCTTCCGAAAGATAACTTCAAAATTCTTAAACAAAATTGACACAATTCTATCTTAAAGATGAATTACTATGGATTGGAGCCGGTCATCCATTCAATTATTAATTAATTTTCCAAACAAAATAAGGGCCGCTCATATACTTGCGCCCCATTCTCTCTATTATGGTTACCATTAAAGCGGAATCAAGAGTTTAATTCCGAAAGCAAAAAGGACACTCCCGCCCAATACTTGACTATATACACCCAGCATACCTTGTATTTTTCTCCCTAACAGTAAGCCAGACAATGTTAAAATTAACGCAGCAAAACCGAATAGTGTAATTGACAAAGCAGTGCGTGCACCGTATATCCCCAAGGTCAATCCGACTGAAAAGCTGTCCAAGCTCACACTCAGCGCAAACACAAGCAGCCCAAGACCGACAGGCGTGATAAAACTGGTATCTTCCTTACCTCGCAATCCTGAAATCAGCATACCTAATCCTAGCAAAACAAGCAGCAAGCCACCGGCAAACGTTGCGTAGACACCGAATTGGCCCGATAAAAACCGGCCAGCAAACATGCCGATCAACGGCATCAACACATGGAAGAAACCGACCGTTGCGGAAATTACAGCAATCTGCCTGTAGCGGAGCTTAAACATCCCCATTCCTAACCCTACTGAAAATGAATCCATACCAAGAGCAAACGCCATCAGCATTAGCGTCAAAAATTCACCCGTCATCGCATCCAATCTATCCAACCTCCCCGGACTTGCTTTATATACATATGCTCGTCCGGAAATAGTTAGAAGTTGAATTGTACAGGCATGAAAGAAGATTAATCTTCGCTGCGGTAAATATTATGGCCGGCTGCCTTCAATAGTCTGTTCATAATCGCCGACCCGATTCCAGTTGTCGGGAACAATTCACCGTAAATAAAATCAACCTTCTCATCATCAAAAGCACGCAAAGCGTCGTACAGGCCGGCTGCCACCGTTTCAAGCGCTTGCCTTTTCCCGCAAACAATAACAGAATCAGCATCAAAGAAGTCTGCGTTCTCTTCTGTTGTTAAAACACCGACACGATGGCCTTGTTGCCTTTTTCCATTCACGAGTTGCTGAATAAGCTCTCTGCTTCCATCTACAAGAACAAAAGGAGCATCTGGCGCATAATGTGTATATTTCATGCCGGGCGATTTCGGAATATCAGAGGCATTTCGAAGCGCAGGATCCTCTCCAACCGAGCCGATAACTTTTTCAATCGCTTCTTTGGTCACACCGCCGGGGCGGAGAATAACCGGAATTTCTTCCGTACAATCCACCACGGTCGATTCCAAACCGACTCCCGTTTCTCCTCCATCGACAATGCAGCGAATCCGTCCGTTCAAATCTTTTGCAACATGCTCAGCGGTTGTCGGACTTGGCTTACCCGATAAATTCGCACTTGGCGCGGCAATCGGCAAGTCGGCCGCTTCAATTAGCGCGAGCGCTAACGGGTGGTTTGGCATTCTGACAGCTACCGTATCGAGACCGGCTGTCGCTGTTTCAGACAAACCTTCATTTTTCAAAAATACAAGCGTTAATGGTCCCGGCCAGAAAGCATCAATCAGCAAGCGCGCTTTATCCGGAACGTTCTTCGCCAGCCCTTCCAATTGCGCTGTATCCGAAATGTGGACAATTAGCGGGTTATCGCTCGGTCTTCCCTTTGCTTCAAAAATTTTCTTTACCGCTTCATCGCTTTTCGCATTAGCCCCTAAACCATAAACTGTCTCAGTCGGAAAAGCAACTACTTCATCACTGCGCAAAAGAGCGGCAGCCTCTTCTATTCGTTGAATATCTTCTATCGGATTATCGATTCTTAATATGTTTGTTTTCAATTAGTACACCTTCTATGAAATAGGAATCACTCTATTCTATTATATCCTAATTACGATGCCAATCTGCAAGCGTTCCCTTTTCAACTGTTGTGCATAAATGAAAATGATATCCACAGAATGTGTATAATAACTTATAATAAGTGGATAACTTTGTGGATAATCTGAATAACTATATAGTTTTCCACATATAAAACACGTCATCCATCTGACTTGTCGCTGAAAAAACTGTTGATAACTTTAATTGTTCCGGAATGCAATCAAGCGAAATTTCCTCAAATCCGAACAATTCAAAGAATGAAATTGTCTGCTTCTTATTAGAAGCCAAAAAAATGGAACAGCAATCCAACTCTTTCACCGCAACCAAGACTCGCTCGAAAAACAAAGGGAGCTTGTCAACCGGAAAACCAGGCGAGAATACGAACGAACGCAAAAAACCGGCTTGTTCGCATTTCAGCACACCGATGACGCTCAGTATCTCCCCTTCCTCATTTTCTACTAAAACGAAAACGGAATCTTTATCATATACCGCTTCCGACTGCTCAATAAATTGCTTTATCAATGGATAATCGACGGTTGTCCCTTTTCTTACAGTCAGCATATCTTCTCTCCTAACAATGTTTTCTACTATATGTATGCAAACCAATTCATCTTTAGTAGAAAAACCGTTACCGGTCCTTTTCTATTTTTGAATCCACCCCCTTGTATTCACTTCAATAAAAAAGGAGACGTGCGGAACCCGAAAAGC
The DNA here is from genome assembly GCF_014712675.1 of Peribacillus faecalis. Taxonomy (GTDB): domain Bacteria; phylum Bacillota; class Bacilli; order Bacillales; family DSM-1321; genus Bacillus_AD; species Bacillus_AD faecalis. The sequence continues at coordinate 96,471 of NZ_JACXSI010000002.1, read as the reverse complement.
GGAAACGGTCCGCAAGTAAGGAACAGCGTCTAAGAACGCTACGTCCGCATATCTTCGTTGCTGTTACTCTTTCTTAAGTAGTAGAAAAACGGCCAATTGTTTATTGGCCGCTCTCCATGGATTTATTCGATATTAAAATACTTCTTTAAAGAAGTCGACAATAAACCATCTTGTTTCAACAACTTCTGTTTCTTCATCTTGAACATACACGGGCTCTGATTTATTTGTTGTTTTTTCCATCTCCTCATTTTGGTCTGAAACTGTTTCTTTTGTATTTTCATCTTGCCTTTCAACTACTTCCTCTGTAGCATTTTCCGGCAGTACTTCTTGATCAGGTGTCTCCTGCTCTTCGGGTTGTTCGGCAGCTTCAGCGATCGGCGACATACTTACCGCGGTGCCATTTGAAAAATCAAGAAAGCATAAAGGTGGAAACAAAACACACCACCAGTTTGCGCCGCTTCCTTCACCTAACGTGATGACAATTGCCTCATATTCTCCAGCAGGATATAAATATTGTCCGTATAACTTAGTAGGAAACTCCGCTTTACCGAATTCAACCTTCACCTCTTGCTGCAAGCCTCGCTCCGCGATATAACTCTCGGCAATTTGCTGAATGTCCGGCAAGTGACTTTTCAGTACATCACGCGCTTCTTCCATAGATGTCAGCTCACCTACCCAATTCGTTATATGAGCATTGACTTCATCGCGAATTTGCCTTTTAACTGCTTGATCTTCTTCACGGTCGCTATTAGCCAGAATTCGAAGGCGAATCGCTTCGTCCGGAATGACAACATTCTCTTCTGCAGCACCTGCACTTTCCGTTTTCGGTATATAAAAGCTAATAATCGTGGCAAAGCATAGAAATATTATATATAAACAAGCAACTTGATTTTTTTTCATCCCCAACCCACTCCCTTTCATACAAACATTATGGTCAGGAGCAGGTTATCTTAAACTATCAAATTACAATTAATTCAGAAAAACCGGCACCGGTCCTTTTTCATTATGCATATGCTACTTAGATTCACCTCGATGGGAAAGGAGCCATGCGGGAATCGAAATGCGAAAGCGGCCCGTTCAGCCCCGACCTGCATAAGACAAATCACGTAGGAAATTGTAAAATTTCTGGAGGGATTTGGCTTATGACCTCGAGGGGCTGGCCGCTGCAGCTAGACAAGGACTAAGAAGGAACAGCGACTAAGAGCGCTACGTCCGCATATCTTCGTCGCTGTGACTCTCATCTTGAGAGGAAACCCGGTTTTGGTTTCTTGGGTGGGGCAGGAGGGGAACATCGGCTAAAACCGCCACGTCCGCATGTCTTCGCCGATGTGACCTACATCCTGTAGGCCCCCGAGCATGGCAGGTGTAAGGTTAGACAACCAGAAAAACCGGCACCGGTTCTTTAACTTGCCTTACGTCTGAAAAGCAGGATGCCGATAACCATGCAGACAACTCCCATTAAAGTCATCATTCCCATCGGATAGAACAAAGCACTCCAGTCGTACCCATACACGGTCGCCCCCTTCAGCGCTTCCATTCCATATGTTAAAGGCACGAATTTCGCAAGTGTCTGAATAAGATTTGAAGAAACAAGTTCCAATGGCCAATAGGCTCCTCCGAGCATTGCCATGCTGACGGATATGAGGGGCATCACTACATGAAATTGATTGATGTCTTTCACAAGACCTGCCACTAATATTGATATTGCGACAATCGAAAAGACATACGGAATCAAAATGACGAGCGTTTTCCCGAACGAACCGTAAAAATTATAACCAAGACCGAACTTGAATACGGAGAATACAAGTGAAATTTGAATATAGCCTAAAATAAAGCTGTATACTAAATTGCCTGCGTAAATTTCCCACTTCTTGAGCGGAGATAAGATCATCCGGTCCCAAACACCCTCTTTCTTCTCCGTCAAAATAGTCACGACATTATAGGCTATTGTATAAATGACGAAAAAGAGCGCGAACCCGAATACACCTTGCAAGCCGGAGTCATAAACGAATGCCCCCTTCGCCTGAAATCCGCTCTGCTTAATAGTGAAAACATCATACTCCGATAAATCATTCAAGTTGTCCTGCAACGCTTCTCGCTCCGAATCAGTAAGATTTGCGGCACTTTCCATAATGATGGCATCTCTATTCATTTTTTCATACGCATCATGCAACTCGTAATATACGAGCGAAGCATTGCTTCCTTCTGAAGCGAGAAAAATTATGGCCTCCCCGTCATCAAGCTGAACAGCCATTTCCGCATTATTATCGACGACATCATCAATGGCTTTTTCCTTGTCCATCAGCACATATGCGAAGTTATCGGAAGTATTCAACTGCTCGATTATTTCATTAGCAGCCGATTTAGACAACTTCGAAAACACCGGTATCTCGACTTTTGATGAAAAATTAGAACCTACCACAAACGCAAAACCGATCATTGCCGCCGTAAGCCCAAGAACCATCCAAGGGCCACGCAGAAGCTGTTTCCATTTCACCCATAGAATACTAGTCATAAGCTATGCCCTCTCCTTTCTTGGGAAAATAAAAACTGCGGCAACCAATAAAATTACGCCATATGTGAGCATTGTCAGCAAATGGCTGCTTATATCAGCCCAGCCATACTCCTGTGCAGCTTGTAAATAAGCCTGCATCCCTGCACCGTTCGGCGTAAAGCGACCAACACCTTCTAACGATTCAATCGGCACAAAGCTTCCTCCGACAAAAGCCAATACAGTGACAATAACTGTCTGAAAAAGGTCCGCGAAGACATTCATTTTTACGCTTCGGAAACATACAGCTGTAATAAAAGCGGTAAAACCACCAATGCTGAAGCTAAGCATCAACGTAATCACAAGCAGCATCGTCAAGTCTGGAAGCTGTACATCGTAAACGAGCTTCATGATTCCAAATAATATGCCGAGCTGACAAAAAGCAAATATCATCCCGGTCATCGATAATGCGCTCAAGTAAGAAACCCTCGATACATCACTGAGGAGAATCCGGTTAAACACATTGTTTTCCTTTTCTAAAATAGCCATTGAAGCTAATGAAGAAGCGACGTAAAAAACAAACATCGCACTCATCCCGAACGTATAATAAGTGACAGAATTAATAATCGGACGTTGGCCAACACTCTCCTTGGCTATAGATAAATCCATAGCTGCCAGTTTTTCCATCACATCAGTCGGCAAATTCTCTTTTTGTAGCAATGCTGATAGCGCATATTGCTCCTGAAAGGATGATAAAATACTTTCAATCATGCTTGAAGCGAGCTGATTACTCTCATTTTTGAGCAGCTTGAGCTCCGTTTTTTCCCCTTGATCAAAAAATAATTTCTGTAAGAAATGATAGGTGAACTCTTCCGGCACTTCTATAATTGCTGTAGCTTCTTCATCACCTTTGATATCTGAAAGCTCGCCTTCCTTAGCGCTCTTTAAGGTAATGTTCTCACTAAGCTCTTCACTTGCAAAGATTTGATCTTTTAATATTTTCATAGGAAGCACTTCCGTCACTGCTTCCTCAATTGCCGACTTCGCTTCAGCAGGCAATAATGATAGCTCAAGCTCTGTTAAAAATCGTTCGATATCCGCTTCCTCCGAACCATGCTCTACTATGTACACCTTTGCCTTTAACGGTTCGCCATCATCACTCATCATATCTGAAAGCGCAAAGCCGAGGATTGATATGAGTACAATTGGCATGAGAAGAAGAATAATGAAAATATGCTTATTACGAAGCATCACTAATATATTTTTCTTAATTAAGTGCGCAATCATCTCTTTCCCTCCTAATCTCTCAGCTTCCGTCCTGTTAAATGCAAGAATACATCCTCCAAAGTAGGAGTTTTCACTTCAATGGATTGAAATTGAATACCAAGACTTTCTGAAATCGGATATATAATTGTGAAAATATTAACATTCTTTGGCGCAATGATTGTCAATGCCGCATCATTTACCGAAACACTTGAAATTCCTTCATGCTGTCTGAGCTGCTCCACAAATCGATCTGAATGGCGCTCAAGCTTCACTTCTACAGTATTTTCAGTTGATAAAATACCTTTCACTTCGTCTTGTGTGCCGGATGCGATAATCTCTCCGTGATCCATGATATATACACGATCACATAAAAACTCAATTTCCTCCATATAGTGGCTTGTATACAGCACACTCATATTCTTTTCCTTATTCAGCTTTCGAACAGCCTCTAAAATATAATTACGGGATTGCGGATCAATCCCTACTGTCGGCTCATCCATAATAACAAGTTCCGGATTATGGAGGAGAGCCGCCCCGATATTCAGCCTTCTTTTCATCCCACCGGAGAAGGTCTTGACAAGATCTTTTCTTTTGTCGCTAAGGCCTATCAACTCCAATACTTCTTTGACCCGCTGCTTCAGTTCCGCACCTTTCAGCTTATTGATTCTGGCAAAGAAATGGAGATTCTCCAGAGCGGACAGTTCCGGGTAGAGCGCAATTTCTTGCGGCACAACCCCAAGTATTTTGCGGAGCGGTTTCGGATCCTTCAAAATACTTTTATCATACAGCAAAATATCGCCTCCGGACGGCTCCAACAAGGAAGCAATCATGGAAATCGTTGTCGACTTACCTGCTCCGTTCGGTCCCATTAATCCGACCGTTTCTCCTTGATTTATACAAAAATCGATACCGTTTACTACTGTCTTCTGCTTAAATTTCTTCGATAAATTGACAACTTCAAGCATCATCTTCCCTACTCTCTATCATATTTTCTATTTTCTTTTAATTCCCTTCTATACATATGGTCAATCTTCCTGCTTTATACAAATTAAAAAAGGTATTTCGAAAGTCTTTTTTAGACTTTCGAAATACCTTTACTTTCAGCAAATACCATACGATCCTTACCATTAATATCATATTCAATTGATACCTTTGCTGTCGGGAGTGCCTTCTGCAGCAAATCAGCTACATCCCATCCTTGTCCGGCACCAATTTCGAAACCGACCAAAAAGGTTTCATTCAGTACTTGCGGCAGCTCAGTACATAAACGGCGGTACAAGTCCAGCCCGTCCGCACCGGCAAATAAGGCCGTATGAGGCTCATGTTCTGTCACAACTTCCGACATGCATGCCCGATCTCCCTCAGGAATATATGGCGGATTGGATAGGACAATATCAAACTTTTCCCCGTCTGCAATGAAAGGCTGCAACAAGTCTCCCTGCACGAAAGAAATATCCGCTTCCAGCCTCTTCGAATTCTCCTTCGCTACAGCTAATGCATCCGCCATCAGGTCTGTTGCTGTAACTGTTAAAGCAGGCTGTTCGCACTTCATCGTAATCGCAATTGCGCCGCTTCCTGTGCCGATATCAACGAGTTTCACATCTGTACGGCCCGCAAACAGCACTTTCATTTTAGAAAGTGAGTGGTATACGAGCTCTTCCGTTTCCGGACGAGGAATCAATACGGATTCATTCACCTCGAATGAACGGCCATAAAATTCTTCAAATCCCATCATATATTGAATCGGCGTCCCTGCCACATGACGACGTACCATTTCTTGAAAATCTTTCGCGACAGCATCATCAAGCTCATCATGCATGCCGGCAAATAGTTGTGAACGCGAACATTGCAGCAGATACTTTAATAATAACTCTCCTGCATTTTCGTCCCGGTCGTACTGTTTTAAAAAAGAAGAAGCCCAATTGAGGGCTTCATATATCTTCTGGCTCAAGGCTTATTCACCTTCTCTTTGAAGCTTGCTTGTTTGGTCTTCGATCACTAACGCTTCAATGACTTCATCCAGCTTCCCTTCCATCACTTGATCCAGTTTTTGGATTGTTAAGCCGATTCGGTGATCCGTCACACGATTTTGAGGGAAATTGTAAGTACGAATTCGTTCTGAACGGTCACCCGTACCAACTGCCAATTTACGATTTTGATCATATTCAGCTTGTGCTTCACTCTGGAATTTATCATATACACGAGCACGCAACACTTTCATCGCTTTATCTCTATTTTTATGCTGAGACTTCTCATCCTGACACGTAACTACAATTCCTGTTGGAATATGCGTTAAACGAACAGCTGACATCGTTGTATTAACACTTTGTCCGCCGGCGCCGGAAGAAGCATACGTATCAAAACGGATATCTTTGTCGTGGATTTCAACTTCTACATCTTCTGTTTCAGGTAAAACAACAACTGTTGCTGTTGATGTATGAATTCTTCCGCCTGATTCCGTTTCCGGAACACGTTGCACTCGGTGAGCACCATTTTCAAACTTCAGTTTAGAGTACGCACCTGTCCCATTGATCATGAAAATGATTTCTTTGAAGCCGCCTAAGCCGGTAGCATTTGTCTCAATTACTTCCGTTTTCCAGCCTTGCATTTCTGCATATCGGCTGTACATACGGTATAAGCTGCCCGCGAATAAAGCTGCTTCTTCTCCGCCTGCCGCTCCGCGAATTTCCATGATTACGTTTTTATCATCGTTAGGGTCTTTTGGAATCAGAAGGATTTTCAATCTCTCTTCTAATTCTGTCATTGTTGACTCTAATTCGGTTACTTCTTCTTTAACCATTTCACGCATATCCGCATCGAGTTTCTCCTCCAGCATTGCTTTTGCGTCTTGGTATTGCTCACGAATATCTTTATATTCACGGTATACTTCCACCGTTTCCTGAATGTTGGATTGCTCTTTTGAATAATCTCTCAGCTTCTTCGGATCATTTACAATATCCGGGTCGCTCAGTAATTCATTTAAGCGCTCATATCGGTCCTCAACTGCCTGTAATCGATCTATCAATTCATTCACCTCATATTTTTTCCATAGCACATATCACATTCTGCTTTTAAAAATCCAAGCATCAGCCTTAACGACTAGTTTCTCTTCATTATATTATTACAAGTTATTCACGTCAAAGTTAGAAAAACCGTTACCGGTCCTTTTTCATCATGAATATGCTACTTGAATTCACCTCGATGAAAAAGGAGACATGCGGCAGGACTAAGATGAATCGCGCAAGAAACCCGGTTTTGGTTTCTTGGGCGAGACAACTTAGGCCCGAGCATGGCAGGTATAAGGTTAGACATCAGAAAAACCGTTACCGGTCCTTTTTCATCATGAATATGCTACTTGAATTCGCCTCGGTGATTTTAATAATAAAAAAAGTTTTGCTCATACCAGCAAAACTTTTTTCTTATCAAAATCCGATTAATCAGCTTTTACCGCCGTATCTGAATAGCCATACTTTCGCTCGCTTCCAGGGACCTCATGGTGATGACGGCACCTTGCTTCATATGCTTCTGATGCACCAACGAGGATGACAGGATCATGATAATTAGCAGGTTTGTTATTGATCAAGCGTTGTGTTCGGCTTGCCGGCCCGCCACATACAGCACATACTGCCTGCAGTTTTGTCACAGTTTCAGCCAATGCCATCAGCCTTGGAACCGGACCAAATGGTTCTCCGCGAAAGTCTTGGTCAAGACCCGCCAAAATAACTCGATAACCGTTATCTGCCAAATGCTTCGCCACTTCCACAATTTCATCATCAAAAAACTGAACCTCATCAATAGCAATAACATCCCAATCTTCTTCATCTAAATGCTTAAAGATGTCGACAGATTTACGAATAGGTTTTGCCCAAACAGATGCGCCATTGTGAGAAACGACCGCCTCTTCCGCATATCTGTTATCAATAGCAGGTTTGAATACAACCGTTTTTTGACGGGCAAATTGTGTTCTGCGCACTCTTCTAATAAGCTCTTCCGATTTTCCGGAAAACATGCTGCCGCATATCAATTCCATCCAACCAGCCTGCTTCTTTTCATACATGTTCATCTCTCCCTCGCTATGCAATCACACCCACATACACGCTAAGCTTTTCATGGATGAGTATTGGATCATTCATTTATCATTTAACAGACACAGCTTCCACTTTCTACATAAAACAAACAAGAAACCAATGCCTGAGAGCAGCCTTTTGTTCATCTGATGTTTGATGGAGGATGGAGAAAACCCCCGGCAACCATAGATTTACTTCAAATTATATATAAAGAAAACCCGCTTTTTAATGGAATAAAAAGCGCAGTTGTACTTGCCTGTTCATCTTGTATTTTCGCATACTTTTCATTTATTTTGCCCATAAAACGAGAAAAAAAACAGGCAAGGATTGTTGCCTGTCTTTAAGCGTTTTGGAACTATAGTAATTATTTAAGACCGTATTTTTTGTTGAAGCGATCAACACGTCCACCAGCTTCAGCAAATTTCTGACGTCCAGTATAGAATGGATGGCATTCAGAGCAAGTCTCAACTTTCAACTCGTCTTTAACTGAACCAGTTTCAAACTCATTACCACATGCACATTTTACAGTGATTGTTTTGTAATTAGGATGAATTCCTGCTTTCATTTTTTTCATCTCCTTCCGCCCTGAATCATTGCCTGAAACAGAGTTATATATCGAAGGGTGAAAACTCACCCATCTTTTAATCAAACATGCTTTTTATTATAGCAAGCTAAACACTGATTTGCAACTCATACTTTATGCCGGCTATTATTTACCGTAACCTTAATTTTCAGTCCGAGTTCGGCGGTTCATTGCACCTTTCATTTCTGTATCAAGGGCATTGAAAAAGTCCTCGTTGCTCTTAGTTTGTCGCAATTTACGCAAGAATTTCTCTGCAAAATCTGGCGTATCTGTCATTGTTTTACGAATCGCCCAAACTTTATCCAAGTGATCTTTTTGAATCAGCAATTCTTCTTTTCGTGTACCGGAACGACGGATATCGATTGCAGGGAAAATTCGTCTTTCTGCCAATGAACGGTCGAGATGAAGCTCCATGTTCCCTGTACCTTTAAATTCTTCGTAAATAACATCATCCATTCGCGAACCAGTATCAATTAATGCAGTAGCCAAAATTGTCAAGCTTCCGCCTTCTTCGATATTTCTGGCCGCACCGAAAAATCGTTTCGGACGGTGGAAAGCAGCCGGGTCGATACCGCCTGACAAAGTTCTTCCGCTAGGCGGAATGTACAAGTTATAAGCGCGCGCCAAACGTGTAATGCTATCCATCAAAATTATAACATCACGCTTATGTTCAACCAGACGCATCGCTCGTTCTAAAACAAGCTCAGCAACTTTTATATGATTTTCAGGCAGTTCATCAAACGTTGAGCTGACAACATCTCCCGCTACTGAACGTTCAATGTCCGTTACCTCTTCGGGGCGCTCATCAATAAGCAAAACAATCAGTTCCGCTTCCGGGTGATTTGTCGTGATGGCATTTGCTACTTCTTTTATCAGCATTGTTTTACCCGCTTTTGGAGGAGCGACAATTAATCCCCGCTGTCCAAAACCAACAGGCGCTAAAATATCCATAATACGCGTTGACAAATTGCGTTGTGTTGTTTCCAATTTAATTTGACGGTTTGGGTAAAGAGGTGTTAATCCAGGGAAGTGAACTCTCTCTTTTGCTGTTTCCGGATCATCGCCGTTCACTGCTTCCACATGAAGTAATCCGTAGTAGCGCTCATTTTCTTTTGGCGGCCTTACTTTCCCTGAAACTTTATCGCCGTTTCGTAAATCAAAGCGTCGAATTTGCGATGCAGAGATGTAAATATCCTCTGAACTCGGGGAATAGTTGATTGGACGAAGGAAACCGAATCCTTCAGAAGGAATAATTTCAAGCACACCTTCCATAAAAAGCAATCCGTCTTGCTCTGCTTGCGCTTTCAATATAGCAAAAATCAATTCTTTTTTAGTTAATTTACTGTAATAGGAAATGCGATATTCTTTTGCTAACTCATACAGCTCTTTTAACTTCATGTCCTCTAAATGAGAAATAGTTAAGTTCATATGTACACCACACTTTATAGTAATAAGGAAATAATTATAATTATAAGCGAGTTTCATCAAGTTTTAAGCTATCATTCATGTAAGAAATTAGGGTTTCTGATTAGCTTTATGAAGAAAAAGTTGAAGGAAATCGCTAAAATAGAAGATCAGGAGTAATTTGCAGAATTAATGTTCTTATATATTTGAATAATATCTTTATTTTACTTCTATACTAAGAAATGTTCAACATAAACATAGTATGATGTATTGGAAGTTCCGCCGGCTCCGATATTGTTTCATCTACAACTTTGTCTATTTTACAGAAAAATATTCAAAAAATAAATATATATTTGAAAATAGGTAATTAATTACTAAATATTAAGAACTCTCGAAGACAGAAGGGAAGCACACAAATTTAAAAGTGAAAAGATTAGTGTGCGCAGTCGCTTTCTGCAGGAGTCGAGTCGCCACCATCCACTCCAACCGACAAATATAGCTATTGCTGCATTAAAAGATTTAATACCCATGATTTCGAGGATGTAAACATAACGGAATATTATTTTTCAAAATGTAGCAAAAAGCCGCCTCAAAAGCGAAAGAGTTCTTCCGAGGCAGCCTGATATGATTATAGGTCGGAATCTAGAAATGAAAAAAAGGACCGGTGACGGTTTTTCTATTTATCTCATAACAAGGTCAGGTTTTTTCTTAAGACTGTGGCGCCCGTCGACAAAACGAACTGTTCCTGATTTCGCACGCATAACAATAGAATGCGTTTCACCGTAGCTTCCTTTGAACTGAACGCCTCGCAATAGCTCACCGTCCGTTACACCAGTCGCTGCGAAAATAGCATCGTCGCCTTTCACAAGGTCTTCCATAAGAAGAATCTTATTAACATCTATTCCCATTTTGATACAACGTTGCAATTCTGATTCTTCTTGCGGGATGAGTTTCCCTTGGATTTCTCCGCCCAGGCACTTCAGAGCAACGGCAGCCAGTACACCCTCTGGTGCGCCGCCTGATCCGAATAAAATATCCACCCCAGTCGAATCAAAGGCTGTATTTATTGCTCCGGCTACATCACCATCATTAATCAGCTTGATTCGAACACCCATATCACGTAGTTGGTGAATAATATGCTCATGGCGAGGACGATTCAGAATCGTTGCTACTACGTCTTCAATATCTTTATTTTTTGCTTTTGCAACAGCTCTAACATTATCGATCAGAGGCGCATTAATGTCGACTTTTCCGACTGCCTCCGGACCGACTGCAATTTTATCCATATACATATCTGGTGCGTGAAGAAGATTTCCATGGTCTGCAACAGCAATAACAGCCAGTGCATTCCAGCCTCCTGAAGCAACAATATTAGTTCCTTCCAATGGATCGACTGCTACGTCTACCCGCTGGCCATAGCCTGTTCCAAGCTTTTCTCCGATATATAGCATCGGAGCCTCGTCCATTTCTCCCTCGCCGATTACAACAGTTCCTTTCATCGGCACAGTATCAAAAACATTACGCATTGCCGTTGTTGCCGCATCATCTGCTTCATCTTTCTTCCCTCTGCCCATCCAGCGAGCTGATGCCAAAGCAGCAGCTTCTGTCACGCGCACAAGTTCCATTGATAAGCTTCTCTCCAATTGTGTCCCCTCCAACAAGTCATTAAGTATGACATATTTGTTTATTTATTATAACACAATTGATGTAGAATGACTTATATAAACACTTATTATGTGTTTTTCAGTTGCCGAACTTCTTCTTCTGACATCTCTTCACGCCAAATAGTTGCACCTAAATCACTCAGTTTGTCCACAATTTGGCTATATCCGCGATCTATATGTTCAACACCTGTGATTTCTGTCACACCTTCTGCCATTAAGCCTGCAACAATTAATGCTGCACCCGCTCGCAAATCACTGGCTTTCACTTTTGCTCCCTGCAGTCGCACAGGTCCATTGACAATAGCCGAACGCCCTTCCACTTTAATACTGGCATTCATACGGCGTAATTCATCAATATGTTTGAATCGTGCACTATAAATAGTATCTGTGACAACACTCGCACCTGTAACTTTCGTTAATAAAGATGTAAATGGTTGTTGTAAGTCAGTAGCAAAACCCGGATATACAAGGGTTTTTACATCAACAGCTTTCAAGTAATCACTGCGGGGAATATATACTTGATCATCTCTTGTTTCAATATTGACGCCCATTTCACGAAGCTTAGCTATTAACGATTCAAGATGTTGAGGTATGACGTTGTCAATCAGAATACCGTCCCCTACCGCAGCTGCCATAATCATGAATGTTCCCGCCTCTATCCGGTCCGGGATAATCGTATGGCGGCAGCCGCTCAAATAATCGACTCCTTCAATCCGGATGACATCCGTCCCTGCCCCTTTTATTTTCGCACCCATATTCGTCAATAATGTGGCCACGTCGATAATTTCGGGTTCTTTGGCAGCATTTTCAATGATTGTCCGTCCTTTAGCTCTTACTGCTGCCAGCATAATATTAATTGTTGCACCCACACTCACAACATCCAAATATATTCTTGCTCCGCGCAACTCATCTGCTCTTAAATAGATGGCTCCTTGTTCATTTGTCACTCGGGCCCCCAATGCCTCAAAGCCTTTTATATGTTGGTCAATCGGCCGCGGTCCTAAATAACAGCCGCCCGGCAAACCGATTACCGCTTTTTTGAAACGACCCAGCATCGCTCCCATTAGGTAGTAGGATGCGCGCAATTTCTTCACGTTCCCATTCGGAAGCGGCATAGAAATCATAGAACTTGGGTCAACAATCATTTCTTCGCCACCAAAACTGACTTTTCCGCCAATTTCCTCCAATAAGTCCTTTAAAATACTGACATCAGATATATCCGGCAAGCCTTCAATTGTTACAGGAGAGTCAGCAAGTATAGTGGCCGGTATGAGTGCAACCGCACTATTTTTAGCCCCACTTACTCTGATTGTTCCCTGCAAAGGATATCCGCCTGCTATCTTAAGTTTATCCATATAATACTCCCTTCGTCACAGCACTTTCATTTTCTGTTTAACCGATTAAAACGTCCCTATTATATTAACCATAAACAAAGAGTAATTACTATATTTTACCATAAATTTTAGATAGAATTTACTCTAGTATATATTTATTAGTTTACACAAAAAACAAAAAATCATGTAATGATATACAAGAAAAACCGTCACCGGTCTGTTTCAAGTTATCCTTTTCAAAAAAAATAGCACGCCTCATTCGTGATCTTTTCACAACTGAAGCGGGCCTCGTCTTTGTAAAATTTTAGCGGTTAATCTTATTTATTTTTCCCTTCCCAATCAGCTAAAAAAGTCGCAATACCTTTATCTGTTAATGGGTGGTTGAACAGTGACATAAGCACTTTGTAAGGAACTGTCGCAATATCTGCCCCATTTAAAGCAGCTTCAGTAATATGAATCGGGTTACGGATGGAAGCGGCGATGATTTCAGTGCTGATATTATGTATTGAGAAAATCTCAGCAATATCTGCAATTAATGCAACTCCGTTATGTCCAATATCATCCAAACGCCCAAGGAATGGAGATACGTAAGAAGCACCCGCTCTTGCAGCAAGAAGAGCCTGATTAGCACTGAAAATGAGCGTAACATTCGTTTTAATACCTTCTTTTGCAAAAACAGAAACAGCTTTTAAACCGTCAGGAGTCATCGGAACCTTTACCGTCACATTCGGACTGATGGATGCCAATTCTCTTCCTTCTGCTACCATCCCCTCGAAATCCGTCGCAATGACTTCAGCACTTACTGAGCCGTCAACAAGCTCTGTAATTTCTTTAATGCGATCATGAAATGAAACATTTTCTTTTGCCACTAAGGACGGATTAGTCGTTACCCCCGCCAAAATCCCCAAAGCGTGGGCTTCTTTTATTTCATTAAAATTGGCAGTGTCGATGAAAAATTTCATTTGTTCACAATCTCCCTTATTTAAAATTTATTCTGACTTCTGTTGCCGTGAAGCTCAGAACAATATGTACCTTTACTACTTAATGATAATAACAAGTAGACACAAAATTCAACCTTTTTATGAAACTGCCCCAAAACAGTCGGATATTACGGTTACTTTAATTACAAAACTATAACTTAATTACATATTGTTCACTAATTCACAAACTTATTTTAATATAAGACACGTAGTTTCAACGAACTAATAAATTCAATACATTTCGGTATGTGAATAATTTCACAATATAGGAGGACATTATGAATCTTTTAGAAATTATCAAAACTACTGTTACAGATATGGAGATTATGGGTGCAATTTCATCCACAGTTTTCATCATTCTGCTTGGATTCTTCTGCCGTAAAAAAGGCATCTTCTCTGCAGAAGTAGGCAAGCTTTTATCTAACGTTGTTTTGACTGTTGCTTTACCTGCATTAGCTTTCAAAGCTTTCATGCAAGATATCGATTCAGAAACATTAACACAAGGAATGAACGTTTTAATCTGGGGGATTGCGATTTATATCATCTTGATTTTCGTTTCTAAGCCGCTATTTTTACGTTACCAAGGCGACAAACAAGATACATTGCGTGTCTTAACAATTTTCGGTTCAACTACATTCTTCGGTATTCCGATTGTAAGTGCTATTTACGGACCAGTCGGCGTAATGTTCAGTTCGATCTTTAACATCGGATACCGCGTGTTCTTATACTCTTACGGTTATATCAAAATGAGCGGTTTGAAAATGGAGCTTAAAAACATTAAAACTATGTTCTTGAATCCAATCGTTATCGCAACTTTTGCAGGTCTTTTCGTTTGGTTATTCCAAGGATACTTACCACAAGTATCAGTTACTGCTGCTGACGGCACAGTTGCACAATATGCATTCTTACGTATTGACCAAACAGCTACTTGGCTTTTCAAACCAATGACATACCTGTCTAATCTTGCATCACCACTTGCTTGGTTATCAATCGGTGCAACTCTTGGAGGAATTAGCTTTAAAGCAGCTGCATCAGACAAAACTTCTTGGTACTACAGCGCAATGAAAATCGCCCTTGTACCAACAATCAACATTGCTTTACTAGCTATTTTAACAGCTACAAATATTTTACCAGTTAGCTTTGAAGCTCTTGCAACAATCGTAATCATGATGGCTACGCCAACTGCTACTGTTGCAGCTGCTTATGCAATCAGCTTTGATAAAGACGCTGTTTTAGCATCTAACGCATCTTTATTGTCTACAATTACTGCTGTTATTATGATGCCGATTTGGATCGTTATCTTAGAAGTTATCAATAACACAGGTTTATTCTAAAACATTTTTAAGCGTACACTGCTCTCTTTCATAAGAGAGTGGTGCATGCTTATTATTTCTTAAATATATTCAGCTCGGAGTTCTATCTCCTTCGCGAATACTAAAAAGCTAATATTATTGGGGGAAACACACATGTTAAAAATCGCTTGCTACGGCGTTCGTCCTAATGAAATCTCATTTTTTAACGACTTAAATAAATATAACTTCGAACTGACTTTAATCGAAGACTTATTAACACACGAAAATATTGATACAGCAGCTTACCACGATGCAGTATTACTTCGCGGAAACTGTGTAGCTGATGCAATCAATCTTGAAAAAATGAATGAATATGGCATTAAATATGTATTTACAAGAACAGTAGGCTTCAACCACATCGACCTGGAAGCTGCTGCAAAATATAACATGGAAGTGGCTCGCGTTCCTTCTTATTCACCAAACGCAATCGCTGAGCTTGCTTTAACATTAGCTATGATGCTTCTTCGCAACACAGCTTATACTACAAACAGAACAGCTTACAAAAACTTCATTGTTGACGAAAGAATGTTCAGCAAAGAAATCCGTAACTGCACAGTAGGGATTATCGGAACTGGCCGCATCGGTGTTACAGAAGCTAAATTGTTTAAAGGCTTAGGCGCAAAAGTAATCGGTTATGATGTATTCCAATCAGACATTGCTAAAGAAGTTCTAGAATTCAAGGAAATGGACGAACTGTTAGCCGAGGCTGATATTGTAAGTCTTCACGTTCCTTACTTCCCTGGTCAAAACGACAAAATGATCAATGCGGAATTCCTTTCAAAAATGAAAAACGACGCAATTTTAATCAACACTGCACGCGGTGAATTACAAGACAACGAAGCAATTTTAGAAGCTTTACAAAATGATACGTTAGGTGCTTTCGGAACAGACGTATTCGCAAACGAAAAAGATTTATTCTTCAAGAGCTTCCAACCATGGCAAGCACTTCCGGATGCAACAGTTCAACAATTAGTTGATATGTATCCACGTGTATTAGTAACGCCTCACATCGGTTCTAATACAGATGAAGCATTATCAAACATGATCGAAACAAGCTTCGAAAACTTTAACGAAATTTTAACTACAGGCAAAACAGCAAATGCAGTTGAACTTCCAAAAGTATCTGTTAATGCATAGTATGCATTAAACTAACAAAGAGATTGTCCATGTCGACAATCTCTTTTCTTATGCAAACTATTTTCTTTGATCACCAATATAAGGTTCGATATTTCTAGCAGATTCCTGCCTGCTGCGAAACATTGTTAAAGGTCTACCGACATTTCCGTAGCTGCAATATGATGAAATCACGTCTATTTTCTCTAAAAATGACAAGTATTTTCGAATAGAAATTCTTGAAATGCCTATTGTATTCACCAATTCTTCCGTCGTGAAATCCAATCCTTTCTTCTGTTCAATATAGTTCCAAATTTCTCGTAACGTATTTTTAGATAAGCCTTTCGGCAGCATTTCCTGAACCGCTTTTTCCTGTTTTTTCAGCAACAGATGGTCAAGCTCCTCTTGACTGAGCTTGCTGTCATTTAGAAGAAGATTTGTTTGTTTTTTATATTTAATAAGCGCTTCTTCAAATCGGTCGAAGCGAAAAGGTTTAATGATATAATCTACTGCTCCAAATTGAAAGGCTTTGTGAATCGTTCTCATATCGGAAGCGGCTGTTATAAGTATGACATCTATATCCTTTTGCATTTCACGAATTTTTATAAGCAGCTGTATTCCTTCTGTTTCGGGCATGAAAATATCCAGCAAAATAAGCTTTACGGTATTCTTTTCAATAAAGCGGATTGCTTCTTTGACGGAAGAGGCCGTTCCCTTTAAATGATACCCATCCACTTGCTCTAAATAGCTTTTATTAATTTCCGAAACCATCGGATCATCATCAACTATGAGAACTTCAATCACAATTTATCCACCTCAACTCAAATTTCTTTCTTAATAAAGAATAGACTATTCTCCTTTTAAGTCTCTAGGTAATTTTCCCCTTTCAGGCAAAGGAATTTGAACTGTAAATACTGTCCCAGTTCCTGGACTCGTGTCAATGTCTATCTCCCCATGCAAATTAGCAATAGATTGAAGCGTTAAGTATAATCCGTACCCTCGGTCTTCGCCTTTTGTCGAAAAGCCTTTTGTGAATATATTCTCCAACTGGCCTGGCTCCATACCTGCACCGCTGTCTTCCACTTGCAGAATCAACCTGTCTTCCGAATGGTAAACAGAGAAGGAGACTTGCTTAACTTCCAAGCCGCTAACGGCATCAAAGGCATTTTCAATTAAGTTGCCTGATATGCAAATTAAATCATGGATCGCTTTTTCCTCCAGCTCACCATTGTACTGGCTATTCTCGCTAATTTCAAATTGAATCCCATGCTCGCGCGCCTTGCTTAATTTGCCCAAAAGAAACCCTGCCAAAATCGGGTTCTGTATACGTTGCAAGACAAAGCTTTTCTCCGATTCTTGGTCCTCGACTAAATCTTGCACATAATTGTTCAGGTCGTCATATTTCTTCAAATGAATTAACCCGAGAATGACATGAAGCTTATTCATGAATTCATGCGAATGAGCTCTCAGCGATTCGGAATACAGTTTTACCCCTGTCAGCTGCTCCGCCATTTGCCGTATTTCAGTTTTATCTCTAAATGTGCCGATTCCGCCTACAATTTCACTGTTCACAATGATCGGGAAGCAATTCAAAAGTACCGTGCGCCCGTACAGCGTTTCCTCGTAGCCCACTTCCGCTTCTCCCGTCTGCATCACCTTCTCAAAAATCGGCATATATTCCTTAATCGGCTGATTCACAATTTTTTCTTCATTAACATTCATTAGCTTCAACGCTTCCTCATTAACTAATGTTATCTCACCCCGAACGTTAGCTGCCAGTATCCCTTCCTTCACTGCTTCTATCATAGTATTGCGCTCTTCAAGCAGTTGGGCAATCTCCTCAGGCTCCATATTCAGCAGCTTCCTTTTTATAAATTTGCTTAAGACAAATGCACCGGCTCCTCCAAACAGCAGCGGAATAAGCGCACAAAGATAAATAACATGTCGGCTTTCCTTCATCAAACCTTTTACTGTATCAAGCGAAATGCCAACAACGACAATCCCGATTTGCTCTCCTGCCTCATCTCTGACAGGTGTAAAAAAACGTAGCCCGATGCCAAGCGGACCTTCCTGTGTTGAATAATACTCATTGCCTTTAAGGGCTGCCTGAGCGTCCTCCCGATTATAAAAAGAATGGCCTATTTCCGTCTCCCAAGGGTGTGAATAGCGGATTAGATCCATATTGAGGACAACGATAAAACCGACATCTGTCAAGGCTATCATTTCATTAGCATAATCCTGGAGGCTAAGATCGATATAGTCCTTTTCCAGACCGTCAACGACTATTTGCGAATGGGCCGTCATTCTAGCTACGTCTCTTATTTTCTCGGACAAGTTTTCTTTTGTCTGATTGGATACATAGAGGCTTATAAAAGTGCTTGTAATCAGTATTGAAGTCAGTATGATGCCAAATACGAGCAATAGTATAAGCGTGTGCAGTTTCAATGGTTTTCTTTCTGTCCGAAAAAAATCAGCCATAACTTACTTCCTTTCAA
Source organism: Peribacillus faecalis (assembly GCF_014712675.1). Taxonomy (GTDB): domain Bacteria; phylum Bacillota; class Bacilli; order Bacillales; family DSM-1321; genus Bacillus_AD; species Bacillus_AD faecalis. The sequence continues at coordinate 77,722 of NZ_JACXSI010000002.1, read as the reverse complement.
TTCACCTGCCAAACAAGCTTTTTTGTTACTGTTAGTATTCATCTACATACCTTTCTTCATAACAAAAGAAGATGACCCCAGTACAAGCCAGGAGTCATCTTCTTTATGTGAATCATATGAAAAAGCATATGCCTTTTTCAAAATGATTAAAATTAAGCTTTGTTGTTTGAACCGAATTCACGGATTTTGCCGATAACAGTCGCTTTGATAGCGTCGCGGCCAGGGCCGATGAATTTACGTGGATCATATACTTCAGCGTCAGCAGCTAACACTTCGCGAACCTTTTTAGCGAATGCAATTTGGTTTTCAGTGTTAACGTTGATTTTTGAAGTACCTAAAGAGATAGATTTTTTGATATCTGCTTCAGGGATACCAGTACCGCCGTGTAATACTAATGGCATGTTAGTAAGGTTTTTGATTTCTTCCATTTCTTTAAAACCAAGGTTTGGTTCACCTTTGTAAGGACCGTGAACTGAACCTAATGCTGGAGCAAGGCAGTCGATACCAGTTTTTTCAACTAGTTCTTTACATTCTTGAGCATCAGCATAGATAACGCCGTCAGCAACAACGTCGTCTTCTTGTCCGCCAACAGTTCCTAATTCAGCTTCTACAGAAACACCTTTAGAGTGAGCGTAGTCAACTACAGCTTTAGTCGTTTCAACGTTTTCCTCGAATGGGTGGTGAGAAGCGTCAATCATTACAGATGTGAAACCTGCATCGATTGCTTCTTTACATTTGTCGAATGAAGAACCGTGGTCTAAGTGGATTGCCACAGGAACCGTGATCTTCATGTCTTCTAATAAACCTTTAACCATCATCACTACAGTTTTGAATCCGCCCATGTGACGAGCAGCACCTTCAGAAACCCCAAGGATAACAGGTGATTTTTCTTCTTCAGCAGCAGCAAGAATTGCTTGAGTCCACTCAAGGTTGTTGATGTTAAATTGACCTACTGCATATTTTCCTTCTAATGCTTTGTTCAGCATCTCAGTCATTGAAACTAAAGGCATTATATTTCCTCCTTATGTTGTAACGGTTGACACTATGTAAATCACAGTGCTTCCTTATACAATTTTCCCTAAAAAGTATGTAAAGTATACAGGTTATGTATACCAAGGGAATGACAATTATTTCACCTTCAAGAATACCAATAGTCATCATAATTCTCAAGATAATCCCACGACTAGGAAATATTTTCTATAAAGATGTAACTAAACTTTGTCCAATGATAGATTTTTCAGGTTATATACTAGTACAACATCACTTAGTATTCATCGGAATATATTTTTTGACGATGCTTCGAATATCGTCAATATCAAACGGCTTAGAGAAATGAGTAAGCGCACCAAGATCTTTGGCCTGCTGAATCATATCCAATTCACCGTATGCAGTCATGATGATTACAGAGATGCTTTGGTCATATTCTTTCAGTCTTCGCAGTATTTCTATTCCGTCCATTCCCGGGATCTTCATATCAAGAAGTACAAGATCCAATTTTTGCTCCTTCGCTATTTCAAGTGCCTGCGGTCCGTTTGCTGCTTGAAACGTTGTATAACCTTCTTTCTGCAGCACTTCATTCAACAAAACTCGAATCCCGAATTGATCATCTACAATCAATATTTGTTGTCCCATACCATCCCCGCCTTTCTTTAATGTATTCAGTCTTTTATTGTAGAAGTATTCTATTCCAATTAATTAAATCCTTCATTTCTTCAAAGAAAATAAACATTCGCATATATATCCTCATTCTTATATAATGCTGGTAGAACATTTATCCTGTTTATAAGGACTCAATGATTCAATTGATAAAGGAGATCAAACTATGCTTAAAATATTTTCCACTCAGTTAAGCGGACTGTTCAAAGCCATTTCCCAAGATGAGTATGCAATAGAAGATGCGGCGCGACTTCTGGCACAAGCTGTCATTGGCGATGGCCATATTTATATACATGGTTTCAAAGAAATGAAAGGCGTTGTTTCGGAAGCCCTTGAAGGCATCGATTCTCTACCTCATTGTAAAGCAATGCCTGACATAGAACAAATATCAAGCGTTGATCGTGTGCTGCTTTTCACTCGTAATAACGATGATCCTGAAGCGGTTGCACTTGCTGAAAAACTCGAAGAACTAAATGTTCCATTTGTCGGTGTATCTACTGTTCTTGACGAAATGAAGAACGGTTTGCATGACTTAGCGCATATCCATATTAATCTCAATGTAAAACGTGGGCTTGTACCTACGGAAACAGGTGAACGCGTAGGTTTCCCTTCCCTGCTGGTAGCACTATTTACGTATCACGGCATTCATCTTACACTATCTGAACTGCTTGAAGAGATTGAGGAATAGTAAGAAAGTCCGTTACCGGTCCTTTTTCATTTTTGATTCTACTCCTTGAGCTTACTTCAATGAAAAAGGAGCCATGCGGGAACCGAAATGCGGAAGCGGCCTGCAAGTAAGGAACAGCGACTAAGAACGCTACGTCCGCATATCTTCGTCGCTGTGACTCTCGTCCTGAGAGCCTCCGACCAGCATAAGACGAATCATGCAGGAAATTGAAAATTTCCGGAGTCATTTGGCTTATGACCTCGAGCTGTCAAATTCATCACTTATCAGTCATGAATTTGACAAGATACTCAAGGGAGATTATCCAAGATGAAAACTGGCTGGCTGCTGCAGCTAGACAAGGCCTAAGACAAACTGCCCAAGAAACCCGGTTTTGGTTTCTTGGGTGGGATGGAGGAGAACATCGGTTAAGGGTGTCACGTCCTGTGACAACGCCGATGTGACCAACATCCTGTTGTCCTCCGAGCATGGCAGGTATAAGGTTAGACAGCTTTCCAAGTTCGAAAATATACGCTTTCTTATCTTTTTAAAAAAAGCTGCCTAAACATGGCAGCTTTTTTATCTATATCAATTATTTATTGTTTAGTGATGCTTCAATGAAGTCACGGAATAATGGTTGCGGTTTTGTCGGTCTAGAGATAAATTCCGGATGGAATTGGCTCGCTACAAACCATGGATGATCTTTCACTTCAACGATCTCCACCAGACGTCCGTCTAAGCTAGTTCCAGAGAAAACAAAGCCTTTGTCTTCCATCTCTTGACGGAAGTGGTTATTGAACTCATAGCGGTGACGGTGACGCTCGTACACAACCTCATCGTTATATGCTTCCATCGCCTTAGTGCCTTCGACTAATTTACATGGATACAGTCCAAGACGTAATGTTCCGCCTAAATCTTCTACATCTTTTTGTTCAGGAAGCAAGTCGATGATTGGGTATGGTGTATTCGGGTCAAGCTCTGAAGAATGTGCTCCTTCAAGACCTAATACGTTACGAGCATATTCAATTGTCGCTAATTGCATACCTAGGCAAATACCAAGGAACGGTACTTTGTTTTCGCGCGCATATTGAATAGCTGTGATTTTCCCTTCAACACCACGGTCACCGAATCCGCCGGGCACAAGAATACCGTCTGCATCTTTCAGCAATTCTTTTACGTTTTCCGGAGTTACTGTTTCAGAGTTAATCCAGTCAATATCGATATCTGCATCAAATGCATAACCAGCATGTTTTAATGCTTCTGCTACAGAAAGATACGCATCTTGAAGCTCTACATATTTACCTACTAAAGCAATTTTAGTTGTTTTAGATAAGTTCAATACTTTCTCTACAAGCTGTTTCCATTCTGTCATATCTGCTTCTTTGCAATCTAATTTCAAGTGATCGCAAACGATTTGATCTAAGTGCTGCTCTTGAAGAGCTAACGGTACAGAGTATAGCGTATCCGCATCACGGCACTCGATTACCGCATTTTTATCAATGTCGCAGAATAACGCGATTTTATCTTTCATGTCTTGAGAGATCGGCATTTCTGTACGTACAACGATAACGTTTGGCTGGATACCTAAGCTTCTCAACTCTTTTACACTATGCTGAGTCGGTTTTGTTTTCATTTCACCAGCAGCTTTAATGTAAGGCACTAATGTACAGTGCAAGTAAAGAACGTTTTCTTGGCCGATATCGCTTTTGATTTGGCGGATTGCTTCAAGGAATGGTAAAGATTCAATATCTCCGACTGTTCCGCCAATCTCTGTGATGACAACGTCTGCATTTGTTTCACTGCCGGCACGAAGCACGCGCTCTTTAATTTCATTCGTGATGTGCGGGATAACTTGAACTGTTCCGCCTAAGTAATCGCCGCGACGCTCTTTGCGAAGAACTGTAGAGTACACTCTTCCTGAAGTTACGTTGCTTAGCTTGCTTAAGTTAATATCAATAAAGCGCTCATAGTGACCTAAGTCAAGGTCAGTCTCAGCCCCATCATCAGTTACGAAAACTTCACCGTGTTGGTATGGACTCATTGTTCCCGGGTCCACGTTAATATACGGATCGAATTTTTGGATTGTTACGCTTAATCCTCTGTTTTTCAAAAGTCTTCCTAAAGATGCAGCTGTGATTCCTTTTCCTAGTGAAGATACTACGCCGCCTGTTACGAAAATATATTTAGTCACTTTTATTCCCCCTATTATTTATGTTTACTTAAAATTGCATGACAAAACTTCTTGTGTCTGATTAACATTGCTGAATGAAAGGGGTATGCTTTTTCTTCCATTATTGTTCAATTCTTTATGCGATAGACTCTTTATAGTTTTTGGCGCATAACGCTAAAGAATACGATAAATTTTTATAAAAAAACAAAAAACGCTCCCTACAATTAAGTAAGGGAGCGGCATATTTATCATTTCGTCCTTCTTTAAGGAGCCCAAAAATGATTCTACAAATTTCAGCTTCAAAAGTCAAGAGATTTACAAAAGCTCATCCTCTTCTTCTTCATCAAGTTCTTCTTCGTCGACGATTTCGAAATCATCTTCAATAAGTTCATCTTCGTCAAGATCTTCATCATCATCTTCATCCAAGTCAAGGATATCTTCTTCATCCACCAATAATTCTTCCTCTTCAGTATCATCGAATTCATCGATTTCATCCAAGTCAAGATCTTCGAAGTCTTCATCAACGACTTTTTTACCTTTCTTCTTCTTCGGCTTAACCGGATTGATCAGTTCATCTTCAACTTGATCGATTGGGTACCAATCTTTTAAGCCCCAGCGGTTTTCACCCACTGTATTGAAACGGCCGTCTACATTCAGATCCGTATAGAACTGTGCGATTTTTTGTTGAACCTCGATTGTTGATAACTCTTGCAGTTGAGCAATCTGTTGAACAAGGTCGCCAAATGCTACTGCTTGTTTGCTGTGGTTTTCTTGCATAATTTCATATGCAACTTCAATTAAGGACATTTCCTTGATTTCTTCTTGTGTATATTGATTTAAGCTCAATATCGGCACTTCCTTTCATATCAAAAAGCAAAATATGTACAATAATACTTTGCTAACATTTTCTATATACTATATTTCATTATAAACAATACAAATACCTTTATGCTAGTTCAAACTTTACCCACAAAATGTTTTCGCATACTCAATCTGTCATTTAGTTTTTTTCCACTCTCTTAATGCAAGAAAGACAGCGGCTACTGCCAGGATAAAATAACCTACTGCACCAAACTGTTTTTGATACAGAAACCGAAATAGAAATGCAAAGCTACAAATTGCTAAAACAATAATGATCGTCTTTATTTTCATAGCTCCAACTCCAAAAAACAATTTTACTCTAAGAATAACATTCTAACCTTAATCTGCACTTATTATAAAGTTTTTTTCAGAAGAAAAGAGGTTAGCCTAACTATACAATACTCAGGCAACCTCTACTACATTTATTTTGAAAGAAAAACCGGCACCGGTCCTTTTGATATGTCACATATTCAGAAACTTGCAGTCTTCTTCAGATGATGACCTTTTTTAAATAATTTACGAATCAAAAGGAGACATGCGGAAACCGAAAAGCGGAAGCGGCCCGTAAGTAGGAAAAACGACTAAGGACGTTACGTCTGCATATCTTCATCGCTATGACTCTCGTTCTGAAAGCCTCCGACCAGCATAAGACGAATCACTCCGGAAATTGAAAAATTCCCGGAGTGATTCGTCTATGACCTCGAGCTGTCGAATTCATCACTTATCAGTCATGAATTTGACAAGATACTCAAAGAAGATATTCTAAGAAAAAACTGGATGGTCGCTGGAGCTAGACATGGACTACGATAAATCGCCCATTGCAGGTGCAAGGTTAGACAGCTATCAAAGTTCAAAAATACATACTTTCTTTTTAATTACGCAATCACATATTCCGTCTGTACTGCCCGCCTACTTCATATAAGGCATGCGTAATTTGGCCCAGACTGGCTACGCGCACACAATCCATCAGTTCAGCAAAAATATTTTCTCCGTTAAGTGCTGCTTGCTTAAGTTTCGTCAAAGCTTGATCGACCTCATGTTTATGCTGTTCTTGGAAACGGCGCAACTGCAGGATTTGCCCTTCCTTCTCTTCATATGGGGCACGAGCCAGTTCCATATTGTTTACTTGTTCTTCTGAAGGAGGATTTGGGTTTAAATACGTATTTACGCCAATAATCGGCAGTTCTCCTGTATGTTTCTTCATCTCATAATGCATCGATTCATCTTGAATCTTTCCGCGCTGGTACTGTGTCTCCATCGCCCCCAGCACACCTCCGCGATCATCAATCCGCTCAAATTCGCGCAGAACAGCTTCTTCTACCAAGTCAGTCAGCTCCTCAATAATAAAGGCGCCTTGTAGCGGATTTTCGTTTTTAGTTAAGCCATGCTCTTTTGTGATTATCATCTGTATCGCCATAGCTCTTCGAACAGATTCCTCGGTAGGAGTTGTAATCGCTTCATCATAGGCATTTGTGTGCAGAGAGTTGCAGTTATCATGAAGAGCCATTAATGCCTGCAGTGTAGTACGGATGTCGTTAAAATCAATTTCTTGTGCATGAAGCGAACGTCCTGACGTTTGCACGTGGTACTTAAGCTTCTGACTACGCTCATTAGCACCATATTTATTTTTCATAACAGTTGCCCAGATACGGCGCGCAACTCGTCCAATCACGCTATATTCAGGGTCAAGCCCGTTAGAGAAAAAGAAAGAAAGGTTTGGTGCAAAATCATCGATATGCATACCACGACTCAAATAATATTCAACATACGTGAATCCATTAGATAATGTGAAAGCTAATTGGGAAATCGGATTCGCTCCAGCTTCCGCGATATGGTAGCCGGAAATTGATACAGAGTAATAGTTTCTTACCCTGTTTTGGATAAAGTATTCCTGAATATCCCCCATCATGCGCAAAGCAAATTCTGTTGAGAAAATGCATGTATTTTGGCCTTGGTCTTCTTTTAAAATATCAGCTTGAACAGTTCCACGTACTGTTTGCAGCGTGTAACTCTTCACTTCTTCGTACTCTTTTTCCGTAAGTGCTCTTCCAAGCTTTTCACTCTTTTTGTTGAGTTGCTGTTCAATAGCTGTATTTAAGAACATTGCCAATATGATAGGCGCAGGGCCATTAATGGTCATTGATACTGAGGTGGAAGGATGGCAAAGATCAAATCCAGCATATAATTTCCGCATATCATCTAGCGTACAGACATTGACGCCGCTTTCTCCGATTTTGCCGAATATATCAGGACGATAATCTGGATCTTCTCCGTAAAGCGTAACTGAGTCGAAGGCTGTACTGAGGCGTTTTGCATCGTCATCCTTTGATAAATAGTGGAATCTTCTGTTTGTTTTTTCCGGCGATCCTTCTCCGGCAAATTGCCTTTTTGGATCTTCTCCCTCGCGTTTAAATGGAAAAACTCCAGCAGTAAACGGGAAAGAACCCGGCACATTTTCTTTATACACCCATAATAAAATATCCCCGAAGTCTTTATATTTCGGTAATGAAATCTTCGGAATCATTAATCCTGATAGACTTTTCGTTTTTAAGCTAGTTTTGATTTCTTTGTCTCGAATAACGGTCACAAGTTCATCTTGGCTATATTTTTCTTTAAATTCATCCCATCTTTCTAGGATGTTCTTCGATTCTCCCGTCAGTTGCATCGCAATATCGTTGCGTATTTTTTTCAATGAGGCAATGAGCTGTTCATTTTGCTCTACTTTTGCTACTTCCTGCAATGTTCCTTCAATCTGATACAAACGACTAGCAATATCCGCTTGCTGTTCAGCCTTTATCTTGTATTGATGTACTGTATCAGCAATTTCTCTCAAGTAATAGCGGCGGTCATTCGGAATGATGACACTCTGCTTTTCTACTATACCTTCGTCAGAAAAAGATGTTGTCCACTGAACATTAGCAGTCTCATTCAACTTATTAATTAGTGCAGCAAACAATCTGTTTGTTCCTGTATCATTAAACTGGCTGGCAATCGTTCCGTAAACCGGCATCTCTGCATAGTCTCGGTCAAATAGTCCTCTATTGCGCTGATATTGCTTTTGCACCTGTCTAAGTGCATCTTCTGAGCCTTTTCTTTCAAATTTATTGATCACCACTAAGTCAGCGTAATCGAGCATGTCGATTTTTTCAAGCTGTGATGGCGCTCCGAATTCACTTGTCATGACATACATGGACAAATCGCACAACTCTGCAACAGCCGCATCACCTTGACCGATTCCGGATGTTTCTACTATTACCAAATCAAAGCTCGCTGCTTTCACAACCGCAATGGCATCTTTTAGTGCCAATGAAATTTCACTTCTTGAGGAACGAGTTGCCAAACTTCTCATATACACCCGATCTGAGAAAATTGCATTCATCCGTATCCGATCTCCTAATAAGGCGCCGCCTGTCTTTTGTTTCGTCGGATCTACCGATAAAATCGCGACACGTGTTCCGGGAATCTCACGAAGAAAGCGACGAATCAGCTCATCCGTCAAAGAACTTTTCCCAGCACCACCCGTTCCGGTAATCCCCACTACTGGAACTATCTTTGAGGTCTTCCTTATCTCGGATAAAAACGATGCACGGTCAACTTCTGGTTTATCCATTTCATTCTCAACTGCTGTAATCATTTTTGATACTGTTAGAAAGTCCCCGCTTGGCAAATGCTGAAGTAAACTGGAAACGTCAGAATGTGCCATTTGCTCTTCACATTCTTGAATCATGATATTAATCATGCCTTGCAAACCGTTTTGTCTACCATCCTCCGGAGAAAAAATACGGGCAATACCGTATTCATGCAGGTCGTTTATTTCTTTCGGAATGATGACTCCTCCGCCGCCTCCGTAAATACGAATGTGACCTGCTCCTTTTTCCTTAAGTAAATCATACATGTATTTAAAATATTCGACGTGCCCTCCCTGATATGATGAAACAGCAATACCTTGTACATCCTCTTGAATTGCAGCGTTTACAATTTCTTCAACCGAGCGGTTATGCCCTAAGTGAATTACCTCTGCTCCACTGCTTTGAAGAATTCTTCTCATAATGTTAATAGAGGCATCATGACCATCAAATAAACTCGATGCTGTAATGAATCGCAAATGTTTTTTCGCAGTATAAACATGTACCATATTCATCTCTTCCTCCCATTATCTCGCTTCTTTTTTAAGACTCATCATAATTAAGCTTGTTTGAATCTCAATATATTGCTCGAGCGTGTACAGTTTTTGCAATGCCCAGCGCCTGAAGCCCCACGCTTGACCTTGCACAAAGATATTATGGGCAACCATCTTGATTTGCTCATCTGCCAAATTCAGTTCCCCGTTGCTTTTGCATTTTAAGAGCAGCCGCTCAAACATGGCGACCATATCAATTTCCTTATTAAGTACGTACGGCAAAGCATCTTTTGAGAGTGACTTTGCCTCCTGGTACATAACAAGTACTTCATCCTGCATTTCATCGATAACTTTAAAGTAATTGGCAATGCCCGTTTTCAAGCTATCTATCGTCCCTTCAGCCTCTCCAAGCTCTTTCTCTAGCCGCTCTTTTACTTCATCATATATGCTATCACACACCAAATAGAGAACATCTTCTTTCGTGCGTATGTATTCATAAAGTGTACCGATACTAAAGCCGGATGCTTTGGCAATCTCCCTTGTTGTTGTGCGGTGGTAACCCTTCTCAGTAAAAAGTGTCACAGCACCTTTGATCATCTGGTTGCGCCTCGTTTTTATGAGGTGTTCATCCTTCACCGAAGCTTGCACTTCCTTTTTCTCCATTTTCTCACCTCACTTCATATGAGAATAGCCTTTGGAGATGCCATGTCAGATTTTTATCAAATTGAAATGGTAAAAATCTGAGACATTCTCCAAAGGCTGTTAAAGGTAATTAGTCTTTTGTGACCATTCTTGAAATGACCAGTTTCTGAATTTCTTGCGTTCCTTCATAAATTTGCGTGATTTTTGCATCTCTCATGTATCGCTCAACCGGATAATCTTTCGTATAGCCGTAACCACCGAAAATTTGTACAGCCTCTGTTGTTACCTTCATAGCTGTATCGCCGGCAAATAGTTTTGACATAGCTGATTCTTTTCCGTATGGTAATCCCTTCGATTCTAACCAAGCTGCTTGGTACGTTAATAGACGGGATGCCTCGACACTTGTCGCCATTTCAGCCAACTTAAAGCCAATCCCTTGTTGAGCAGCAATCGGTTTTCTAAACTGAACACGCTCTTTCGCATAATCAATAGCTGCATCAAGCGCTCCTTGTGCAATACCAACTGCTTGAGCAGCGATACCGTTTCTGCCACCATCTAAAGTCATCATGGCAATTTTGAAACCTTCTCCTTCTTGACCAAGAAGATTCTCTTTCGGAACTAGGCAATTGTCGAAAATGATTTCTGTTGTCGGCGATGAACGAATGCCCATCTTCTGTTCTTTCTTGCCGGTGCTAAAACCAGGAGTTGTACTTTCCACAATGAATGCGCTTGTTCCTTTCTTGGATTCCGGATCTGTCACTGCAAACACGACATAAATATCAGCTACGCCACCGTTTGTAATGAAAATTTTCGATCCATTCAGTACATAATGGTCACCCTCTAATCTAGCCGTTGTGCGCATTCCGCCGGCATCCGAGCCAGAACTTGGTTCCGTCAGGCCATAAGCGCCAATCTTTTCGCCTTGTGCCATCGGACGCAAGTATTTTTGTTTTTGCTCTTCTGTTCCGAATGTGTATATCGGCCAGCCAGCAAGCGACGTGTGGGCGGATAACGTAACACCCGTTGATGCGCAAACTCTTGAAAGCTCTTCAACCGCGATACAGTATGCCAAGTAATCGCTACCGATTCCGCCGTACTGTTCCGGCCAAGGAATACCTGTTAAGCCAAGCTCCGCCATCTTTTTGAAGATGTCGATATCAAAGCGCTCTTCTTCATCTCTTTCCGCAGCTGTCGGCGCTACTTCATTGCGTGCAAAATCTCTTACCATTTTACGAATCATTTCATGCTCTTCTGTTAAACGAAAGTTCATCCTAATCCCCATCCCTTTTTGAATTATTTAGTTAAATGTTTGCTGATGACTATTTTCTGTATCTCACTAGTTCCCTCGTATATTTCTGTGACCTTTGCATCCCTGAAGTATCGTTCAACAGGATATTCTTTTGTGTACCCATATCCTCCAAATACTTGAACAGCTTCAATCGCCACATCCATCGCTGTCTTTGAGGCGAACAATTTCGCCATTGAAGCTTCTTTACCACAAGGAATGCCTTGGTCGCGCATGAAGGCGGCACGATAAACGAGCAATCTTGCTGCTTCAATGTTTGTTGCCATTTCCGCTAATTTAAAAGCGATTCCCTGCTGTTTGCTTATCGGTTTTCCAAACTGAATACGTGCCTTGCTGTATGCAACTGCCTCTTCAAAGGCCCCTTCAGCAATTCCTAAACTTTGTGCCGCTATACCAATTCGCCCCGTATCTAAATTTGCCATAGCAATCTTGAAGCCTTCTCCTTCTTCCCCAAGCAAATTCTCTTTCGGAACTTTCATTTGATCAAAAGTAATCCCTACTGTACGAGAACCATTCATTCCCATTTTATTTTCATCTTTTCCAATGATCAGTCCCGGGGTATCCTTCTCTACGATGAACGCACTAATCCCTCTGCTTCCAAGCTCTGGGTTGGTCGCAGCAAATACAATATACACATCTGCTTCTCCGCCATTTGTAATAAATATCTTTGAACCGTTAATGAGGTAATGCTCTCCTTGCCGAACAGCGCGTGACTTTAAATTAGCTGCATCAGAACCAGAACTTGGCTCAGTTAAGCAAAAAGCGCCTAAATATTCACCCGAAGCAAGCCTTGGCACATATTTATTCTTTTGGGCTTCCGTTCCGAAATAAAGTATTGGGTTCGTACCAACTGATGTATGCACTGATAAGATAACACCTAAAGTTGGACTTACTTTTGACAGCTCATGAATAGCAATAATATAGGAAATCATATCCATTTCAGCACCACCGTATTTCGCTGGTACCGGAATACCCATCATGCCAAGCACACCCATTTGATCAAGCAGCTCTCGAGGGAACTCACCCTGTTCCATCCGTCCGACAAAGCCCTTCACTTCATTTTGAGCGAAACTTCTAACCATTTGACGCATCATTTGCTGCTCTTCACTCAGTTGCAGATTCATGTAAGCCTCCCCAGTTGATCCATTGACATTCAAAACTAATCTCGGCTTTTCAAAATCAGTTGTATTCATAGAACCCTTTACCTGACTTCTTGCCAAGCCATCCAGCTTTTACATACTTACGCAAAAGCGGACACGGGCGGTACTTATCATCACCGAAGCCTTCATGAAGCGTTTCCATAATATACAGACATGTATCTAAGCCAATGAAGTCGGCTAAAGTCAGCGGTCCCATCGGATGGTTCATCCCAAGCTTCATAACATTATCGATCGCTTCCTTAGAAGCAACTCCTTCATATAAAGCGTATATTGCTTCGTTGATCATCGGTAATAAAATACGATTTGCCACAAACCCTGGAAAATCGTTGACTTCAACCGGTGTTTTGCCGAGCGATTTTGACAGATCTTCAATCGTCTTATACACTTCATCTGTTGTTGCCAGCCCTCTAATAACTTCTACTAGTTTCATGACTGGAACAGGATTCATAAAGTGCATGCCAATCACCTTATCGGCTCTTGTTGTCACAGCAGCAATTTCAGTGATAGGTAACGATGAAGTATTCGTCGCCAATATCGTGTGCGGCTGTGCAATTTTGTCTAAATCAGAAAACAGTTTGCTTTTAATCTCCATGTTTTCAATGGCTGCTTCAATGACTAAGTCAACTTTAGCGGCATTCTGTAAATCTGTAGAAGGAGAGATATGAGATAAGATTTGCTCTTGCTGCTCCTGCGATAGTTTGCCTTTTTCTACTTGGCGAGATAAATTTTTCGCAATACTCGAAAGACCTCTTTGGACGAATTCTTCTTTTAAATCGTGCAAATAAACAGAGTAGCCCGATGCAGCAAATACTTGAGCAATCCCAGAACCCATTTGCCCTGCACCAATGACCATTACTTGTGATATTGTCATTTCATCATCCTCCTCTATATTCCTAGACTCTTGGAACCTCAATCATAATGGCATCGCCTTGACCACCACCGCTACATATTGCAGCAATACCTATGCCACCGCCTCTTCTCTTCAGCTCATACATAAGTGTCAAAATGATGCGCGTGCCACTTGCACCAATTGGATGACCAAGAGCGACGGCACCACCGTTCACGTTAACTTTGTCAGGATCAATACCGGCAATTTTTATGCTGGCAAGTGCCACTGCCGCAAAAGCTTCATTTATTTCAAATAAATCAATATCTTCAACTGTTTTACCTGTTTTCTCTAGTAATTTATTAATTACTAATCCTGGCGTTTTCGGAAAATCCTTTGATTCAATCGCAAGTTCTGCATGCCCAAGAATAAAAGCTAGTGGCGTGAGCCCATCACGATTTGCCTTCTCTTCGCTTACAAGAACAAGCGCAGCTGCTCCGTCATTTATACCCGGTGCATTTCCAGCTGTGATTGTTCCAGGACCAAACGCTGGTTTTAATGATGCTAGTTTCTCAATTGTTGTGTCTTTTCGCGGCGATTCATCATTAGCGATAACAATCGGTTGCCCCTTCCTTTGTGGTACCTCAATTGCTACGATCTCCTCCGCTAATTTGCCAGATTCTATCGCTTCAATCGCTAAACGATGACTTCGATAAGACCACTCATCTTGCATTTCTCTACTGAGGTCATATTCCTCTGCCGTGCCATTTCCAAAAGCGCCCATTGATGCCCCCGTGAAACTGCATGTCAGACCATCGTATTGCATTAAATCAAGCACATTAGAAGAGCCCATGCGCATGCCCCATCTGGCATCCGGAAGAATATACGGTGCATTACTCATCGATTCCATCCCGCCAGCAACAATAACGTCTTCTTCACCAGCTCTAATAAATAAGTCTGCTAATGTTACGCTCCTCATACCCGATGCACACACTTTGTTGATGGTCTCTGTTTTGACATCCCAAGGCAAATCAGCTTTCCTTGAGGCTTGTCGTGAAGGGATTTGTCCTTGTCCCCCTTGAAGGACAGTTCCCATAATGACTTCGCCTACTTGAGATGCTTCCATCCCCGCTCGCTTCAATGCTTCTTTAATGGCGATACCGCCAAGATCAGAAGCTGAAAGTGTCCGTAAACTTCCTCCTAATTTGCCGATTGGCGTTCTAGTACCGCCAACGATTACTGTTTTCCCCATATCCCTCACCCCTTCTATTAGACTGAATATTCTGACCTAAAAGTTGACAAGTGGTTGACCGAACGCTCGCTCAACTCTCTTTCAATATGAAGGGGTGCCTTGTATTTGCACCCCTTATATTACATTTTAGTCGCTTACAGAAGCATTTTGAAAAAACCAAATTTTCTCAATTCAATTTTACAACTAACTGTATAAAAAATACAATACTTTTATTTTTTTACATTTTAGGATGCTTCTTGGACAACTTCACCTACAACCGCTCTCTCTAGAATCTCTGCTACATCGTATGTCTGTACAGCTTCTTCCACTTCTTTCGCCTTCGTACCATCTGACAGCATCGTCAAGCAATACGGACATCCAGAACTAATGACGGATGGACTAACTAAAAGCGCTTGCTCCGTTCTAGCTACGTTAATACGGTGACCTGTCTCTTCTTCCATCCACATTAAACCACCACCGGCTCCACAGCACATACCTGTTTCACGGTTTCTTTCCATCTCCACTAACTTGACGCCAGCAATAGATTTCAAAATCTCTCTTGGTGGATCGTATACTTCATTGTAACGACCTAAGTAACAAGAATCATGGAACGTAATTGTTTCATTAACTTCATATTTAGGCTCTAATCTGCCTTCTCTCACCAGTTGTGCCAACAATTCTGTATGATGGTACACTTCTGCTTCTAGACCGAAATCCGGATATTCATTTTTGAAAATATTGTAGGCATGAGGATCAATCGTGACGATTTTCTTCACTTCCGCTTTTTCAAACTCTGCGATATTATTGGCAGCCAACTCCTGGAAGACAAACTCATTGCCAAGACGTCTTGCTGTATCGCCTGAGTTCTTTTCTTTATTGCCGAGAATCGCGAATTTGACTCCTGCTTCATTAAGTAGCTTCGCAAAAGATAACGCAATCTTCTGACTTCTATTATCATATGAGCCCATCGAACCAACCCAGAATAAATACTCAAATTCTTCTCCAGCTTTGTTCATCTCTTTCACAGTCGGAATTGTGACATCCGAGCGTAATTCGCGCCAGCTTTCACGTTCTTTTCGGTTAAGACCCCAAGGATTTCCTTGTCGTTCGATGTTTTGCATCGCACGTTGCGCATCTGGGTCCATTTTCCCTTCCGTTAATACTAAGTAACGGCGCAAATCAATAATTTTATCAACATGCTCATTCATTACCGGACACTGATCTTCACAGTTACGGCAAGTCGTACATGCCCAAATCTCCTCTTCTGTAATAACTTCCCCGATCAAGCTAGGATTGTATAAAGATGATGCCGCTTGTTCCTCCACACCTTGACCTGACGCAGCCAAAGCCAACTGATTGCCTTTCGAGTTCGAGAAGATAAATCCAGGAACCCATGGCTGCTGCTTCGTAACTACCGCACCTTTTTCAGTCAGATGGTCACGAAGTTTTAAGATTAAATCCATCGGTGAAAGCATTTTGCCTGTTCCCGTTGCCGGACACATATTTGTACAGCGTCCGCATTCAACACAGGCATATAAATCAATAAGCTGTGTTTGCGTGAAATCTTCAATTTTGCCTACACCAAATGATTCTTGTGTTTCATCTTCAAAATCAACTTTCAAAAGCTTCCCAGGATTCGAAAGTCTGTGGAAGTATACATTCACTGGCCCTGCAATTAAATGCGCATGCTTCGACTGCGGCACATATACAAGGAATGTAAATAATATCAGCGTGTGAACCCACCAAGAAATATAGAAAAGAACAATCGCAGCAGTTTCACCGATTCCTCCGAACAGAAGCGCCACTCCGGAAGCGACTGGCTCAAAAACAGTTGCTTCATGTCCATGCCAAATCATCGCCATACCATTACCGAATAATACCGATAGCATCAAACCACCGATGAAGATGAGAACTAATCCTGATTTGAAGCCTCTTTTCAAACGGACAAGTTTTTCGATATAACGTCTGTAAAATGCCCAGAAAACTGCGACTAAGATAATGAAGGTGACAATTTCCTGGAATAAAGTGAATGCCGGATACAATGGTCCAAACGGTAAATGCGCACCCGGATAAATCCCTTTAATGATGAAATCAATCGCTCCAAATTGTACAAGAATAAAGCCGTAGAAAAACATGACATGCATGATGCCACTCTTCTTATCTTTCAATAATTTCTTTTGTCCAAAGACATTTTCCCAAAGTAGGCCGAGTCTTTCTTTCACTTTGTTATCGAACTCAACCTTCTTCCCAAGCTTGATGTAACTGATTCTTGTTCTGATTAAATATACGAATAAACTAAGTGCGTATATTGTCACTAATAGAAATGCTATTAAGTTGACCCACAATAATCCGTCCATCCTATTCACCCTCCCCCTATTTGCAAAAAAATTATGTGAATACCCATCTCATTATGAATATTTTGGGTATTCTATCATTTTCTGTTATTTATATTGTAATTATGAATGAGTATTCAGTCAACAAGATAATATTTTTCTGGTAGCGTATACATAAACCGTTTTTATTGAAGAACCATATAAAGAGGATTCATTTTGTGTAAAGGAGCTTTGGTTCATGAAAGCAATTATTGCCGTTAGCATTATCATCTTGTTAATTCTATGGCTGTCTGCAGATTTTTACATTGGCCGGAAAAAACATAGAGCGACAGTGAAGAATGTGAAGTTTCCGGAGAGGCAGAGTGATTTTGATCTTTTTACAAAAGGAAAAGCTTTGACCAATCAGTTTTTTCACGACCTGCAAAAAGCAAAACAGTACATCCATATTCAATTCTTCATCGTCAAAAATGATAAAATCAGCATCCAGCTTGCCGATTTACTCCGAAAAAAGGCAGAGCAAGGTGTGGAAGTGCGTCTTCTACTCGATTGGGCAGGAAGTTCTTCTTTTCCTGTCAATGTTCGTGATGACTTAAAGAAAAGCGGAGCCAAATTTTTCTACAGTTCCAAGCCAAAATGGCCTTTTCTTTTCTACAGTCTCCAAAGACGAAATCACCGCAAGATTTCTGTAATCGACGGACAAATCGGCTATATCGGCGGTTTTAATATCGGTAAGGAATACATAGATGGCGACAAGAAGTTAACCCCGTGGCATGACTACCATCTGCGTCTTAAAGGGGAAGGTGTTCAAGACTTAGAACGTGTCTTTTTAGAGGATTGGCGCTTAGCGACCGGCGAAGATGTACAATATGAGGACGTCTTTATTACTCCATCCTTTAAGGGACAAGCTTTACATCGTTTTTTTCATTCGGATGGCGCTTTTTTAGAAGAGGAATACGTTGCTTTATTTCAGCAGGCAAAAAAAAACATCACCATTGCCTCTCCTTATTTCATTCCAACTTATAAACTGGTGCAGGAATTGATAAATTGCCTGCGACGCGGGATTTCTGTGACTATCATTGTGCCTTTTAGTTCCGACCACTTTCTCGTCAAAGAGGCCTCCTTTCCGTCCTTTCGTGAGCTGATTTCAGCCGGAGCGCAAGTATATCAGTACCAGAAAGGTTTTTTTCACGGCAAGTATATGATGATTGATCAAACTTTCGCAGATATCGGGACAGCCAACTTTGATAAACGCAGCTTTTACCTCAACAGCGAGATAAACTGCTACATATATGATCAGCATTTCATTCAAAATATGTCTAAGGAAATACATAAGGATATCGAAAACAGCCGGCTTCTTTCGCTAGACGATTTGAAAAGTACTGGCATATGGAGCAAAACAAAAGAATGGATAGCCATCCGTCTTTCATACTTTTTATAGAGAAAAAACGCACCGGAGCTTGTGAGAAAGGAGGAGCATATGAAAATAAGGCTTGGCTATGTTTCAACTGCCATTACATTATTTAACGCATCACCGTCAAAAACAATGACATTCAAAACTTATTCACAGTTGTCAAGGGAAGAACGAAAAGAAAAGCTACTGGCTATTACAGCCCAAAATCTTGCTAATACGATGAGAACTTTGTATTACAATGCTGCCCATGAAATTGAGCTGTATCGGCTATCCAGCTCAATTGTACCTTTAGCTACACACCCTGAAATCATGTGGGATTTTGTCTCGCCGTTTCAAAAAGAATGGTCGGAACTCGGTCAGTTTATTAAAAAAATGAAAATGCGCGTGAGCTTTCACCCTAATCAATTTACGTTGTTTACAAGTCCACGCGAAGAAGTGACAACCAGCGCAGTCGGGGATATGGCTTTTCACTATCAGATGTTTGAGGCGATGGGTGTAGAGAAGGATTCTTATATCAATATCCACATTGGCGGCGCCTATGGGAATAAAGCTGAGACCATTAAACGCTTCCATAAGCAATTGAAACAGCTTCCTTCTGACATTAAGGTACAAATGACTTTAGAGAATGATGATAAAACGTATAATACCTCTGAAACATTAAAGGCATGCGAGCAAGAGAGCATTCCATTCGTCTTTGACTATCATCATCATATGGCCAATCTTTGCGAGGAACCGTTAGATGAGCTGATGCCGCGGATTTTTGCTACGTGGGATCGAACCGGGCTGCCCCCGAAAATACATATCTCATCTCCCAAGTCAGAGAAAACCTTTCGTTCTCATGCTGATTTTGTCGATGTTGAATTTCTCTCTCCCCTTCTGAAGCTTCTAAAAGAAATGAAGAGAGATGCTGATTTTATGATTGAAGCAAAAAGCAAAGACCAGGCGATGCTTCAATTGGTTGGCGATTTAGCAAAAATTCGTGGAGTAAAGCAAATAAGCGGCGCTTCACTATTAGTAAAATAAAAAGAGGTTTGCCGGAAGAATACCCTCCAGGCAAACCTCTTTATTTCTTCTACAAAAGGACCGGTGTCGGTTTTTCGTATTGTCTAACCTTTCACCTGCCATGCTCGGGCCTAAGCTGCCTCCCCCAAGAAACCAAAATCGGGTTTCTCGTGTGATTCATCTTAGTCCTGCCGCATGGCTCCTTTTTCATTGTAGAAATATCAAGGAGTCAATCCAAAATGAAAAAGGACTGGTGTCGGTTTTTCTTGCACTATAGGAAAATAAATTGGCAACGTGGCAGAAAATTCGATGTAGTCACCAAATCACAACTAGACCTTTGCCTGCGCCTTGTCAGGCTTGCCAAAGGCAAGTTCTCTTTATTACATCTTCTCTGGTGCAGATACGCCGATCAATGTCAGAGCATTACGAAGTGTGATGCCAACAGCTTGAATAAGTGCTAGTCTTGCTTTTGTGCGTTCGATATTTTCTTTATCCAAAACTTTTTCCGCATTGTAGAAGCTATGGAATGTTGAAGCCAAATCGAAAATATAGTTTGTCACGCGATGAGGAAGGCGTTTCTTCGCTGCTTCTGCTACTGCAAGCGGGAATTCACCCAACTTCTTCAGCACTTCATACTCTTTTTCTGTCGTAATTTGCTTCAAGTCATAGTTTTTACCGATTTCAATGCCAAGCTCTTGTCCGGAACGAAGGATACTGCAAATACGGGCATGTGCGTATTGCGCATAGTATACAGGGTTTTCATTCGATTGTGAAACCGCTAAGTCCAAATCGAAGTCAAGGTGTGTATCAGCACTTCTCATCGCGAAGAAATAACGCGTAGCGTCAAGACCAACTTCTTCTACAAGATCACGCATCGTTACAGCTTTCCCTGTACGTTTACTCATCTTCATTTTTTCGCCGTCTTTAAACAAGTGAACAAGTTGGATGATTTCTACTTCCAATTGCTCTCTGTCGTGTCCTAGCGCTTCGATTGCCGCCTTCATACGAGGAATGTAGCCGTGGTGATCTGCTCCCCAAATGTTGATCAGTTGCTCAAATCCACGCTCCAACTTATCACGGTGGTAAGCGATATCCGGCAATAAGTAAGTATAAGAGCCGTCTTGTTTGATCAATACACGGTCTTTGTCATCGCCAAGCTCTGTTGAGCGGAACCACGTTGCGCCGTCCTGCTCATAAATATGGCCGCGTGCTTTTAATTCTGCAATCGCATCGTCAATTTTGCCGTTTTCATATAAAGAAGTCTCGGAGTACCAAACGTCGAATGGCACACGGAAATCTTCAAGATCGGCTTTCAATTTTGCCATTTCATATTTCAGACCGTACTCACGGAAAAACTTGAAGCGTTCTTCTTTGCTTTCGTTCACAAAACGATCGCCATATTCTTCAGCAAGTTTTTGACCGATTCCTACGATATCTTGACCATGATAACCGTCTTCCGGCATAGGGAAGTCTTGTCCAAGCGCCTGGAAATAACGAGCTTCTACAGAGTAAGCCAAGTTATTGATTTGGTTTCCGGCATCATTGATGTAGTATTCTCTTGATACATCATAGCCTGCTTTTTCTAAAATGTTGCAAAGCGAGTCACCGACAGCCGCTCCGCGGGCATGTCCAAGGTGAAGGTCACCAGTCGGGTTAGCAGAAACGAATTCCACCTGAATCTTTTGATGGTTTCCTACTGTGCTTTCTCCGTACTTTTCATCCGCTTCTAAAATTGTTGGGATTAATTGTGTTACATAGGCGTTATCCATGAAGAAATTGATGAATCCCGGTCCAGCAATCTCCATCTTTTCAATAGATGCCTTTGATTGATCAAAGTTTTCAATGATTTGCTCTGCAATCATTCTCGGTGCCTTCTTTGCCACTCTCGCTAATTGCATCGCCATATTCGTTGAATAGTCGCCATGAGATTTATCCTTCGGTGTTTCTAAAATTACTTGCGGCATTTCTTCAGGGCTTGCAAGACCTGCTTTTTGCACGGCATCCGCAATTTCTTGTTTTAATTTATCTTGAACTTGTTCTACGATATTCATTATTTTGCTTCCTCCTTATAATGGATTTCCATTTTATATCGGCCAATGTCATTACCATTCATATTCAAATCATACGTCAGAAGCATATTACCTTCCTTCGCGCCTTCATTATATGTATGGTCCATGCTTTTTGTAGTAGTCAGCATCTGCATAACGCCGTATGGGCTTTCATACGTTCCGACTGTCATCAGGTCTTTTATAAAGCGCTGACGCATCTTCATCTTTCCGGTTCGCATAATATACACTTCTTCCGGAGCCCATTTAAGAATAGTATGGACATTTTCCATATCATTGTGCACTTCATCGTAGCGTAAATACCACGTTCCGTTTTTATTTTGCAATGTACCGAAAGTCAGAAGTTCATACGTTTCTTCTGCTTCCCCATTGGATATCGTTGTATTCAGTTGGATTGTGACTGATTTTATATGTGACATTATTATCGCCTTTCTATTAAAAAGGTTTTCCTTCTTCAACTTTCATAAGTATAAAGATTCTTGTATGAAGTTTCAACTATCTGCATGTTTTCAACCGTAAAGAGTCTGCCCGTATTGAAACTTCTTTTTCAGCAGACTTGGCCATATTATTTAGTAGCATGTTTAAAACGAGTCTTTTCATTTAATACTGATAAAGCGATCTATGAAAGGGGGCGCGTATGATGGAAATTTTGACAAAGCAGCAGCTTCATAAAGCAACTCGATTCATTCGTATCGCCGGCACGGTACTGGCATTGGGCATTTTAGCATTGCTTACCTGTTATCTTTGCATTCTCATCTATGCAAAAATATTAGGCCCTCCCCCGCTCGCTGTACCGCAATCCACCATATTTTACAGCGCTGACGGTACAGTAATCGGTGAAACAAATGCAGGCCAACAAAGGTATTGGGTTGAACTGGATAATATTTCTCCCTCTTTGACTTCTGCTGTTTTGGCGATAGAAGACCAGCGCTTTTACAGTCACAACGGTTTTGATTTCAGGCGGATTGCCGGCGCAGTCATTGCCGACATTAAAGCAATGGCGAAAGTACAAGGTGCCAGCACGATTACGCAACAATATGCCCGCAATCTTTTTTTAAATCACGAAAAAACTTGGTACCGCAAAATTAGTGAAGCGTTTTATACGATTCGTATTGAAATGAATTACACAAAAAATGAGATATTAGAAGGCTATTTAAATACTATTTACTACGGTCATGGCATATACGGCGCACAAGCGGCTAGCCACTATTACTTCGGAAAAGATGCCGGTGATTTAGACTTGTCTGAAGCAGCTATGCTGGCGGGAATACCAAAAGGTCCGGCTTATTATTCCCCTTTTCGCTCATATGACCGCGCAAAAGCGAGACAAGAGATTGTTTTATCAGAGATGGCCGAAGCCGGCTATGTGACAAAAGAAGAAGCGAAAGAGGCAGCATCGCGTCCAATTGAATTGCAAACTCAAAAGACAGAACGAGCGGAAGTTGCTCCTTACTATATCCAAAACGTTCAGCAAGCATTAAAAAATGATCTGCAGCTGGATGAGCAAACAATTGCTCTCGGCGGCTTAAAGGTATACACAACCTTGGATTTAGATATGCAACAAGCGGCAGAACAGGCATTTGAACGTATTTTTCCGGAGAACAGCACTATCCAGGGCGCACTTGTTGCCATCGAGCCGAAAAGTGGCTATGTGAAAGCTTTAATTGGCGGAAGAAACTATAGCGAGAGCTCGTTTAACCGCGCCACGCAGGCAGCCCGTCAGCCGGGCTCTACGATTAAGCCTCTTGTTTATTATGCAGCTTTAGAAAATGGCTTTACACCTGCAACTATGTTGAAAAGTGAACCGACAACCTTTACGTTCGATGACGGAAAGGCAACCTATTCACCGCGCAATTTCAATTCACAATATGCCGACAAAGAAATTACATTAGCACAGGCGATTGCTCTTTCCGATAATGTATATGCGGTCAAAACGCATCTTTTTCTCGGCAATGACTATTTGAAAACAACCGCTGAACGATTTGGGATTAAAAGTAAAATTGAAACAGTGCCATCAGCTGCTCTTGGCACATCGAATGTGAAGCTGATTGAAATGGTGAATGCCTATGGCAGGCTTGCAAATGGAGGCAAAGCAACGGAAGCAGTCTTTATCCAAAAGGTAGAAAACCATCAAGGAGAAGTTGTTTATGAAGCACCTAAAGTGACAAATCAAATACTGGACCGCGACCAGGCTTTTGTGCTGACCGAGATGCTGACTGGCATTTTCAATCCGAATCTGAACGGTTATACAACTGTCACAGGCTCCACAATCGCCAATCAGTTATCAAGACAGTACGCCGGAAAATCCGGCACAACCAACACAGACAGCTGGATGATTGGCTACACGCCGGAGCTCGTTTCCGGGATTTGGACTGGCTATGACAAAGGAACAGAAATGAATCGCTCCTCCGAAAGCCAGTATGCAAAAAAGATTTGGGCTGATTTCATGGAAACAAGCTTGGCTAATTCTAATTTCACTGAATTTGAGCCACCCGATAAACAGCTCATCAAAGTCAAGATTGATCCTGAAAGCGGGAAAATTGCCGGCAAAACATGCACTCAGTCAGTTTCGTTATATTTCATAGACGGCACCGAGCCGAATGAGAAATGCTCACATGAAACCGAGAAAGAAGAGACTGATAAAGAGAAGAAGAAACCTTGGTATAAACGATTGTTTCCTTTCTTTTAAACTAAAAAGAAAATGGGCTCACTCTATGAAGAATATGCTTCTTCAGGAGTCAGCCCATTTTCATGTCCTGGTTTTATAGCGTCGTACACTGATTTCAGTGTATCATTTTTGCCTGTAACAACAAGTAGGAAAGTACATAAACTGTAAAATTTTCTAGTTCCAGACATATTTTAGTGCCGATTTTGACAATATTCGCTAATATCAAGTTTTAGGATAGCTGTTGCTTTAGCTCTTCACCGGAACGCTCCCACATAGACGGGTCATGACTTTGCAGAAATTCCTTCAAGACAATCTTTGATGTCTCATCCATATGTTCCGTGATATACTTCCGCTTCATCGCTTTATCAAGATTGTTCACATGCTCAGGCAATGATTTATAGCCTCGGCGAATGCTGCGGTCCACTG
This sequence comes from Peribacillus faecalis, assembly GCF_014712675.1. GTDB lineage: Bacteria > Bacillota > Bacilli > Bacillales > DSM-1321 > Bacillus_AD > Bacillus_AD faecalis. The sequence goes on along the minus strand of NZ_JACXSI010000002.1, from coordinate 53,180 downwards.
TCATTTCACAAGCTGTAACGCCTGCATAATATGGCCCTTCTTCATTACGCTCAATCGCCACCCAAACAATCCAATAAGGCTTTCCGTTCGGCACTTCATCCTTATTCGTCAAAAACTTGATTCCTCTTTCGACCGCACTGCGCGCGTGCAGAGCTCCGATTTCAATTGAAGCTTCCTTCGCTTCCACATCAATGATAATCGGCGAAATATTTTCTAAGCTTAATGACCCTTTACCGAAGCCTTTATGACCATCTGTCGGGTCGTTTTTTATAATGTTAAATTGCATTTTCTTCTTTTGGTTATCCATTAAAATACTCCTTTCTTACATAAAAAGCGAATAAAAGATGTGGCTTAAGAAATCTTGAATGCCCGGTATCAAAGTCCGGAAGATTGGATCTATCGTATAATCACCTAAAGGTGTCAAAACTAAGATCAGAAAAATCAACATTCCATACTGTTCATATTGCGTCATTTGGGCCCGGATTCCCACAGGCATTAAGTCTTCAATGATCCGATAGCCGTCCAACGGCGGTATCGGCAACAGGTTGAAGACAAACAGCAATATATTAATATAGACAAGAAAATTGATAAACGTAAAAACATACTCTGTCCAACTTCCAGCTGCTCCTGATGAAAGCATCAAAAAGAAAATAATATAACCGACAATCGCAATCAACAAGTTACTCAGCGGTCCCGCAAACGAAACGAGAATCCCTGCCAGACGAGGGTTTTTAAAGTTATACCGATTTACTGGAACAGGTCTTGCCCAACCGAAACCGAAAATCAGCAGCAAAAGCGTTCCGACAGGATCCAAATGCTCTTTTGGGTTAAGCGTCAGACGTCCTTGGTTTTTCGCGGTCGGATCGCCAAATCTATAAGCAACATATGCATGTGCAAATTCATGGACTGTAAAAGCAATCAGCAATACGATAATCACATACGGCAAATCAGTAAGATTAAATGCTAGAATACTGTTTAGAAAATCCATATTTCACGCTCCAAATCTATCGTAATATTTAGTATATCTTATCTTGCCAAAAATGTTGAATGTTTGCTCCAACTATTAACAAAACGGTTTCTTGATTTTTATTACAATTTATGAAAAACTACAAACATACACTAGAAAGGAGACTTAACAATATGCCATACGTTACAATCAAACTGCTAGAAGGTCGTTCTGAGGAACAAAAGAAAGCGATGGTTGAAAAGGTAACCGCTGCCGTTTCAGAAACATCAGGCGCTCCGGAAGATAAAATTGTTGTATTCATTGAAGAAATGTCAAAAAATCATTATGCAGTAGGCGGAAAACGTCTAAGCGACCAGTAAAACATACATATTAAAGCCCTGGGACACTTTACTTTTCAAAGTGTCCCTTTTTATGTATAAAAAGAGTGCCGACTTAGAACACACGACACTCTTTTACAAAATATATTTTTGTATAGTGAAAAAGGACCGGTGACGGTTTTTCTATTAATGGCACTTCGCTTTTGCCGACAATGCAGCAATATAGCGGTAAGCATCCTCAATTTCCTCAAGTGTATATTTCTGCTTAGCTTTTAATGTCTGCACTTTTTCTATGACTTCCGGCTTTTCAAGCATATCGAAGTATAAAATTGTTGAAACAAGCTCCAAGAAACGCGCATTTTGCCCGTTCATATCATCAAGGCATTCTTTCAAATTGGGTTCGTCCACTTGGTAAAGCTGCAGGAATTCCTTACCCGCATCTGATAAAGAGTAACAATATTGCCAGTATCCGCTCTTCTTTTCCTTTTCTTCATTCAAATAACCCATTTCGCACAATTCTTCCACTCGCATGGTCAGTTCATCCGAGTATGGTCCGTAAAAATGAAACTGAAACTTCTCCTCAAAAGGAAAGGATAACTTTTTTGCTATATAAATGATTTTCTGCATTTTTTTGCGGCCTGAGATTTCCCCAACAGACGCTACCGCATTTATTATTCTTGCATAATCCTTAAACACACCTATTCCTCCTTGAAAAAACGAGATGCTCTCATTATTATTGCAATCTCTTTTCTATCCCTAAAAGACTGCAGATTTGTTGTTTGATTTCCGGATGCGCAGTCTCATCTTTCAGGAGATCTTCCGGAAAAAATAATTTATGATCCGTTCTTCTTTTGCCGGTGATTGCATCGACAATTTCCGACTCACGCGAAAGCTCACGAATCTCTTTATCATTTTTGAGCAGATAAATCGGAAGTCTTTCCTCTTCTTCGCCTGCACGGTAAAAATCATACGGTAAATCGGATGAAGAATTCATCACTAAATAATACTCCGGGTCAATATTTGCCTGTTCAAAAAGCTCCTTCAGCTTATTAATTTTACTGATTTCACTTGCCGGCTGACAATCAACGTATTGAAACAATCTTCTATTTACGAAGCGATGACACAAATCACTTAAAATACTGTCTTTTTCATTTTCCCATTGCCCAAAATAGAAATACGCGACATTATCATCCATCGCAATATATTCTTCCACCGTCACATTCCCTTCAAACAATGAACGGAAGTGGAGCGGCTCCTGGCTGAATGTATACGTCTCATCAAAGTACAGCTTCTTTGCCCGGTGCAGAATTTTTGTCAAAATCACTTCAGCGCTTCGAGTCACCGGATGGAAGTATATTTGCCAATACATTTGATATCGGCTCATAATGTAATCTTCCACAGCATGCATACCACTGCTCTTAATGACTACCTGATCTTCCATAGGGCGCATCAGCCGAAGCAATCGCTCCATATCGAAGTTCCCGTAGCTGACCCCGGTATAATAGGCATCTCGTTGCAAATAATCCATTCGATCAGCATCTATTTGGCTGGAGATCAAACTGATCACAAGTTTATCGTGGTATGTTTTCGCAATTACCTCAGCTACATTTTTAGGAAACTCGGAATCAACCCGTCTAAGGACTGCGTTCACCTCGGTATCCCCTAAAATAATTTCTCTTGTGAAGTTTTCATGATCGAGGTGAAAGACTTTTTCATATGAATGCGAAAACGGCCCATGACCAAGATCATGCAACAGAGCTGCGCATAATGAAAGAAGCCGCTGCGACTCATCCCATTGCTCTCTTCCGTGAAAGACGTCATCAATGATTCTTCTGACGATTTCATATACGCCTAATGAATGGTTGAAACGGCTATGCTCTGCGCCGTGAAAAGTTAAGTATGTAGTTCCGAGCTGCTTTATCCTTCTAAGTCTTTGAAATTCACGTGTGCCAATCAGGTCCCATATAACACGGTCTTTTACATGTACATAACGATGAACCGGATCTTTAAAAACTTTTTCTTCGTCTAATTTCTCCATGGAATAGCTCATAGAATAAATACCCTCTTTGTTTTATAGCTTGTCCTGCTTCATTATCTTATATTTTAGCATTTGCTAATTAAACCGTCACGGGTACTACCGTCTTCATTTCATATTTAAATTTAGTTTCCCGGCGGCAAAATACGATAATTTCTCTATTTTTTCGAGCTCCGGAGCAAAACCATATATATTTCGACAAAATAAAAATCACCGTTTTCTTCTAATGAGAGAACGGTGATTTTAACATTTATGATGAAGCGAATGCTGCTTTATTTCTTCAGCTTCGCTTTAACCTTTTCAATGAGCTCGTCTTCTGTAGGAGCTGCAACTGGGCGACCATTCACAAAGGTAAAAGATTTCTTTCTGCCTGGCCCGCAATATGAATGACAGCCAATTTCAATAGTTGCATCCGGATCAATCTGTTTCAAACGAGGAACAAGCGTCTTGATGTTCGTTGCCTGGCAATCATCACATACTTTAAATTCGTTTGCCATCCCTTGTTTCATTCCTTCCTGCATAAGGTGGATCTAGCGTAAATGGCGAGCAATTATATTAAATAGCGCTCACCTTAACACACAAGGTATTTTACCCTTTCTATATTTGAAAGTCAAAATGAACACATTTTCCAAAACAATACTAATTTTCATGGAGAATCTGCACCAGCCTTTTAGGATGTATAAAAAAGAAATCTAGCAATTAACCGCACTTAAAAGCGCAACACAATTGCTAAAAAGTTAAACTATTAGCCTTTTAACTTTTTTGTATAAAAAATTATGAATTTGTACAGAATGATATTAACAAAAAGAACCATCACACGAAAGTCAATGAAAGGAAGATTATAAAATGAAAGTTAGACAAGATGCTTGGACACACGAAGATGATTTATTGCTGGCTGAAACGGTGTTACGCCATGTGCGTGAAGGTAGTACACAGCTGAACGCATTTGAAGAAGTCGGCGATAAGCTAAACCGTACATCTGCCGCATGCGGCTTCCGCTGGAATGCAGTTGTACGCCACAATTACGAAAAGGCTTTACAATTGGCAAAAAAACAACGGAAACAACGCAATCGCCTGTTAGGAAAAGACCAAGGAGGCAAGAAGAAACTTCTATATACTCCTCCTACACCTACTGTTTTAGAAGTAGGATTATTGCCCGAACCGAAGGAGCTTCTATCATCAACTAATGCGGTTGAACCAGAAACAACAGTTACGTATGAGCAAATTCCAACAGCTGTTTCTGCTGCAACAACTGTCTCTTCACTTGAAGATGTCATTGAGTTTTTGCAATCTATGAATAAGGAAAGCTTGCATAGTGAAGCACTTCATTCTGAGAACACAAGATTAAAAGCGGAATTGGTTGAAGCAAAGAATGAAATAAGCCGCTTAAAGCAAATGAAAGATGAACTGGAGCATAAAATCGAAAATCTCGAAGAAAACACAGAAACTATCCAAGAAGATTACGAAACAATCATGAAAATCATGAATCGCGCACGCAAGCTCGTATTGCTTGAGGAAGACGCTCCTCATGCGACAAAATTCAAAATGGACCGTAATGGAAATCTGGAAAAAGTAGCGGAGTAGGAAAAACCGGCACCGGTCCTTTGCTATAAATATTTGAGGGCGGCAATAACAATCTTTATCTATAATAGAAGAGGCTGACGGTGCTTGTTTATTAGTCCGTCAGCCTTTCTATTTTATTTGCGCTTAATCCGGAAGCACAATTTACTCAGCAGATCTCGTCAGCTTCGCGTTTCGCTCAATCATTCTATTGAAGTAGATCGTATACTGTTCTTCTTCTGCCGCTGTTAGTTTAGACGTTTCAACAGATTCTCCGTATAATTGCGCTGTATTTCGGATTCGCACCATCACATCTTCAACCGTGAGCTGATCTTGCAACAATTCAGTGAGCGACGCCATTACTTCCGGATGTATGTCCGGATACTGAAACTTAGTTTCTTGCCCGCCTTTTGCTAGTCTGTAAAACTCTTTAATCATCGCCGCTCTTTTTGAACCGCTTTCATTTATGCACAGATAAATTTGCACTGCCACTCCATTTCGAACTCTTCTTTGAGAAATGCCAGCAAATTTTTTGCCGCCGATACTCAAATCATAACTTCCCGGGCAGTACGACCCCACGATTTCCTTTGCTTCAATCTTTGCTCCATAGTCTTTGAACATATTCCGGATGAATTCGACCATTGCCTCATATCCTTGATTAATGGAGATACGATGCTCTTTTTCAGAGAATACAAGTGTCAAATTCAGAACCCCTTTATCAAGCACCACTGCTAAGCCGCCTGAATTGCGGACAATTGCCTGATAGCCTTGAGAGTGCAAATAGGAAATGCCGCTCTCAAGAAAAGGCATTCTGCTGTCTTGTATGCCAAGCACGACTGTTTGTTCATGTATCCATGCTCTTGCAACTGCTGATGACTCTCCCGTTCCGACTGACTGACAGAGAGTGTCATCAATTGCAAATGACTGTACAGCAGAGAAAGAAGAGCCTTCAGAAGTGTGATTAATGAATCTCCACATCTTTTGACGCAGTAAAGAATGATCTCCACTCATAGCCTTATCCCCCTTTTGCTCGTATGTACACTATATTATAGTGCTTGTCCTGCTGTAATAATCGCTAATTTATATACATCTTCTGCGTTACACCCGCGAGAAAGATCGTTTACTGGCTGATTTAAACCTTGAAGAATTGGACCAACAGCTTCAAAGTTTCCTAGACGTTGTGCGATTTTGTAGCCGATGTTGCCTGCTTCAAGACTTGGGAATACAAATACGTTTGCATCACCTTTAATGTCTGAGTTAGGTGCCTTACTTGCTGCAACAGAAGGAACGAACGCTGCGTCGAATTGGAATTCTCCATCCACTAATAATGTAGGCTCAAGTTCTTTTGCTATCGCAACAGCATCAGATACTTTCGTTGTTTCAGGTGATACTGCTGAGCCTTTTGTAGAGAAGCTTAGCATTGCTACACGCGGCTCCATGCCGAACATTTGAGCAGTCTTAGCACTTTCCACTGCAATTTCCGCTAAGTCTTGACTATCAGGGGCGATATTGATTGCACAGTCAGCAAACACGTATTTTTCTTCTTCGCGAACCATGATAAATACGCCTGAAGTTTTCTTGATACCTGGTTTTGTTTTAATAATCTGCAATGCCGGACGTACCGTGTCCGCTGTAGAATGCGCTGCACCGCTTACAAGTCCGTCAGCTTTATTTAAGTAAACAAGCATTGTACCGAAGTAGTTTTCATCCAAAAGAATTTTCGCTGCATCTTCATGCGTCACTTTTCCGTTGCGTCGTTCAACGAAAGCATTGATTAGCTCATCCATTCCTTCGAAGTGCATTGGGTCATATATATCAACATTATTAAGTGAAAGGTTTAATTCATTTGCTTTCCCTTGAATATCTTCTGCATTACCGACTAAAATCGGTTTTACGATTTGCTCTTCAGCCAATCTGCTTGCAGATGTCAAAATACGCTCATCCATTCCTTCTGGAAAAACGATTTTAATATCTTTTCCTGCTAGTTTTTCTTTCAATGATGTAAATAAATCACTCACTAAAAAAGCCTCCTTCATTTTTCTCTATATAGTTAGCATACTCTGTAATAAGAAATATTTCTATTTAAAGTACGACAAAGAGACGCTTTAAGCGCCTATTTTCTGTTACAACTAAAATACCTCATATTAGTATACCACTATTATTTACTGCTCAGGAGTATTTTAAAAATAAAGTAATCTAATTTTAATTTTGAAATTTTAGCGTCAGCCGGACTTCCGTAGCCTCTCTTTTTTTTAGAATATGATATAGTATTGTTGAAAATAGAAGGATACATGGGAGTGATTTTGATGAGTGAAGCAGCACAAACACTTGATGGATGGTATTGTTTACATGATTTCCGCACCATTGATTGGACAACTTGGAAAATGCTTTCTAACGAAGAACGCCAAGAAGCAATTTCTGAATTTTTAGCATTGGTAGAAAAGTGGAATAAAACTGAAGAAGAGAAACAAGGCTCGCATGCGCTTTATACAATCGTTGGCCAAAAAGCCGATTTTATGATGATGATTCTGCGTCCGACAATGAAAGAGCTTAATGAAATTGAAACGGAATTCAATAAATCAAAATTAGCTGAGTTTACTATTCCGGCTCATTCATACGTTTCTGTAGTAGAACTCAGCAACTATTTACCGGCTGATAAAGATCCTTATCAAAGTCCGGAAATTTTAGCTCGTCTGTATCCAATTTTACCGAAAAAGCAGCATGTATGTTTCTACCCGATGGATAAACGCCGTCAAGGTGAAGACAACTGGTACATGCTTCCTATGGATACTCGTAAAGAACTGATGCGTTCTCACGGTATGGTCGGACGCAAATATGCCGGATTAGTCAAACAAATCATTACCGGTTCAGTTGGCTTTGATGATTACGAGTGGGGCGTTACTTTATTCGCTGATGACGTTCTGCAATTTAAGAAGCTTGTGTATGAAATGCGATTCGATGAAGTAAGCGCACGTTATGGAGAATTTGGCGAATTTTTTGTCGGAAATATTTTAGAAGAAGATAAAGTCAGCACATTTTTGCATGTTTAATCACTATATACTTACTTAAAACTCTTGCCATGTCCGGCAAGAGTTTTTTGCATATTTTTTCGCTCGTATCATACACATGAAATAGTAATAGCTTAAATCAATCAAACAACAGTTAAAATCAACTTTTACCATACCACAAGAATGTACTTCAAAGGGGTGAAAGTAATGGGAAGAATCCCTTACACAGAGAATGATGTAGCACTATTGGCACGGCTAATGAGAGCAGAAGCTGAAGGAGAAGGCACCCTAGGTATGCTCCTCGTCGGCAATGTCGGTGTTAATCGTGTAGCAGCAGATTGTCTTGATTTCAAAAATATCCGTACGATTAATCAGATGGTATTCCAAAATCCAGGCGGTTTCGAGGCAACTCAAAAAGGTTATTTTTATCAAAGGGCAAGAGATGTAGATATTAAACAGGCACGCAGAGTTCTAGAGGGCGAAAGATTTTGGCCGGCAACGTATGCTTTATGGTTTTTCAGGCCCCCCACACCCGGTGATTGTCCTGATTCATGGTACGATCAACCGAATTCAGGTGTATATAGAAATCATTGTTTCTTTGAGCCAACCGGTGACGAATGTCCAGCCGTTTATTCGATCTAATAGTACCTGATTAGATGAACGACCGCATTGTCATTCCACATTATTAATTTATAAAAATGGAGGTATGTCCACATGGATCAAATGAATTCCAAAAACCCTAATCCGTATAGCAATTACGGCTATACGACACAACAAGGGGGAGTACCGCAATACGCACAAACGCAACAGAGCGGGCAACAACCTAATTTCGGCACCTACCCTCAACAGCAGATGCCACAATCAATGCAACAGATGCCACAACAACCTATGCAAACATACATGGGAGGCCCATTAGAAGCTTCAGGCGGACCTCTTATTCCTACATCCATGGGCCAATTTGATCCAGCCACTAATAAAGTAGTACTAGGTGCCAATCCGTCTGCCACGAGCCAATTTAGTCCAGCCTCTAATAAAGTGGTACTAGGTGCCAATCCAGCTGCTAATGTACCAGGAATGCTTGAGATTCAGCATGCTTATCTCGAAAATATTATTCGATTAAACAAAGGAAATCTTGCTACTGTCCATTTGACTTTCAGTGCACACTCTGCAAATCCAAACATGACTGTAAGAGGAAACATCATAGCATCAGGAAGAGACCACATTATTCTATTAGATCCGGAAACAAACACTTATTATGTATTATTAATGGTCTATATCGATTATATTACCTTTAATGAGCCGATTCAGACTTCCTAAGCATAAATAAAAGGGTGTTATCTTCCCATGACTTTTGACCATCGGGAGACTAGCACCCTCTTAACCTTTATGCATATTTGAAAACGGCAACAATCATCATAACCCACGAAGCTAGAAAAAGAACTCCGCCTATTGGTGTAATGGCTCCTAAAATAGAAATTTGCGTTACACTTAAAGTGTATAAACTTCCTGAAAAAAAGATAATTCCGGCTAACATCAAATAGCCCGAACAATTTATAGCTGGAAGAGTCCCCAATTTCCACGCCAACAACCCAATCACTAACAAACCGACTGCATGAAACATTTGATACTGCACAGCTGTTTCCCATGTAGCGATATACTTCTCCGGAATTCTCCCTTCTAGCATATGTGCACCAAATGCACCTAGAGCAACTGCTAAAAAGCCATTAACCGCCCCTAAAGTAATAAATAACTTCATCCTACTCCCTCTTTTCTTTATAGCGAAATAATTACAATTATAAATCGCTCTCCGATTTCAATATAAATCAGGAACGGAATTAAAAATCTAATAGAGATGTGCCATTTGCGTCATCGACAGACAGCTTTCTTTGCAAATCACTTTCAGAAAAAACTGTTGAAGATGTCAGCTCTTTCTGCGAGAATGTTTCTTCCTTCATATCATCATCTTGAATGAGCAGATCACATAAGGTTTTTATGGCTATGACATAGCCATTCCGCTGCTCTTCTGTTTCAGTTGCCTGCGCTTTTGCTACAAGTTCCCCCATTTTCTCTAATACTTTACTTGATGGGATATTCAAGTATTTTCACTCCTTTAGATACTAGCAATAATTTCTTTATAATTTTACCACAGACGGAATTTTTGCACTTCTCCCAAACCTTTACCGACGTTTCTTTTCATATTTCAGACAAACTTCCCCCGAGGACCGCTTCACTACTATTGAAGGAATTATAGAGGATTTAAACCCGAATGCCTTACAACCTTTAGGAGCATTATTATCCCATGTGACAAAAAAATGCTTACACTGCATACAATTCACCCTTTGTTCCATATCATTACCCCTATTTGCTGTCAAAAATTAACGTTTCACGTGGAACATTGTCGAATATTCAAATACCTAACCAATTGATTATATTCATCGTTTTCCTAAAGCCGTCGAATTTCAGAAAATCATTCTCATATTTAACACTGCACATCATTGGATGTCGACTTTCGTAGAATACGCCTTGCTCTATAAAGGGTTTATTCCCCATTGCTTCCTTACCCCACAAGAACCATATTATGTCAGGGTTAACTTTCGAAATGTACAACAGCACACATTTTGAAAAATGAGCCCAAATTTCCTTATGACTATTCGGTTTTCCCGTTTCACACGTGAAGGATGTATTCAGAAATAGAACACCTTGCTCTTCAAGTGCATCAAACCATTTCTTAGGGGTTTGCAGCTGAAATGTACCGGATGCAATCTCTTTCTTGATCTCCTCATACGATTTAATCTCATTATAGGATTGGATATTGTTATATTCTTTATGGATTAAACGAATAATATTTTTCATGGATACTTGCTTAAAAGGCTGTTGCCAGTTTTCAAGTGTTCCTACTTCGAACGACCTACCGGTTGCAACGCCCTTCATCGGATATACATCCTGCCCCAACCATATAACTCTCACCTTTTCAAGGTCTGTCGTCAGGAATCGTAATATTTGTTCGCTATTGCTCGGATTGTAATTTTCTCCGATTTGTTTTTCAATCCCTTGCAGTTCTTGTCTGATTTCATCTGTCAGAAATCCTTGCCATGACAGATGGACGTTATTAGGTACTATCATGTTCTTCCCCTTTTTATTAGTGATATTTTTTATATAAAAATGTGCTAGACTTATTTCGTTGATTCAATTCAAATATTGTAATTATCATCAAGATTATTATATTCTTATAAAAGATAAAAGCGAAAATTATCGAATTCTGTAATTATTGCTCTACTACTTTTAGGAGGATTATCATGACAATGAAAAAAGCATTAACCATTGCTGGTTCTGATTCCAGCGGCGGTGCAGGTATCCAAGCTGATTTGAAAACATTCCAAGAACTGGGCGTATACGGTATGACTGCACTTACGACCATCGTAGCAATGGACCCTAAGAATAATTGGCATCATCAAGTTTTTCCGCAAAGTGTAGATGTGGTTGAAGCACAACTAGAAACAATTTTATCTGTTGGGGTTGATGCTTTGAAAACAGGCATGCTAGGCTCAGTTGAAATCATTGAACTAGCGGCAAAAAAAATTAAAGAATACAACTTAAAAAATGTCGTTGTTGACCCAGTTATGGTATGTAAAGGTGAAGATGAAGTATTATTCCCAGAGCATACAATTGCCTATAGAAATTCACTGCTCCCATTAGCGACTGTGACAACACCGAACTTGTTCGAAGCGTCCCAATTAGCAGGAATGCAAACAATCACAACAATCGATCAAATGAAAAAAGCAGCTGAAAAAATTCATGCTTTAGGCGTTCCGTATGTCATCATCAAGGGAGGAAGCAAGTTGCACGGCAATGACAAAGCGATTGACCTTGTGTATGACGGAAACGAGCATATCATTATTGAGAACGACCTGATTCCGACTACATATACGCATGGCGCCGGCTGCACTTTCGCAGCGGCAATCGCAGCGGAATTAGCACTTGGAAAAGATGTGAAGGAAGCTATTTCTGTAGCAAAGGACTTCATCACAGAGGCGATTCGCCATTCATGGAAACTAAACGAATATGTTGGCCCAACAATGCATGGCGCCTATAAATTATATAAAGCTGGCAAATAATTTTAAGGGTTTACCGGAATTCCTCCGGAAACCCTTTTCTCTTTTTGTCAGCTTCACAAATATATATCGAGATTTTCTTTTCGCATTATAACTGTCTTTTTAGTAAGCTATAAGAAAGCACTTTTTAACGGGGAGGATGTTTATATGAAGCCGATTATTGTATCTGATGTCCAAAAAGCTATTAATGCATTCCAAAATCAGGACGTCTATATTCATTTAGAAACGACAAACGGAGCTTATGCTTCACACTTCGGTGGTGGTGCCTACTCTACGGGTGCTTATATTCGAAATGCGCGCGTTCAGTTTGAACACGGCAAAATTGCCGGAGAAGATCCTTACCGTGTGGGCCTGAAACTGCCAATCGGCTGGATTTACGCTGAAGGTATCAACCACTACGAAATTGACAATCATAATAGGCTGCTGCTGGCAGGTTTGGATGGAGACGGCAAATTGGCTGTTGCCCTGCAAATCAGTCCGACGCCTTTTGAATAAAGAAAAACCGTTACGGGTCCTTTTTCTTCATGAAAATGCTACTTAGATTCATCTCGATGAAAAAGGTTAGACAACTATTTAAATTTAAATCTTTTCAGAATAGAAAGGAGCTCATTCCAATGAAGAAAGAAAGCCATGTTCTTGTTATTTTCCCTCATCCGGATGATGAAGCATTCGGTGTTTCCGGCACAATCGCAGCTTATACAAAAAAAGGAATACCCGTCACGTATATGTGTCTTACCTTAGGAGAAATGGGACGAAACCTTGGAAACCCGCCGTTCGCGACGCGCGAGTCACTTCCCGGCATTCGAAAGAAAGAATTACAGAATGCCGCAGCTGAAATGGGTATCCAAGATTTGCGAATGATGGGTCTTCGCGATAAAACAATTGAATTTGAAGATGAAGAAAAACTAATTTCGATGGTAACGGATGCTGTTGAAGAACTGCAGCCTTCACTTGTTATTTCCTTTTATCCGGGATATAGTGTGCACCCAGATCATGATGCTACAGGCAGAGCCGTTGTTGCATCATTGGGCCGCATTGAAGCTTCTAAACGCCCTGTACTCCAAACCGTTGCTTTTGCACATAATACTGTCGAGGATTTGGGAGAACCTGATGTTGTATACGATATCAGCGAATACTTGGAAACAAAACTAGCCACTTTAAAGGCTCACGCTTCTCAAACACAGCTAATGGTCGGTCCATGGGAAGAGAAACTGAAAGAAAAAGACCCCGAAGTAATGGAACGGTTAACAAAAGAAAAATTTTGGACCTACAAGTGGAATAAATAATTTTTCATTGAATAAAAAAATAAAAAGAGGCAATACTTATAGCTACGATGAGCTTTCCAAAGTATCCCCCTTTTTTACAGTCGCCCTTATACGGCGGCTTTTTCTTTTTCATTTATTGATAGCCTTTAAAATAGCGTGCGCTACTCCATTTTCATCATTAGTCAACGTTACTTCACCGCAAAGTAGTTTAATTTCAGCAGATGCATTACCCATCGCTACCGGTTTTCCTACTCGTTCAAACATCGAGCAATCATTAAAATTATCTCCGATCGCCATCGTATCGTTTAAGGCAATATTCCTTTCACTTACGAATCGGCTTAATGCAATGCCCTTTTGCGCTGTATTATTTGTAATTTCCAAGTTGCCGGGTCCTGACGAGCTGACAGCCAACTGCTTCAGCTGTTTCAGCATTCCGCCTATTTTCTCAAGTAATGAATTGTCATTAGAAAAAATCAAAAACTTATAGAATTGCATATCCGGCACTTCATACAGCTTGTCATAATCATCAATTAGAGTCATAAAATCCGATTCGAAGCGCTGACCGGCTTTTTCCGCAATGAACAACGGGTCCAAATGAGGCATGGCTGAAACAAGAATATCAACCAAAATAGCCAATGATTGCTCCTTGCTGTATGTATAGACGCCTTTATTCGTATAAATTTCATAATACAATTTATACGTATCCAATAATCCCCTTACATGGTGTACAGTATTTACATCAATCGGATCAGATGAGATCAGTTTGCCATTCTCATCATAAGCAACCGCCCCATTCAACGAAAGCACCGAACAATTTAGATCCGCCTCATCTAACATGCAGCGAACTTCTTTATAGGAACGTCCAGTTGCGATTACAAAAGCTGCGCCACTCTCTTGAGCAGCTTTAATTGCCCGCGCATTTTCCTCACTGATTTTCTCCATACTATTAAGCAACGTACCATCCATATCGGATGCAATACATTTGATCATACGTCCGTCCCCCTCCAATTCATCTTAATAATAAAAATCACCTGCTAGTTCATTGTATATTTTATTAATAAAATTGGCATTTATTTTGTTAATAAGCAGTGAAATAATTATATTAGTATAATTATTTAAAAAGGGGTTTTATTATCAGAAAAATAATTCTACATTTCACCCATAACTATCTATTATTTTCAAATAATAATAGATTTTTTTTATAAAATGCATTAATATGTAATTATACTAATAAAAATACAGAGTTATTGAGAGAGGAACATCATGAAGTCAACCAGAAATCATTTTACGCTATCTTCAATTCTCATGTTTATCATTCCATCTTTGATCGGTATTCTTTTATTCATGACTCCCATCAAGTATAACGGAGAGATTACCATTCCAATTGCAATCTTGTCCGGCTTTATGCAAGACGTGCTGGGAAATTCAATTCCATACATCACAGCAGTCATCATTGTGTTGACTGCCATCATAACGGTAATTGCTAAATTTATTGAACTGCCATTTTTGAAAAAAAGCCCATTTTTCATGTCACTGTTTGATGTACATGCCGCGTGGGTTGTAATTCGTGTGTTAGGCGCAATTTTTGCCGTATGCACAATTTTTCAAATTGGTCCTGAATGGATCTGGTCAGCTGATACAGGCGGGATGCTTTTATTTAACCTATTGGCCGTTTTATTCTCAGTATTCTTCTTTGCGGGATTACTGTTACCATTATTGTTGAATTACGGATTACTGGAGCTGTTTGGGGCTGTATTCACGAAAGTTATGCGTCCTTTATTCAAGCTTCCGGGAAGTGCATCAGTCGGCTGTGCTACTTCTTGGCTTGGCGACGGCACTATCGGTGTTCTTCTGACGAGCAAGCAATATGAAGAAGGAATTTACACGAAACGTGAAGCTGCTATTATCGGCACAACGTTCTCAGTTGTATCAATCACATTCAGCCTTGTCATCATTTCACAAGTTGGTCTAAGTCATATGTTCATTCCATTCTACTTAACAGTACTATTGGCAGGTGTTGCTGCAGCGATTATCATGCCTCGAATTCCTCCATTAAGCAGAAAACCGGATGAATACTATAGAGAAAATCCTGATAAACAGCAAGAAATTATTCCGGAAGGTTATACACCTTTTTCATGGGGTTTTTCACAAGCTGTTGAACGAGCATCTAAAAACCAAGGCATGAAGCAGTTCTTCATCGACGGCGGGCGAAATGTTCTAGATATGTGGATGGGTGTAGCTCCAGTTGTTATGGCAATGGGGACACTAGCCGTCATCATCGCCAATTATACACCTTTATTCCAATGGCTAGGCATTCCATTTGTACCGATTCTCGAGCTTTTAAATGTTCCAGAAGCACATGCTGCTTCCGAAACTATCTTAATCGGGTTTGCCGACATGTTCCTGCCTTCTGTTTTGGCAGCTGGCATTGAGAGCGAGCTTACTCGTTTCGTCATTGCCTGCCTATCTGTCACACAGCTTATCTACATGTCAGAGGTTGGGGGCTTACTGCTCGGCTCTAAAATCCCGGTCAAATTCAAGGATTTAGTTGCTATCTTCCTTCTTCGTACAGTAATCACATTACCGATTATTGTCTTAGTGGCACACTTAATTTTTTAAAGGTTCACGAACAAAAGGCGCGGATTCCTCCACGCCTTTTTACTATGTTCTCGTAATATTTCTTCCCTCCTCTATAAAGCAAAGGATCTTCTCTACGATAACAGCTTCTCTATTAGAATCTCCGTTTTGCTCATACAGCATTTCCAGTTCATCTTCTGCTTGACGTGCTGACTGAAGCACCTCTGTTCCCTTCTTTATTTTCTCTTGATATCGCTCTTTAATATGAACGATGTCACCTTCGTAATCTTCATCCGTTCCTGGGGCAATGCATGCGGCATAAACATCAACCACTTCATCACCAACTCGCATAGGAAAATACTCATGCGGTGCTGTACTATCAAAAATCGCAAATCCCAGTTCTCGGACAATTACCATATCCAGACTATGAGGGTCAAGGCCACAATGATATATCTCTACATCAAAGCCCCTTATCTCCGCTTCAATTGCAATTTTCTTCAACATCGTTGATTTTCCAGAGCCTGGTCTCCCTTTTATAAAATATCGCTTCGCTAAACCATCCGTTAACGATGGCACATAATCAACAGCACCAGCCGGCGTTGCCGCTCCAAGAAAGCGCCGTTTTACTTTTCCCTTTCCGGTCGATACCGGCTCTCCATACAGTTGTTGAATCATCTCTTCTGTTAAAGCGTTTGCTTTTTCAAAATCCATATTATCTATAAAAATTGCTTCCCACTCATCATGTATATGCAAAGCTTTCTCATACAGCAAATACGCTTCCTGCTTTAGCTTCATAATTTTAGAAGCCAATTGCACCACATATTCTTTCTGATCATCCAGCGCATACTGATGGTCCAGATTGATGTAAAGTTTCTTTTTATGCGCTATTTTTGAATCCAGCCTTTGTATCCCTTTACTGTCTAAAACACCAATTTGCAGCTCTTCGATAATGATGCCGGCAATGTGTTCGTGATTCATCGGACAATGTATATAATGCAGACTGTACCCTTCCTTCTCATAGTGAAGTCCGGTCTTCTTTAGCAATCTGGATTTACAAGCCTTCGAGCCGCCTTTTAAAATCAACAGCTTTTGTAAATCTTGCAAATTGGTTTCATATAGATTTGCATAACCACGCGCCGTATTGCCTTCCGCAAAATAATGTAGCACACGACCTTTCAACATGAAGCACCCCTCTTCATCCCTAATACTGGCATTCATAGTATATGCATCGCTCCATAATTAGGTGAATACCCAATAAGAAAAAACCGACACCGGTCCTTTTTCATCATGAATAAGCTCATTAGATTCACATTAATGGAGAAGGAGCCAGCAAGCAATGAACATCGGCGGGGCGCATGCTCAAGATTTGCAGTTCCTTCTGTCTCCTTACAAAAAAGGACTGCCGAGAAGCAATTTATAACTTCTCAGCAGTCCTTGGCCTATTGAGTAATATTTACAAAGCGGGCTGATGTCAGTTCCGCAAGACGATCAGGTTCCAACGATACTTGCATGCCAATTTTCCCGCCGCTTACAATGATTTCGCCTTTGCCTTTACACGCTTCGTGAATGAATGTCTGATATTTCTTCGTCATTCCGATTGGCGAACAACCTCCCCGAATATAACCGGTCAGTTTTTGAATATCTTTAACGGCAACCATTTCCACCTTTTTCTCACCGGCTGCTGCAGCTGCCCTTTTCAGGCTCAGCTCAGCTCCAGCTGGTATAACAAACACATACACCTCCTTGCTGGATCCTTGAACAACTAATGTTTTATATACAATTTCAGGATCTTTACCGATTTTTTCGGCAACAGAAAGGCCGTCAATTTTGCCGTCCTTCGATTCATAAGACAGCACTTCATACGGTACCTTTGCCGAATCAAGCAATCTCATTGCATTTGTTTTTCCTTTTGCCATCTGAAAAACTCCTTACTGTTCATGTTATTTATCCTCTCCGACTTTTTACGCTCTAATTCGACGGCAATCAAACAATTTAAAAGGTTCACTATCCGTACATGTAATATCAGAATAACTTAATATGTTATAGTAGACAATACAACGCATATAAAGGAGCAGGAATAAATATGGCAAAAAGCTTAGTTTTAGCTGAAAAACCTTCCGTTGCCAGAGATATCGCAAACGTATTGAAATGTACGAAGAAAGGCAACGGATTTTTAGAAGGAGACCGTTACATTATCACATGGGCATTAGGGCATTTGGTGACGCTGGCCGATCCCGAAGTGTATGATGCCAAATATAAAACATGGAATTTAGAAGACTTGCCGATGCTTCCCGACCGAATGAAATTGACAGTCATTAAGCAATCCGGCAAGCAATTTCAAGCTGTTAAATCGCAATTAGCACGTCAGGACGTCAACGAAGTCATCATCGCGACAGACGCAGGACGTGAAGGTGAATTGGTGGCCCGTTGGATACTTGAGAAAGCCAATGTAAAAAAACCGATCAAACGACTTTGGATTTCATCAGTGACGGATAAAGCGATTAAAGCTGGTTTCCAAAACTTAAAACCAGGCAAACAGTATGACAATCTGTATGCCGCAGCCGTTGCACGCTCAGAAGCTGACTGGTACATTGGATTGAATGCAACTCGTGCCTTGACAACACGATTCAACGCGCAACTGAATTGTGGACGTGTGCAAACTCCGACTGTCGCGATGATTGCAGCGCGAGAAGATGAGATTAAAAACTTCAAACCGCAAACTTACTACGGAATTGAAGCACAAACAGAGTCCATTAAACTGACATGGCAAGACAAGAACGGCAATAGCCGCAGCTTTAATAAAGAAAAAATTGATACTATCGTCCAATCGCTCGGCCGTAAAGATGCAACCGTGACAGCGATTGACCGAAAAGCGAAAAAATCGTTCGCTCCGGCGCTTTACGATTTAACTGAACTGCAACGCGATGCCAATAAGCTGTTTGGCTATTCTGCCAAAGAAACATTAAAAATTATGCAGAGTCTTTATGAGTCCCACAAAGTATTAACGTATCCGCGTACCGATTCGCGCTATCTATCATCAGACATCGTGGGCACGCTTCCGGAACGATTAAAAGCATGCGGAGTCAGTGAATATCGACCACTTGCTAACAAAGTGCTGAGCAAGCCAATCAAACCTTCTAAAGCATTTGTCGATGACAGCAAAGTGAGTGATCACCATGCAATCATTCCGACTGAAGGGTATGTCAACTTCTCATCTTTCTCTGACAAAGAACGTAAAATTTACGACCTTGTCGTCAAACGTTTCTTAGCGGTACTATTCCCTGCCCACGAATATGAGCAACTGACTGTACACGCAAAAATCGGCAACGAGACTTTCATCGCTAAAGGAAAAACTGTGCTACAAGCAGGATGGAAGGAAGTCTATGAAAATCGATTCGAGGACGATGATCAAGCAGAAGATGTAAAAGAGCAACTATTGCCGAAACTTCAACAAGGCGATGTACTAAAAACAAAATTAATTGCCGAAACATCCGGCCAAACAAAACCACCGGCCCGTTTCACGGAAGCAACCTTGTTATCAGCAATGGAAAACCCGTCTAAATATATGAACAGCAACAATAAAGAGCTTGCCGACACGCTAAAAGCCACCGGCGGACTTGGGACAGTTGCGACACGGGCAGATATTATCGATAAGCTGTTTAACTCATTCTTAATTGAGAAGCGTGGCAACAAAGAGATCCATATTACGTCAAAAGGACGTCAGCTTCTTGATTTAGTGCCTGAAGAGCTGCGCTCGCCT
The DNA here is from genome assembly GCF_014712675.1 of Peribacillus faecalis. Lineage (GTDB taxonomy): Bacteria > Bacillota > Bacilli > Bacillales > DSM-1321 > Bacillus_AD > Bacillus_AD faecalis. Next base: position 33,579 of record NZ_JACXSI010000002.1, on the reverse strand, counting down.
GCGACTACAGCCGAGTGGGAGCAAAAGCTTGAGCTGATTGCCAACGGTAAGCTAAAAAAAGAAGTATTCATTAACGAAATGAAAAAACATACAAAAGAAATCGTCGCTGAAATTAAAGCTAGTGACAAAAAGTATAAGCACGACAACATTTCGACAAAAACTTGCCCGGATTGCGGCAAACCAATGCTTGAAGTGAACGGCAAAAAAGGAAAAATGCTTGTCTGCCAAGACCGCGAGTGCGGTCACCGTAAAAATGTATCCCGGGTAACGAATGCACGATGTCCGCAATGCAAGAAGAAATTGGAGCTTCGCGGTGAAGGCGATGGTCAAATTTTCGTATGTAAATGCGGATACCGAGAAAAGCTGAGCGCTTTTGAAGCAAGAAGAAAGAAAGAATCACGCGGTAAGGTCGATAAACGAACTGTTCAAAAATACTTGAAGCAACAAAATAAAGAAGAAGAACCAATCAATAATCCATTTGCCGACTTGTTGAAAGGCATGAAATTCGACGACTAATTCTTCAGGATTTCAATCGGCCTCCCGGAAGTGAAATATAGCTTCCGAGAGGCCTTTTTCCTGTTGTTGCAATACCCTTCTTATCCATTTCGGACATGCCCCGATTTTTCCGCTTTACTTTAAATCACCTTGTCGAATACAATAGAAACACTATGTGTAACGAAAATTTCAGGAGTTGAACTATATAAATGAGTTTGTTATCTGTAGAAGGTTTAAGTCACAGCTTTGGCGATCGAATGCTGTTTAAAAATGTATCACTTCAATTGAATAATGAGCACGTCGGACTTGTCGGAGCAAACGGTGTCGGCAAATCGACTTTAATGAATATCATCACTGGCCAGCAAATCCACGACACAGGGAAAGTGCAATGGACACCGGGCGTTGTGTACGGATATCTGGATCAGCACACAAACCTAACACCAGGCAAAACAATCCGTAATGTGCTTCAAGATGCGTTTGCCCACCTATTTAAAGTGGAAGAGGAACTAAACGAAGTAACTGGCAAAATGGGAGAAGCTTCTCCGGAAGAGCTTGAAGTATTGCTTGAGAAAATGGCTGAGCTTCAAGACCAGCTAGATGCAGGCGGATTTTACACACTGGATTTAAAGATTGAGGATGCTGCCCGCGGTCTTGGACTTGACGCCATCGGTCTTGAGCGAGACGTAGCGGCACTGAGCGGTGGACAAAGAACAAAAGTATTGCTCGCTAAACTATTGCTTGAGCAACCGCAAGTGCTTCTTCTAGATGAGCCGACCAACTACTTGGACGAAGAGCATATCAATTGGTTAGCAAAATATTTGCGAGAATATCCAAATGCCTTCATTTTGATTTCGCATGATACGGAATTCATGAATGCATCAACAGATGTTATTTTCCACCTGGAATTCGCGAAATTGACTCGCTACACAGCAACGTACGAGAAGTTTTTGGAGCTTGCTGAGCTCCATAAGAACCAACACATTAACGCTTATGAAAAACAGCAGGAATTTATTAAGAAGCAAGAAGAGTTCATCGCAAAAAACAAAGCGCGCTATTCAACAACAGGCCGTGCAAAGAGCCGTCAGAAGCAGCTTGACCGTATGGAACGGATTGACCGTCCGGAAACAGCAATGAAGCCGACTTTTGAATTCAAGGAAACGAGAGCCAGCAGCCGCTGGGTATTCGAAGGAGAAGATTTCGAAATCGGTTATACGCATCCTCTGCTTCCAAAGATGTCAATGACCATCGAACGTGGCGACAAAATTGCCATCGTCGGCTGCAACGGTGTCGGTAAATCAACGCTATTAAAAACAATTCTTGGCGTTATCCCTCCTTTAAGCGGAAAAATCACACGCGGTGATTTTCTGGAGCCGGTATACTTCGAACAAGAAGTAAAAGCTGAGAACATTACGCCAATCGACTATATTTGGAACGCTTATCCGAATATGGAGCAAAGCCATGTGCGTGCGGCACTTGCCCGCTGCGGTCTTAAGAATGAGCATATTGCCCGTCCGATGAGCCAACTAAGCGGTGGAGAGCAAGCGAAAGTCCGCCTTTGCCGACTGCTGATGGAAGAAAGCAACTGGGTGCTTTTCGATGAACCGACAAACCACTTGGACGTAACGGCAAAAGAAGAACTAAAACGTGCACTGAAAGCTTACAAAGGTACAGTTGTACTTGTTTCCCACGAACCTGATTTCTATAAAGACTGGGTGACAAAAGAATGGAACGTAGAAGCTTGGGCTAACCAAAAATAAGAAAAACCGTCATCGGTCCTTTTGGAGACTATCTAAAGATATGGCATTTGTTTCGAATGTCGTTCTGCTTTAGATGGTCTTTTTTATTTGCACGATTCAGCGCATTCGTTGATGCTGCAGGCGGATGCTTTCCACGGGGCAAGGCACCCAGCCTCCTTGTCTTCGTTCTCACGATGTATCGGCCTGCCCGCTTCGTCTGAGCAGGAGTCGTCGCCCTCCGCTCCAATCAACAGAAAGAGCATGCCTCCCAATGGTTCTTCCTAAAAAAATCCTCTACTCTTTAACTCTCCTACCCTGCTTTATAGTAGAATATTTTCTTAGAATATCATCCGTTAAACATTTCTTTATATCAATATAGTTATTGGATTATTTTTCATAGAAAGAACCTTTTAAATAGTATGATAAAATAGAGTTATCACCTAGATTGGAGGTATAAAAAATGACAAAAATTAAAGGTTATATCGGTACCTATACAAACCATGAAAGCAAGGGCATTTATTCGTTTACTCTTCACACAACAAAAGGAGAAATAGGCGATATCCACTTAGTTGCAGAAGTCGAAAATCCGACTTATTTGTGCATAAGCGCTGATCAAGACGCTCTTTATTCCGTCGCTAAAAAAGGCTCTCTTGGAGGGGTTGCTTCTTATGCAATCAATCATGCAGACGGAGCGCTTGAGTTCGTTAATATGCAAGTGACAGAAGGCCCGTCACCATGTCATATTAGTGTAGATGAGCATGAAAAGAACGTTGTAATCGCAAACTATCACCGAGGTTCTATTGAGGCCCATCCGGTACATAACAGAGCTGTACAATCTGTTACATCTGTCATACTGCATGAAGGAAGCGGTCCTAATACCGAACGTCAAGAAAAGCCGCACGTTCATTTTGCAGGCTTCACACCTGATCAAAAATATGTTGTTGCTATTGATCTAGGCACCGATACTTTAGAAACATATAAACTGGCAGATTTCACATTAACAAAAGTGCAATCACTATCGCTTGCGCCAGGCTGCGGCCCGAGACATATTGCTTTTCATCCGAACGGCAAGTATGCCTATATCATCACTGAGTTGAGTAACGAAGTTATCGTTTTAACTTATAACCCTGATAACGGCAGTTTCCATGAAATTCAGTATGATATAGCTGTGCCACTGGATTATCGCTTCAAGAGCCAAGCAGGTGCTATTCACGTGTCTGCTGACGGTCGTTTCGTTTACGCTAGCATCCGTGGCCACAATAGTATTGCAGTATTTAAAGTGAATGAAGAGACAGGCAAGTTGTCATTTGTCGAACATACACCTACACAAGGATTATGGCCTCGCGATTTCTCTTTAGATCCGAACGAAGAATTCCTTATCGTAGCCAACCAAGAATCTAATAATCTAACAGTATTTGAACGCGACAAGGAAACAGGCAGATTGACATTGCTTCAATCTAATGTAGCTGTTCCTTCTCCTGTTTGCGTAAAGTTTTTAAATAAGCAATAAGCAAATGATGTTTAGCCGATTTCAATCACGAATTGAATCGGCTTTTGTTTTTGCCGGGGAATAACTGGAAAACAGACATATATATAATTATCCAACCGAAAATATGAAGGAGAGATAATTATATATGAAACCGCTTATCGGCATTACATCTAATTTAAGAAATGGCTTGTTGACGCTATCAACCGACAACATTCAGTCCGTCACTTTGGCAGGAGGCGTTCCTATTGTGCTTCCCAACGTTCCTCCGGAAGAAGCAGAGAATGAAATAATAGCAAGCATTGATGGTCTACTGGTGACAGGCGGCGGCGACATTGATCCGTTGACTTTCGGGGAGGAGCCACATCAAAATCTTAGGTCTGTTTGCCCGGAAAGAGACCGATTCGAGATGAGCATTATTAAAAAGATGTTTTACTTAAATAAGCCGATATTGGCCATTTGCAGAGGCTGCCAAGTATTGAATATCGCGCTGGACGGCGATATATATCAAGATATTTATTCTCAAATACAAACTGAGTTAATCCAGCATACGCAAATTGCCCCTCGTTACCATACCTCTCATTATATTAATATAAAAAAAGACGGACTGTTATATGAGATTGCCCAGTCAGAAAGAATGAGAGTCAACAGCTACCATCATCAAGCCGTTCGTCGCATTTCTCCATATTTATCGATTTCTGCAACCGCAAACGATGGTATTATTGAAGCCATCGAAAGCAGCAGCAAAAAGTTTGTTTTAGGCGTGCAATGGCATCCGGAAAATATGTTTGCGACAGATGACGCTTTTGCCGGTTCACTATTCAGGCGCTTCATCAATGCCTGCATCAAATAAAAAAACAAAAGAAGCCGCCCTCTGTAGGCGGCTGTTCTTACTTTTCAGCTATAAGTGTATACGTTTTAGGCAAGCCTATATCATGTATTTTATGATTCGGCTCTTCTTGCAAAGAATGAATTCTCAAACCGGAGGCTGCAACAGATGTGACCAACTCGCCGATTGTCCATTTGCGCTGCACTGTTTGCATCAATTCTTCCTGCACGCCATCCGGCATATGTTTCGAAAAAGCCACACTTTGATACGTCAATTCCGGCGCAAAGTAATTACCGGTTACTTTATGCTTTTTGCCGCTTGAAGTAATCAGCTTTGTAGAAATCGGGTGGAATTCATGCAAAATAAAATGCCCGCCAACTGCAAGCTTATCTTTAATCAAATGCATTAACGGCTCCAGGGTGATGAAGTAATGTAAAACTCCAAGTTCCATCAGCACATAGTCAAACTCACCATGCATTTCCGATATCGAAAAGACATCTGACACGATATAGTGAATGTCCACTTCAGCCTCATGCGCTAATTCATTAGCGAACTTCGCATTTTCCTGAGAAAAGTCGACAACTGTCACATCCGCTCCAAGCAGTGCCATAGCCGTTGCTTTTACGCCGTTTGAACCAAGTAAATGGAGCACCTTTTTATCTTTTAAGTCAGGCATATATTGGCCGAACGGATATATGCGCCACTCCGGGTTTTGCTTGATTTTCTCTGCCACTTCTTTCGGTTGGCCGTAACGTGCTAAGAGTGCCTGGTAATTATTTTGGTTCCAAGCCTGCTCGTTTTGTGCCGTCAATGCTTGTTGCTTATTATGTAAAAAGCGGACAATCTCCGTTTTATAGTCCGTAAAGTCAACTCCATACATATAGCTGTATAAGGAACGGCACCAAACGCCACCTTCCTTAATTCGATAAGGATCAGTCCTTACAGTTGTATTGAAAAGACAGAAAATATGAACCGCCATTTCTTCGAACTGTACTGTAAACTCCGCTTTTACCGCTTTTTTTTCGATTTCAGTGCGGTTCTCCTTCGCAAAAAGCTCATAGCATGCCGAAAAGACATCCCATTGCACCAGCACTTTGACAGATGGACAATGAGCCGCCATTCCTTGCACACATAAAGCTGCCTCTTCGACAAATGTATACGGAATCTTAGCCTGCTCTAATCGATAAGCAACTGCTTGTATAATCTCTAGTTGTTTCACTTGCATACTCCTTTATTTTCATTTCATAAAAGCTAATAGCTCAGATGGTTCATGTGCTGTAAATGTCGGTTTTTCCACTAAGGCATGTTCCTCTGCGTCATAGCCCCAACTCACCCAAATAACATTGATGCCGCTTTTATGGCAAGCACGAATATCACGTACCTCATCGCCAATATAAATAACTTCATCCTTTGAATATTGATGTTTCTCGCAAAAATCATCAATCATCGTATCTTTGCCTTATAAGTCATTTGAAGTATACACTTCCGTAATGAAACTCATTCCATGGTTAAGGAAATATTCACGTATATTACTCTCCTCATTTGATGAAATGACGGCAATCTCCACACCAAGATTCCGCAGTTGCACAAGCAAATCACGAATGCCGTCAAATAGCGGAATTTCTTGTATCGATTCTTTATAAAGTCTATAAAAGTCATCCGCAATGAGCGGAAATTTAGAAAGCAATGTTTTTTCCTGACCATGCATCATTGTTGCCTTCTCCGGAGAAAATTTCGGAAATCCATGGGTTTCCGCCAATTGGTTAATGACCCCTAGCGCGACGGCCTTCGAATTGGCTAACGTACCATCAAAATCAAATATGGCACATTTTTTCATGTTAAACCCCTCCTCTTATTTGACAAGCGCATGCTTAAACGCATAAATAACAGCTTGCGTGCGGTCCTGCACTTCTAATTTGCTCAAAATATTTGAAACGTGTACCTTTACTGTTTTTAAAGAGATGAATAACTTATCCGCAATTTCCTGATTGCTTTTTCCTTCCGTCATCAGCAAAAGAACTTCCATTTCACGATTGGTCAAATCTTCATAAAGCTCTGAGTGCTTGGGCTTTCTCATGCGCTCCATCATTTTTCCGGTCACTTCCGGCTCCAAAACCGATTGACCATGGAATGTCGAGCGCACTGCATCAGCAATTTCACTTGCTTTCGATGTTTTCAGCATATAACTGGTCGCTCCTGCTTCTAGTGCTGGGTACAGCTTCTCATCATCCAAAAAGCTCGTGACAATGATGATTTTCGCTTCCGGCCATAGTTGAACAATTTCCTTTGTGGCCTCTATTCCGTCCATTTCTTTCATGACCAAGTCCATCAAAATGATGTCCGGCTTTAGCTGTAGCGCTTTTTCTACTCCTTCTTTGCCGTCAGATGCTTCTCCTACAACTTCTATGTCAGGCTGCGAGGAAAGAAAGGCTGAAACGCCGATTCGAACCATTTCGTGGTCATCTACAAATAATACTCTAATTTTCATGACGATCATCCTTTACTATAATCGGAACCTTCACCTCTAAACGGGTCCCCTTGTTCTTCACGCTCACAATTTTGAATGTGCCCCCGACTTCAAGCGCTCTTTCATGCATATTCTGCAGTCCATAGCTTCCTGTTCTCGATGTTTCCAAATCAAATCCTACCCCATCATCGGAAACAATCATTATAACCATACCTTCCCGCTTCACAAGGTAAACCTCCAGAGATGAAGCTTGCGAGTGACGAAGCGTATTGGATAATGATTCCTGCAGTATACGAAAAAGCTGATCCTCGACTCCCTTATCCAATTCAACCGACTCGATTTTCCACGTGATTTTCATCGGTACTTTCTGCATTAATTCGACAAGCAGCTCCTCCATCCCTTCCTTCAACGATTTTCCCTTCAAAGGAACAGGACGCAAATGAAGCAGCAACGCTCTCATTTCCAGCTGCGATTGCTGTATGATGTTTTCGACTAATTTCAGTTGCTTATCTTGCTGCTCACCATGTTCACTTTCATTGATTGCACTCATCAGCATCGATGCTGCGAATAGCTGTTGACTGACGGAATCATGAAGCTCTCTCGCCAATCGGTTTCTTTCTTGGGACACAATCTCCTGAATCCGCTTTTCCTGCTCCTCGGAGCGCTCATTAGCTAGCTTTTGAGAGGTTGCAATTTGGTTCGCCATCTGCTTTTGCAATCTATCTATCCTGTCATAGATACTATTAACTTCCTGTATGGTACTGCTACCGGCAATGTTCACATACTTGCCGAGCTCCATATCGGACAAATCACGGCTAATTTTGACGAACTGTTGACGAGTATAGTAACCGGATACTCCTCCTGCAATCGCCCCAATTACTGCGCTGCATAATGGGATAAACACGATAAACGGTAAGCCCATCGTATTTCTGTCCCATAGTTCCCTCATTAAGTCAACCGGAAAAACAAATGTAAACGCAAGCACGATTAATACAGTCAAAGACAGTGAATAGAGCATCCCTTGCATAATTTGACGTTGAATCATGTTCATACCCGCTTCACCTCTAAGCTTCCGACAACTGTACTTGTGACAATTTTCAGCTTCTGCTCCGCTTGATCATATTGGCTCGTATGGTAGTGAATGTTTTGATTAAACATTTTAGGCTCTTCATTGTTAAAAATTTTGACGTTGCCAACCGCAACAGAGTGAACGATCTCTACCTCCAGTTCAAAAGGAACATAAATATGCACTGAACCAAATAAATTGCGAATACAGATAACCGACTCACCCTTTGGTAATACAGTCTCGCTTAAGTCAACGACAAATTCGCCGATGCCGCTCTGAATGTTAATATCGTTCCATTCATATACTTTATTTGGCGTCGATTGCCCGCCAATGATTGTGTTTTTGAATAACAGCGGTTTTTTATGAATTTGCTCCGGCTCCGCGTTTTGCTGCTCTCCGTTTGCATTAGATGCCTTATAGATCGCTGGATGTTTTTTAGATTGAAAGAATCGGTATACTAACAATAGAAAGATGGCCAACAGCAAGAATTTGAATGTCACCATATTCAAAATCGTCAAAAGTGCTGTCGCCCCCCCGATAAAGAGCGACAGCTTGCCGATTGTTCGATGATATCTCTTCTTACCGTAATAAATAAAAATAGCAGATATAAAAGCAGAAAAGAGAAAGCCCTCATTAAAAAAAGCAATTTCAATTAAAATAATAACGATCGCAAATAATAAAAAATTATAAAATAAGTCCGATTTTGTCTTTTGTACCAAAAGGAACTCCTCCTCTCTAATTATCAGCCGTTTTTCACCAAATATCGAAAAGGTGCAGCCCATACTGCACCTTCCATAGCATACCATGTTTATATTATGGAGTTAAATTGCTTTCATTGTTTTTCTCTTTATTTTCAAGCTCTTCAATTCTCGCATCGATAGTTTGTCGAATATAATCGGTTTCCACCTTCTTCTCCAAACGGTTCATATAATATTCCATTTCCTCAAATTTTGCTCCTGCTTTTCCTTGAGCCTTTTGCTCAGGATCCAATACAAAGTTTATACGCTGATTGGCACGGGCGATATTTTCGCGCCCCATTAACTCTAAACGTCTTAATTGCATATTCTTTAGCTTATGTTTCATTTCTGCATATTTGAACTCCAGCTCATCTAGCTGTTTGCTCGCTTCTGCAATAGCTGTTTCCAGACGCGCGACCCGTTCCTCATATTGATTTTTTTCCGCTAAAGCAAAGTCATAAAGTTCAACTTCGCCAGCTCTTGAAGCAACTTCTACTTGGTGAGCTCGCTTGTCATAGAAACGCTTCGCTTCCGCATACTCGCGCTTCAGCTCTTCCTTCAAACGATATTGGCGTTCTACTAACTGACGAACCTTTTCAACTTCCTGCTCGCATTGTCTTAAATATTGATTCAGCATTTTTATCGGGTTGCTTTCTTCTTTTTTATCCAATAATTCATTTACATCTGCTGTTAAACTGTTTACCATACGTGTAAAAATGTTGCTCATTTTTTCCATCTCCTCTTACAATTATTTATTCAATTTTGCCCACTCAGTCTCAAAGTTTGAGAATGGATCACTATCGTTGTCTTCTTTGGTGACTTTTCGTTCATTCCATTTCTTATAAACTACATACAGAACAAACGCTGCCACTAAACCAATTACGGACGGAAGGTTTGAGATCGCCATAGATACAACCAGTAAACCAGTCAGTCCCCATAAAACTTTAGCGCCTGTTGATTGAGCCTTCAAAAACTCCCTCAACACCAGATAGCCAATTCCTAATGTAATTGCAAGGCCGAGCATCGGTACGAAGTTAGCAAGCAGCACAATGGCGGCAATTCCTCCAATAATAAACAAACCAAATTTTTTCATGTCCGTTCCTCCTTTCATACTTCTATCTTAGCTATTTGCACAATTTTCTATAATCGACCTGCGCTATATTTTCATGTACTACTTGAGGCTTATAACAAAGCTCAAGCGCCTCGTTTAGCACCTGAACTGAGGCTCTCGCGAAACCGTCTTATGGACTCTTCGGGGAGGCAGTAGGGGACATCAGCTATAAGCGCCACGTCCGCATGTCTTCGCTGATATAACCTACATCCTGTAGACCTTCGAGTATGAGAGGTGTAAGGTTAGACAGCCATCTTCGTTCCAAAAAATATATTCTCACACAACTGTCACCGGTCCTTTTCTATTTTTGATATCCTCCTTGAGAGCATTTCAATACAAAAAAGCCCGTTATCTCTAACGGACTCCCTGACTGTGCATAAACGCATTTATTATTCCTTTTCATGTTGGTTTTAAAAACGGATTGTTTTATTTTTATGGACAATCACACGATCATCCAAATGCCACTTCAACGCGCGAGCAAGCACGCTTCGCTCAATCGTGCGGCCAATTTTCTTCAATCGTTCCACTGTGTCACGGTGGTCAACACGCTTAATATCCTGTTCGATAATCGGACCTTCATCCAAATCATTCGTCACATAGTGAGATGTCGCACCAATCAATTTCACGCCGCGTTCGAATGCGCGTTCATACGGACGAGCACCGACGAAAGCCGGCAGGAAGGAATGATGAATATTGATGATTTGATTAGGGAACTCCGCCACAAATTTCTCCGTCAAAATCTGCATATAGCGTGCTAATACAATAACATCAATATTATTATCCTTTAAAAGCTTAATTTGCTTTTCTTCTACTTGCTTGCGAATATCTTTGTTGGCAGGGATATAGTAAAACGGTATGCCTATAGATTCGACAATTTCTCTTGTGTCTTCATGATTGCTGATTACCATGACAATATCCATCATTAAATCTCCGCTTTGGTATTCCCAAAGCAGCTCAAGCAAACAATGCGGTTCTTTTGATACAAAAATGGCTGTCCGCTTCAGCTGAGATACATAGCGGAAGGAATATTCCATTGAAAATTGCTCTGCTACCGGCTGAAAATCATTTTCCAGCTCTACGCGAAGCTGTTGCAATTGCTCTAATTCAAATTCTAAACGGATAAAAAAAGTTCCGCCATTCGGATCAGAAGAATATTGACTACTTTCAATGATATTTGCTCCTTTTGAGAACAGGAACGTTGACACCGCGGAAACAATACCAGGCTGATCCGGACATGTAATCAGCAGGCGGCCCCGGTTTTCATATTGTGCTTTATGTGAGTCAATTTGATTTTTTATGATTTCTTTCATCATACTCAACCCTTTACTGTTCGATTATTCACAATTATATATAAAAATCGAGTAGTTCTGTTAACATTTCGCATTTTCATTTTGCCTATTTCAACCTCTTTCAAGGTTCATGATATTTTCCTAATTACCATTAGTGTATGAGGGATAAATAAAGTACAATAAAGAATAAATACATATTCTCTCAAAACAAGTATGGATATAATAAAAACAACTAACTATTTCAGTATAGAAAAATCTTAAAGAGGTTCAATTATATGACTAAGAAAATTGCTTGGGTTACTGACAGCACTGCTTATATTCCAGAGGAATTGCAAAATCATCCGGATCTATACGTAGTTCCGTTAACGATTACGTTCAGTAACGAAACATATGAAGACGGCGTCAATCTAGACCCGCTCAAGTTATACGCAAAGCTGAACACGGAGAAAGAAGTGCCAAAGACGTCACAGCCGTCTCCTGGAAAGTTTGCTGAGCTGTTCGAACAGCTAAAGGGAAAATATGAAGCAGCAATTGGCATTACCATTTCTTCAGATTTGAGCGGAACAATGTCAAGCTGCAAGACCGGAGGAGATTTAGCTAACTTCCCTGTTGAAGTGGTAGACAGCAAAGCGATGTCAGTTGCGATCACACGCTTAATTGAAATCGGCATGGAATTGGCTGAACAAAACCTTTCTTATACAGAAATCGCAGCACAATTGCGTGAGGAGTCCAGAAAAATTGAAACGTACATGGTTCTAGGCAACCTTGATCAATTTTATAAAGGTGGAAGAATGTCAGGAACAAAATATTTAATAGGCAATCTTCTTAACATAAAGCCGATTATCCGTATTTATGACGGGAAGTTTGATCTTTTTGAAAAGGTGCGTTCTGAAAAACGGGCAACAAAACGCATGCTGGAGCTTTTTGAAAAGGCTAATGCAAAAGGAGCAATTGATAAGTTATACATTATGCACGGAAATGTTTTAGAAAAAGCACTTGAATACAAAGAGCTATTTCTAAATCGCTTCCCTGGAATTAAGGAAGTAGTAATCTGTGAATTGACTGCCACCATTTCTGTCCATTCCGGTGAAGGGACTGTTGTTTTAGCGTGGGCCAATAAAGATCCGCACTTTTGATTGAACATCTCCTAAATATGACTTCTTGAAATGAAACTACATTCAAACACAAATCAATAAAACCTTTCTCTGCGAAACAAATTAGTTATGAGAAAGGTTTTTTCCATTCAAGAGGTTAGAAAATATTCCGCTAGTATGCTATATTTACACTTAAAAACCATTCTTTGTATAGCATCCATTTTTTTTATATAATTTAAGGTAAACGTAGAGAACGAAAGAGGGTCGAAATTGTGAGTGAAAATACACCTGTAGCATCAAATTTTATAAAAAACATTGTCATTGAGGATCTAAAAAGCGGCAAGCATGACGCGATTATTACCCGATTCCCGCCGGAGCCGAATGGTTACCTGCATATCGGACACGCGAAAAGCATCGTGCTGAATTTCGGTCTAGCCGATGAATTTAACGGTAAAACGAATTTGCGTTTTGACGATACAAACCCGGTAAAAGAAGACCAAGAGTATGTCGACTCTATTAAAGAAGATGTGAAATGGCTTGGATACGATTGGGATAACCTATTCTTCGCATCCGATTATTTTGACACAATGTACGAAAAAGCAGTTCTGCTGATTAAAAAGGGCCTTGCTTATGTCGATGATTTATCAGCTGATGAAATTCGCGAATACCGCGGCACATTGACAGAGCCCGGAAAAGACAGCCCTTACCGCAATCGCACTGTCGAAGAAAACCTAGAGCTGTTTGAGCAAATGAGAGAAGGCAAATTCGGCAATGGTGAAAAAGTATTGCGCGCTAAAATTGATATGAGTTCGCCAAATATCAACTTGCGCGACCCTGTCATCTACCGTATTGCGCATGCCACTCACCATAACACAGGCGACAAGTGGTGCATCTACCCTATGTATGCATTTGCACACCCATTAGAAGATGCAATTGAAGGCATCACACACTCTATCTGTACGCTGGAATTCGAAGACCAAAGACCATTCTATGACTGGGTAGTTGAAAAGTGCGAAATGGAGAATGTGCCGCACCAATACGAATTTGGCCGCTTAAACCTAACAGATACAGTTATGAGTAAACGTAAACTGAAGCAGCTTGTCGATGAAGGTTTTGTTGATGGCTGGGATGATCCTCGCATGCCGACTATTTCAGGTTTGCGCAGAAGAGGATTTACACCTGAGAGCATCCGTAATTTCTGCCGTGAGATCGGCGTAGCGAAAACGTCCGGCACTGTCGATATTCAATTCCTTGAGCACTTTGTACGCGAAGATTTGAAATTAAAAGCGCCGCGCACAATGGGTATCGTAAAACCGCTTAAAGTAGTGATTACGAACTATCCGGAAGGTCAAGTGGAGATGCTGGATGCAGAAATCAATCCGGAAAATCCGGAAATGGGCATGCGTAAAATTCCGTTCTCTCGTGAAATTTATATCGAGCAAGATGATTTCATGGAGAACCCGCCGAAGAAATATTTCCGTCTCTTCCCTGGAAATGAAGTACGCTTAAAACATGCTTACTTCATCAAATGCGAAGAAGTCATCAAAGATGAAAACGGCAACGTAATTGAACTTCACTGCACATATGACCCAGAAACGAAAAGTGGTTCAGGCTTTAATGCCCGCAAAGTAAAAGGTACATTGCACTGGGTTGAAGCGACACAAGCAGTGCCAGCGCAATTCCGTCTTTTCAACCCACTATTAGTGGAAGAAGAAGGCTCTGAAGAAAAAACATTTTTAGAGCAAGTGAATCCGAACTCATTGGAAATTCATGAAGGCTTTGTTGAAGAAAACATGAAAGATGTAAAAGGCGGGGACAAGTTCCAATTCTTCCGTCACGGTTATTTCAACGTTGATCCAAAACTGTCAACACCGGAAAAACCGGTATTCAACTTGATTGTATCTTTAAAAAGCTCGTTTAAACTTTAATAAATATACAAACAGGGTGTTTCAACGATTGATTCTGAAACACCCTGTTTTTACATTTTCCTCTGTAAAATAATAGCCGCATAATTCTTTAATATTTTCATACTATAAGTTTCAATTAAGTTTTATGCTCTATATTATTTTTACATCAAAATAAGGAGAATGTAGCATGCCTTCTTACAAAGGCACTATATATTTTATACAAGATGAAACACTTATCGGCTAACAAGAAAAAACTGTGGTATTTCTCCATTGCGGGGCTTTGCATTGTCTTCTTTCTGCAGTTACTATTCTTTCATGCGCCAACAGAAAAAAGCTCCATCATCGCTGAAGAAGCCACTTCGGAACCTATAACAACTGTGCAATTGGACGTTCCGCTTATACAGCAAATACCCGAACTTGAACGTGGATGTGAAGTAACCTGTTTGGCAATGATCCTCCAATATCACGGTATTGATGCAGATAAAATGGAACTGGCAGAAAATATTACTTATGAACCGTTCCTGAAAAATGGATTAAGAGGAAATATGAATCAGGGATTTGTCGGCAATATGGAAACCTTCAGCAAAAGTGGTCTGGGTGTTTATATCGGCCCTATTATTGATTTAGCTCAGCAATACGTCAGTCACAGGTTAATTGTGAACCTGACCGGCCAATCAACAAATACTTTATACGAAGCCATTGATGAAGGCTCTCCCGTTTGGATGTTAACGAATGCCTCTTTCTCTTATTTGCCGGAAGAACAGTTTCTTACATGGCAAACCGCAGAGGGTCCTATGAAAGTAACCTATCGTCAGCACTGTGTTGTGCTAACTCACTACGATGATAAATATGTCTATGTCAATGACCCGCTGCAACCTGAACAAAACATTGCGCTCAATCGCGTTAATTTTGAACAAGCTTGGATCCAAATGGGAAGACAAGCATTTTACATCAGCAATTAAAGCGCAAACCTGCCATTTCTCTAATCAGCGGAAAAAGCATTAACATTTGGCCGCTGATTAAAGTTACAGTTATACGGACAACTTCAACGGACTGCTTAACATCATGAAAACGGAAAATCTGATTGACTAACAGAACATCTCTCCTCTCAAGCAAAAGAAAACATTTTTGCTGAATCAAAAGCATACACATTTATTAGGATACTGGCCAAGCTCTATGAATGGTATATCAAGATAACCTCTTATATTATATCGATATAAGAAATAGATGCCGGTTGGTTTTCATAATTGGAAATTGGCTCAAACATGAAACCCGAAAAGGTCCGAACAATCAATAATTTCCTAAGAAGAGTGACTGCATGATAATGCGGGAATAGATTTAAATGAGATATGCGATGAAGGGAGAAACGAATATGGAATCATGGATAATTGATTTAATTGATCAATACGGTTATTGGGGCGTTTTTTTCTTAATTGCGCTAGAAAATATCTTCCCTCCTATTCCCTCTGAAGTAATATTGACTTTCGGCGGTTTTATGACGAACAGTACGGGTTTAAGTATAGTTGGCGTTATCATGACGGCAACAATCGGATCTGTCTTCGGGGCAGTCATTTTATACGGCATAGGTCTGTTGCTTGATGTGGAGCGTTTAGAAAAACTGATTGATCGCTATGGGAAAATCCTTCGTCTCACAAAAGACGATATATATAAAGCAGATGCTTGGTTTGACCGCTATGGAATTTGGACTGTTTTCTTTTGTCGAGTCGTACCGCTCGTCCGCAGCTTAATTTCAATTCCTGCCGGTATGTCCAACATGAGTTTTGGCCTTTTTTTGCTTTTCACCACACTCGGCACACTCATTTGGAACACCATACTGGTCAATGTCGGTGCAGCGGTCGGCTCGAACTGGCACGATATCGTGCAATATATGGACATGTTCTCTAATGTAGTGTACGTCATTTTAATGCTTCTTTTCCTGCTTGCCGTCATTTGGTACATGAGAAAGAGAAAAGAACGCAGAAACTAAGAAAAATCCCGCAAACCGAATCAGGTATTGCGGGATTTTCTTTATTTATTCAATCTAATTGTCACCTTAAACAAATCTCCATCCACAGCGATATCCATCTCGCTTTCATGAAGGTCGATAATTGATTTAGCAATCGCTAGTCCAAGACCGGACCCTTCTGTATGACGTGATTGATCTCCGCGCTTAAAACGCTCGAACAATTCGTCAACATTGTCGCCAAGCTCATATAGAGATACATTTTTGAAGCTGATTTCGACTGTATCGGGGCGATTCTTCACTGCAACATAAACACGGCTGTTTGGCATGGAGTACTTCAGAATGTTATTGATCAGATTATCAAACACACGCCATATTTTCTGACCATCCACATGCACCTCGATTGGCTGGTCATCATACGTCACTCTGAATTGCAGTTGCGATTGTTCGATTTGTTCATTATGTTCTGCTAGTGCCTGTTGCAGAAGCTGGACAATTTCCACTTTACTCTTGTTCAGTTCAATATTGCCGGTGGCCATTTTGGAAGCTTCGAACAAGTCATCAATCAGTACCTTCAATCGTTTTGATTTTCTGTCAATAATCGCAACGTAGTCATTGCGTTCCTCAACCGTAAGATTATCGTTTTTCAGCAAATCGGTGTATGTGATAATCGACGTTAACGGCGTGCGCAAATCATGGCTGACATTAGTGATCAGTTCCGTTTTCAGCCGCTCGCTCTTTACTTGCTCACGCTGTGACGTTTTCACTCCATCTTTAATTGAATTTAAATCAGTAGCTACTTGCGCAAATACAGTCTTACCTGGAACTTTGATTTCGTCGACATTTTTCCCATTTGCCATATCATGTATCATCTTTACGATAATATTAAAATAGCCGGTATGTTTGAAAATAATATACAGGATTACTACACTGAATGTTAGAGCGATTAAAAATATAAAGAGCATGATAATTCCGCTGTTTACTGTCAGTGCAAATAGCATGAACAGTACTAAAATTACTAAGCATCCCAGCAAAACAACTAGTTGTATGCCGACATTTCTTACAATAAAGGCATCTCGGATCGCACGCATCAGTTTATGAAGAATTGTCTCTTTCCACAGTTCTTCAAACGTACTTCCTTTTATGCTATTTAAATATATGAATGTGACAACCAGAAATATCGAAAATCCTAACAGACCGGCACCGACAGTGTAGGTTGTATAAAATACAGAGTCCCTTAAGCGTACGTAGTAAGATATATCCGTTAATGGAATAAGCGACATTAAACCAACAGCGCTTGATAAAAGTAGTGCAACAGTACGGATATCAAATGGCAACTTATTGAATAGTTTGATTTGCAGTCGGTTCACATTTGTAAAGGGTTTTATGAAAAACAAAAAGATGAAGCCAAGCAGCAGTGACATTCCCCCTGCAACAGCAAGTCCAATGTAAAAAATCCGGAACTTCTCGAACTGCTCTATCGGCGCTACCAGTGAGTTAGCTGCCGGCACACTTTTCGGTATTCCGATATAGCCTGTATAATAATGAAAGTCACTTTCTAAATTCGGCAAGTACTCAGTGTTCAAATCCACGTATTGTGAAAATGCTATATTGGCATCTATTCCAAGCGGATGGTCTTCGGTATATGTTGCCACGAACCTCATTTTATTTTCAGCAAAATAACGGCCATAATCGGAAGCTTCTTCTTTACTTAAAGAAGTGAAGACTTCTCCTGTTTCTTCATCCACCAGATAATAGTCAAATACTTTGCTGAACCGGTTCCAAGTGTTTTCAGTTGCCTTTAACTGCTTGACCACCGAGTCAATAGCCTGCTCCTTCTCCTGCCTGATTTTCGCACTGACATGCTCATCGTTTGAGAAGTTCAGTGTGATGTCCTGAATCTTTTCGTCGCGCTCTTTCTGTAATGCTTCAGCACCTTCAGTGTTGCCGGCTTCCTTCAGCTCTTCAATTCTCGATTCGTATTGATCATTAATGGAACTGATTTGTTCAGATAAATTGCCGTAGCGATATCTGTGTTCTTCAATCTCATCATCAGTCACGGTAATTTGGCTCTTTAGTACTTCTTCGGACCAATTGTTTAAACCAAAAACACGCAACAGCTCCTGATAATTGTAGAACGTGTTGTTCTGGAAGTCATTTGACTCAAAGTAGCTTCCTGTTAAAATGTAACGGCCTGATGTCATACTTGAGGCAAACATACTAAGCCCGAAACTTAATAGCAGGATGGTTATGATGATGACCTTTTTACTTCTCCATTTTGTATCCAATTCCCCAAACCACCTTTAAATATCTTGGATTTTTCGGGTCGATTTCAATTTTCTCCCTAATTTTCCGAATATGAACCGCCACGGTATTTTCTGCATTGTAGCCGGGTTCTTTCCAAACCAGTTCATATATTTCGTTAATGGAAAAAACACGACCCGCGTTTTTCATCAGCAATTCGACTATTCTATATTCAATCGGCGTCAGCTTTACCGGTTCCCCATTCACTTCCACCTGCTTTGCTTCTTCATCAAGCGTCAAACCGTTCAAATTGATTGTTTTTTTACTGCCTTCGTAAGTACCGAGCGTGACATATCTGCGTAATTGTGACTTCACCCTGGCAATCAGCTCAAGTGGATTGAACGGCTTTGTCACATAATCGTCCGCTCCGATTTGCAGCCCTAACACTTTATCAGCATCCTCAGCTTTCGCACTTAAAATGATAATCGGAATATTCCTTTGTTCACGAATTTTGAAAGTCGTAGCTATTCCATCAAGTTTCGGCATCATGACATCCAATACAATACAGTGGATTGGATGCTCATTCAATTTTTCAAGTGCTTCAAGTCCATCTGTAGCCTTGACCACATGAATCCCTTCATTTTTCAAGTAAATTTCAATACCGTCACGGATTTCCCGTTCATCATCTACAACCAACACATTATATTGAGACACAATCAACCCCTCCTCCTTCACAAGTATATCACCTGCATTTCTTACCTTTAATGTACCGCTCTTTTCTTAATAATCCTTCATGAAAAAACTTAAGAATTTCTTAATACAAAATGAAAGCGATTTCAAGATAACAGAAAATTTACGGAAATATTCTTTTTTACTGTCGTTTTTTGCTTAAAGATGTTATGATAAGTAGGCTTTTGTCTATTCGTCTTTTTACATTGAGGTCAGATACATATGTTCTCAATAGGAACTGTCAGTTTGTACATTAGTTCCCATTTACGCATCACACATATTGAGTTTGATTCTGGCTACAATAAAAATACATCAGGAGATGCTTTAGGAGGTAACATGGAAAAGGTAGCTTTACAAAGTGTTGAACAACTGGCACTTAAAAAACAAAAAATATTTAACGAAAGCATTGTAAAATACATTTTACGTGCAATCTTAGCAAGTGCCTTCATCGGATTTGGTGTTATTATTGCATTTAAATCAGGTAATTTATTTTACTTAGATCATAATCCGATGGCGTACCCGATTGCGGCTATCACATTCGGTACAGCCATTATTCTAATTGCATATGGAGGAGGGGACTTATTTACCGGAAACACCTTCTACTTCACGTATGCAGCCTTAAATGGCAAAATGAAATGGTCAAGAGTATTCCAAATGTGGTGTTCAACTTATCTTGGCAACTTGATTGGCGCATTATTCTTTGCATATTTCATTTATTTAACTGGTTTATTTGCTTCACCATCTGTCAACTCATTCTTAATGAGCACAGCCGAAGCAAAAATGAACGCACCAGTTTCTGAACTATTCTTCCGAGCAATTCTTTGTAACTGGCTTGTATGTTTAGCGTTCTACGTGCCAATGACAGTTAAAGGTGACGGACCGAAAATATTCATCATGCTTTTCTTCGTATTCGGATTCTTCATTTCCAGCTACGAGCACAGCATTGCAAACATGGGAACTTTCTCAGTTGCCTTGCTGCACGATCACCCGGATACAATTTCTTGGTCATTGGCAATTCGCAACTTAATCCCGGTTACTTTAGGTAATATCGTCGGCGGTGCTTTGTTCATGGGCATGCTGTACAAGTACTTGAACTCGCCTAAGTCAACAAACGAAGATGCTCCAGACAAAGATGGAGATAACACTCTTACAACAGAAGCACCTGTATTAAAGGCTGCTGAAAAATAATTCTATGAGAAATCTTCCTTCAAATTGAAGGAAGATTTTTTGCATTCCCGGCTATCCAGAATAACAACTAAAAACTATGGTAAAATAATGTACGATACCAAAATAATTATCTTCCTTACTGAAATACCCGCTTAGGAGTTGAACTGATTGAAAAAGTATAAAGGTTTTCTCATTGATTTAGATGGAACAATGTACAAAGGGGCCGAAAAAATTGAAGAAGCAGGAGAATTTGTACACGAATTAAACAGAAGGGGTTTGCCTTATTTATTCGTTACGAACAATTCTTCAAGAACACCTAAGCAAGTAGCCGAAAAGTTGCAGCAAATGAACATTCCCGCTGCAACAGAACATGTCTTTACTACAAGTCAGGCAACAGCTAACTATATATTCAATTTAAACCCAAATGCCTCTGTTTACGTGATCGGAGAAGAGGGAGTTACATCTGCTTTGCAAGAAAAAGGATTCAATTTTGTAGAGGAAAATCCGGATTTTGTCGTAATGGGCATTGACCGCGAAATTACATATGAAAAGCTATCAATCGCTTGCCTCGCCGTACGTAATGGGGCAACATTTATCTCTACGAATGGCGATATTGCCATCCCAACGGAGAGAGGACTGGTACCGGGCAATGGCTCCTTAACGTCTGTAGTCTCCGTATCGACAGGCATCAAGCCAATTTTTATCGGAAAACCGGAGAGTGTCATCATGAACCAAGCTCAGGAAGTGCTCGGAGTCAGCAAATCAGAGACATTGATGATTGGCGACAATTATGACACGGATATTATGGCCGGCATGAATGCAGGCCTTGATACACTGATTGTACATACAGGCGTCACAACACCGGCATTGTTGAAAAATTATGAGAAACAGCCGACTCACGCTGTACATTCTTTAGCGGAGTTGACTTTTGAATAACATAAAAGTCAAACTTGGGTACTAAAAAATGAATGGACTAAAGGGATATATTTGTCCCTTTAGTCCATTCAATTCTATTCAAACTGTTTCGGGTAAATAATCGTAAAATTAAAATCTGCAGTTTCAGCAGCACCCTTTACTCTTCCTTGGTACAATTCTTCGCCATTGTCAGTGTGCAGCACATAAAAATTGATATCTCCTTCTGTTCGCCCTTCCTTATGATCAGTACCATTCTCAAGCAAATAAGTTCGATTATCCTTTACAGCCAACAATACATTTCCTGCAGCTATAGCATCATGAGTCCACATTGGTTCAAATGCATCTTTCAAAAAATCATATTTATACATTGTACCTTCCGCGTATGCTATATAATAGATTGATTCATCATCAACCAATAACCCATATTCATCATACTGATACTTATCCGGCATACTAATTTCCTGCATCTCCCCGCTCTCGATGTTTGCAGCAAATAGCTTTTCTTTAGTCCCTATCGTTCCATCGGCTTTCTCTTCATCGTGCATTTCGCTTATCAGCATATACTTCTCTTTCGTCAACGAATCATTTCCTGCGCTCATATAAGCAGATTCTGATGACTCCATTTCATGTATTAAAGTATGTGAAACTACTTTTTCCTGATTGATATTAACAGCAACCCGCCATACAGCACTCACATCATCTTGATTACCGTAAAGCATCAACACAACCTCTTGGTCCAATAGTTGAATATCATATAAGCTGAGAGACTCACCGTATTTTTCAATTTCATGCGGTAAAGGTAGGATAAAATCCTTCCCTTCTTCTTTTCCTTTATCAAAAAAGCTGAGGTGAATGTCTCCTTCATACTTTTCAGCAGCTGCCCTCTCCACATCCAGTTCGCTATATATGAGAAAGTGCTCGTCTTCAAAAAGATGATACGTATTATCCTTACCTCGCATAAAGCTCCTGTATTTCTTCTGCAACTCTTTTATACGAATTTCACCGGCACTATGGACATAGGCAGTATGCATCCAATCAAGAGCAGAATCAGTATTCAACTCCGTCTGATCATGAGAGAGCAAAAGACTATACGGTACATTTTTGAAATATAGCCTTCCCGCTAACGAAACATTCTCCAGTTCCTTTTCATCTCCTGCAACGGTTTCAATACTGAAATCTTCAGGTGAGGCTACCGTTTGATTCACATACCCATAAAAAAGGCTGATACCTAATATTCCTGCTAAAGCAAGCATGATTGTAAAAACATAACGATTCATCTTCTCACTCCCTATACCGATATTTTCTTATTCATCACTATAAAGCTTATCCAGCCGGACAACACGAGCATAATGATGATGCTAATTATTTTAATTACCATGTACTCATCTGCATATAAAGGCAAGAACCATACTTTGATGAAATCAGCCAGCAGAAATAGAAGTAAGCATCCAATAGCATATAAGACAGCAAACATAATACCCTTCAAGCGAAAACTTCTTTCCAATATAATCATTGTAAATATAATGATGACTATAGTGATTCCTAACCCGTAATTGACAATGAAATTAGGACCTTGAATAGGGATGAGAAATTCCATATACTCATCAGAGCCTATCCAGCTGATCACATCAGGCTTCACTTGGTATTGCTCCGGAATCCGAATGAAAAATATTAATTTTAATAATGGATAAATGGCTAATTGTACAATTAAACAGCCCATGATGAATAGTAGCAATGAGGTTAATTTGGCCAAATAAATCGACAAGCGGTTGACCGGAAGAAGAAGCAGTTGATAAGCAAATGTGTTTTTTCCGAACCATTCCATATACCATGTTGCAAATACATAAGCAACAAGCGCTCCAATGCACAGCAAGATAGGGACCACAAACAAAACGGACTGCGTAAAATCAGTCAAGGAGACTTCTGCAATCAATCCCCTTTCGATATCATCTATGATGCCATTCATGCTAATCAGCATTGAAACCGGCTGCAGAATAACAAGAAAAGCAATCAGTGCCGCGTAAATTTTCCAAAACCGTTTCACTTCGAAATCAACAAGCTTCAAATAGCTTTTCATCCTTCATGCACCTCCCGCAGCATATCAATGACAGATTTCCCCTCATCCATTCGCACTTGCTCTGTATAGAAGTCCTTCACAATCGTTCCTTCACTTAAAATTACGACGCGATCAAGCAAATGCTCCACCTCATCAATTTCATGCGTCGTCAGCAATATTCCTCTGTCTTCAATGAAATGTGAAGAGAATAAAGCACGGATTTTCTCTTTGGCAAATACATCGACGCCTGAAAAAGGTTCATCTAAAAGCACATAATCTGTATTCAAAGATAACCCCAGAATCAAATTGACCTTTGCTGCATTTCCTTTCGACAGTTCGCCTATTTTTTGCTCCTTGCTCAAACCGAGATACCCCATAAGCTCTTGTGCTCGTCTTTCATTCCAGCGCGGATAGAAATCTTTCATAAATTGAAAGGCCTGTTTAATCTTCATCCTGGACGGCATGGTCGTATGGTCAGGAATGAAAGCAACATTTTCACTGCGTTTCTTCTTCACACTTATTCCGTCAATCAAAATATCCCCGCGATCGAAAGGCGTTAAGCCGACAATCGATTTCAGCGTAGTAGACTTACCGGTTCCGTTGATGCCGATCAAACACGTGATTTCTCCCTTGTTGACAGTAAATGATATGTCCTTCAATACCTTTTTGAATCCGTACTTTTTGGAAATCCCTTTCACTTCAATCATCTTTTTTCCCTCCTTACTGAACTTTCTTGAATTCTTCTTTCACCACATCCAGCACTTCCTCTACCGGCACAGCAATTTGCTTCATCGCTCGTATGTACTGAGCTGTCGCTTCATATATTAATTCTTTTCGCACATTTTGCAGAATTGCTTCATCAGTCGTCACTTTGCTTGGAAAATTTCGTTCCGTCATAATCAGCTTTTGATCCTCCATTTCTTTATACGCTTTCTGTACCGTATTCGGATTGATATTGAGCATCATTGCTAGTTCCCTTCTAGATGGTACTTCCTGTCCGCCCGTCAATTGCCCGGTGGCCAGTTGCTGCTTGAAATAGTTCACAACCTGCAAGTAAACCGGATCACGGTTATTCAGCACAAGCTTCAAACAATCTCCTCCCTTCGTAAACTATCTGTATTATCTGACTAGTACACCGCATGAATGTATTATTACATTAATACACTTTGTTCGTCTACCTTATTTTTCTAAATTAGGATTTTTTTATAACACTTAGATTCTAGGAACCTTTAAAGAATAGCAATCTATTATTTTATTAATCTAGCAATAAATGCATACTGCATTTTACTTTTTACTGAATATTTAATTAGCATTCTGCTCATGATAAGATAGTTATATATTATTTTGTAAGGAGCCTTGATACTAATGAGAAATGAAATGGTCGAACGTTTTATTACATATGTGAAAGTAGATACACAATCCAGTGCGAGTAGTACAACTTGCCCGACAACGCCAGGTCAGCTCACGCTGGGTCATATGCTGGTAGAGGAACTGAAGCAAATCGGCATGAGCGACGTGACAATCGATGAAAACGGATATGTCATGGCAACATTACCGGCAAATACAAATAAAGATATCCCGACAATCGGTTTCCTGGCACATGTTGATACAGCAACGGATATGACAGGCGCAAACGTGAACCCGCAATTTGTTGAAAATTATGACGGTAATGATATCGTCCTAAATGAAGCTTTAAATGTTGTCTTATCACCGAAAGAATTCCCGGAACTTCCGCAATATGAAGGTCACACCCTGATTACAACAGACGGCACGACACTTCTTGGCGCCGACAATAAAGCCGGGATTGCTGAAATTATGACAGCAATGCATTATTTGATTCAGCACCCTGAAATTAAACACGGCAAAATCCGCGTAGCTTTCACACCCGACGAAGAAATCGGCAGAGGCCCGCACAAATTCGATGTAAAAGCTTTCGGCGCTACGTATGCGTATACAATGGACGGTGGTCCGCTAGGCGAGCTTCAATATGAAAGCTTTAATGCCGCTGAAGCAAAAGTAAAAATTAAAGGAAAAAACGTGCACCCCGGGACAGCAAAAGATAAGATGATCAACTCGACAAAAATCGCAATGGAATTCCAAAGCAAGCTTCCAGTTGAAGAAGCACCGGAGTATACAGACGGATATGAAGGTTTTTATCATTTAATATCTTTCAATGGTGATGTAGAAGAAACAAATCTGTATTACATTATCCGTGACTTTGACAAAGAAACATTTGCTGCCCGAAAGGATAAAATACAGGCTATAGCTGCTGAATTGCAGGAGAAGTATGGAAAAGATCGCATCATGATTGAAATTAACGACCAATACTACAACATGGGGGAGAAAATCGAACCTGTTAAGGAAATCGTCGATATCGCCTACCAAGCGATGAAGAACTTGGATATTGAACCGATCATTCAACCAATCCGCGGCGGCACAGATGGCTCGCAACTATCTTATATGGGACTTCCGACTCCTAATGTCTTCACTGGCGGTGAGAACTACCACGGAAAATTTGAATATATTTCAGTAGATAACATGGTAAAAGCGACAAATGTCATCATCGAAATCGTTAAACTTTACGAACAACGAGCTTAAATAACAAAAGCAGCTGTTTAGAGGATGAAATGTCCCTCAAGCAGTTGCTTTTCTTTTCTTGATATAATAAAGACTTTTGATGAAAATAATTTAGTGTTTTAATTTCATTATTGCTATAACATCTATTAATAAATTGAACATTTTGTTAACGAATAAGCGGCCATAAGCAGCTGAAATTTTAGTAATTCAACAACCGAAAATCTTTTTGCTATTCAAATATAACTTTTAACCACTTAACAAGTTCACTATTTTACTTTACTATAAGAGACACACAAGCATAGGGGACAATGAAAATATGAAAGAAAATCATTCAATAGCTGGGAAGAATTTTGTCATTACTGGCAGGCTATCAAAAACACGCCGAGAAGTTGCATCAGAGATTATTGCAAATGGTGGAAACATGATGGGTGCTGTTACAGCCAAAACAGATTACTTGATTATTGGTCAGCGCTTTGGAAATACAAAGACTTCCGCTGCCTTTAGACATGGCACATATACTATTACAGAAGATGAATTATATAAAATGATAGAGAAAGAGTATTGATCTCAAAGACAATACTCTTTTTTATTATATAAAGATAGCATTCTTGAATATTTATCAAATAACCAAGAAAAATTTTCTATTATTTCATTGACTATGATAATGAAAATCATTATCATTCTAATTGAAAATGATTTTCATTACTAGTATGGAATGGGGGATTAATATGAAAAAGGGATTTACATATTTACTGATGGCATCAATGCTGACATTAGCAGGCTGCGGAGCAAATGAAGCTGCTAATGAGAAAGCATCATCATCATCCAAAACGGAAGAGCAACAAAATACAGCTATTTCTATTACTGACTTTACAGATCGAACGATCACTTTTGATAAAGTTCCTTCAAACATCGTTTCAGTAGGCAACGGGGAATTGGATATCATATATGCGCTTGGCGGTGAGCTTGTCGGAAGAGCAACGACACATAATGAGGAACTAAACACACAGTTTGCCAATGTTGAACAAGTTGGCAACACGCATGAGTTTGATTTAGAGAAGATTGCAAGCCTGAAACCGGACGTAGTCTTGGCGAATAATCCATTGAACATGAAAGATATTGCCAGCATTGAAGGAATTGGCTCTCAAATTATATTGACACACGCTAATTCTGTTTCTGATATACAAAACCAAATTACGTTATTCGGCAAAATGATTCAAAAGCAAGATAAAGCAAAAGAGCTGGTCGCTGATATTGAACAAAAGGTTGCCGATATTAAAGCGGAAACAGTCGACTCAAAAACACGCGTATTACTTATTTATGGCGCACCGGGTACGTACATGGCGGCCCTGCCAAATTCTTTAAGCGGTAACTTGCTAGAATTAGCAGGGGGAGAGAATATTGCTTCCGACTATCCGGCAATTGAGAAATATCCGCAATATGCGCAATTAAATACAGAAAGAATTGTTGAAGCAAATCCTGAATACATTTTTTTGATGACTCATGCTGACCCTAGTGCTGTTAAAGAAGGCTTTATTAACGAAATGGCACAAAACCCAGCGTGGAACAGCATCGATGCAGTAAAGAATGAGCGTATTGAAATATTACCGGCAGACTTATTCGGCGATAATCCTGGCACAAAAGTAGTGGATGCACTTGATTATATGCATACATTGCTTAAAAGCGCACAATAAACAATGAATATTCAACAAAGATCATCCCGAAGGAAATGGGGGTTTATTATCTCCCCATTTCTTCTGGTCATTGCTGTTATTTATGGATTAACATCCGGGTCAGTACCAATTTCAATCCGTGATATCATCGCTGTCTTCTCAGGAGGAGATGCCGTACAGGAAACCATCATTCTTGATCTGCGTCTTCCCCGTGTTTTAATCGGATTATTAGTGGGAGCTTGTCTTGCTGTTTCTGGCGCTCTTCTTCAGGGCGTCATGAAAAATCCATTAGCTGACCCGGGAATTATCGGTGTGACAGCAGGAGGCGGTTTAGCCGCCAGTCTAACGATGGTCGCACTTCCGCAGCTGTCTTATCTTTTGCCGATTACAGCTTTTGCCGGAGCCTTTTTAACTGCTATTATCATTTATTTACTGGCGTGGGACAAAGGAGCCTCTCCTATTAAGATTATTTTAGCCGGTGTCGCCATCAACGCACTGCTTGGTGCTGTCCAGAATGGGATTATGGTTATTTACAGCGATCGGGTTCAAGCTGTTCTTCCTTGGCTTTCCGGAGGCTTGAGCGGCCGCAGTTGGTATCATCTGGAGTTCATGGCTCCATATGCAATTATTGGCTTGATTTTATCTTTATTCGCTATCCGTTCCGCCAATATACTGCTTCTAGGAGATGATTCAGCTAAACTGCTTGGGCAACGTGTAGAATTGAAACGACTGCTTATCATCCTTTTAGCTGCATTCCTGGCTGGGACTGCAGTCAGCGTCTCTGGTTTAATTAGCTTTGTAGGTCTTGTCATTCCGCATGTCATCCGATTGCTGATGGGAGATGACTATCGTTATT
Source organism: Peribacillus faecalis (assembly GCF_014712675.1). Lineage (GTDB taxonomy): Bacteria > Bacillota > Bacilli > Bacillales > DSM-1321 > Bacillus_AD > Bacillus_AD faecalis. Next base: position 5,182 of record NZ_JACXSI010000002.1, on the reverse strand, counting down.
TAGTTCCTTTTTCAGCTGTAGGTGGCGCTTTTCTCGTTGTTTTAGCAGATACGGCTGCAAGATCTTGGTTTGACCCGATTGAACTTCCGGTTGGTATTTTACTCGCTTGCTTAGGCGCACCGTTCTTTTTAACTTTATTGAAGAAACGGAGACTGATTTAAATGATTGCAATTGAAGCCAAAAATATTTGCCATCAGATTGAAGGTTTTTCTCTCAATGACATTAACCTTTCAATACCAAAAAGTAAGATTACAACCATTATCGGTCCGAATGGCTCAGGAAAATCAACATTTCTAAAGATCATTTCTCAGCTTCTGACATGCAAATGCGGAGAAATCTGCGTGTATGATAAACCAGTAGAATGTTATAAGAAGAAAGATTTTGCCAAAACTGTCTCAATGCTTCCGCAATCAAAGCAGTCTTTGCCTGATATAACAGTAAAAGAATTGGTTTCTTACGGACGCTCGCCTTATAAAAGCCTTTTTCAGAAAGGAAATACTTCTGCAGATGACGAAATCATTGAATGGGCAATGGATGTAACAGGCATCACAAAAAATCAAAACAGGATGTTTCATTCTTTGTCAGGCGGCGAACAGCAAAAGGCGCGAATTGCTATGGCTCTCGCACAAAAAACAGATATTTTGCTATTAGACGAACCAACAACCTACCTTGATATAGCACATCAAATAGACGTTATGGAAATTCTTCAACAAATTAATGAAGAATACAAAATCACCATTGTCATGGTACTACATGAGTTGCAGCAAGCTGCAGCTTATAGTGACTTTTTAATTGCTTTAAAGGGGGGATGCGTGGCAAAATTCGGCGAACCGCAGAGCATATTAACATCCGAATTTTTAAAAAACGTGTACAATATAGATGCAAGCATTAGATTTGAAGATAGTTATCCAATTATTATTCCAAATAAACCAATAAAGGGGAAATAAATTATGATCATCGTAACAAACCGCATTAAAACTAAAGTAGGATTTGCTGAAAAAATGGCTCCTGGATTTGTGCGTCCAAGCTCACTTCTTGAATTTGAGGGCTTCATTAAAGTAGAAGTAGCAGTTACTCAAGGATTAACTGAATATGATGAGTTAAACGTAAATATGTTCTGGGATAACGTAGAAAGCTTTAACGCTTGGAGAAATAGCGATTCGTTCAGAGACGCTCACAAACGTCCTGAACCGGGATCTGAAGCAGAAAAACAAGAAAAAGAAAATTCACCAATCCTAGGCAGTGAAATCATTATTCAAAATATCGTCGCTACTACAGAAGCGCTTCCTGCTAAGTAAGAAGAAAAACCGTCACTGGTCCTTTTGGTAGGGCACATACTCTCAAGAATTTACCGATTTCTCTTGTTGGTTAACTTCTTAAATACGCTGAAAAGGAGTCAGTCCATATTTGGATAACGGGTTCTCTTTTCGGGGACAAAACACTGTTTTAACACCATAAATCGCAGGCATTTCAGCGTAAAGTTGAAATGCCTTTTTTGTTGAACTATCAACCTTATGAAGAAAAAATGACGCAGAATCGCAACCATTTCAGCACCAAAAAACAAATGTACAATAGCTATTGTACACGCTGAAAAAGGTGCGATTTTAGGTGCGATTTTCATTGCTATTTCGTCATAAACACTGTCAGACCAACGAAAAAAACACACCAATAGCGATGCTAAAAGGTGTGCGATTTCATCTGTTATTTTTTAAAATGTCCCCCATAACAGAACCCGTTAATGTTTGGACTGACTCCTTTTATTTAATCTTCCAAGCCTTCTTCAAGCTTCTCCATTTGCTTCACTTGCTTACTTTGGTTTGCGATAATTTGGTTTGCAATCTTTTGCAACTCTTTATTATTTGTATATTTTAATATATTGGAGGCCATAGCAATGCCTGCTTCGTGGTGTGGAATCATTGCCTCAAGGTAATCCAAATCGATATTCCCTGTCGGCTTTACTTCATCCATTTCATCCATCATTTCCTTATATGCCTTCTCATACCCCTTTAAGTACTCTAATTCTTTTTTCTTATCAACTTGCGGGTCATCCTTTAGTTTATCAAGCAAGGCCTTCATTTGTTTAACGGCTAATAACTGCTCCTTAACAATAGCTGCAGCCAAGTTTTTCATTTCCAGATTTGTTCCGTAATCTAGCAGATTCTCTGACATTGATATGGCTCCTTCATGATGTGGAATCATCTCATACAGAAAGTCTAAAGACGGATCTCCGGTCTTCGGAGCATTTGTCATTTCCTCCTGCATAACCTGCATAATGCTTTTATAATTATCCATATATTTGCTTTCATCTGGATCAAGTGCTGCGTGCACACTTAAACTGGAAGCAAGCAATAAATATGCCACCAGTACAATAATTGCGTTTCTTATTTTTACCCTCATAAACACTTCCTCCTAATAAAACATTTACTGTCTTATTATGGGAAGGAAAAAGAAGATTATTCCGTATCACCATTATTAATCATTCAGTACATATTAATATATTTACCGGACCATAATATAAAGTAACTTTCTATATAGACCAAAGGAGTAAATTTTATGACCAAAAAGTCCCATACACTTATGCTATTGCTTCTTTTGCCTCTCACTTTCTTATTCTCAGTATCTCATGCATCTGCAACACCACAAAGGCATACTAGTAATGTAATTTGCACCCCGTTAACAACTACATTAAAAATGGAGAAAAGAAAACTTTGGAGTGAACATGTATTCTGGACAAGAAATCTTATTATTAGCGACGTTGATAATCTTCCCGACAAGCAAGCAGTGTTGCAAAGACTGCTTAAAAATCAAGATGACCTCGGTAAGTCCATTGAGCCTTATTACGGAAAAGAGGCAGGTAATCAACTTGCAAAGTTGTTGCGTGATCATATTTTGATTGCCGTAAAAGTAGTAGATGCTGCTAAAAACGGGGATACGAAAGCACTAGATGCAAGCAATAAAGAGTGGTATCAAAATGCAAATGATATTGCTATTTTCTTAAGCAAAGCTAACCCTAATTGGTCACATTCGGAGCTAAAGCAAATGCTCGATACGCACTTAGGATTTGTGACCGAAGAGGCTGTCGCAAGAATAAAAAAGGACTGGCCAGCGAATATTGCTACCAACGATAAAGGTGTAAATCATATGCTTCAATTTGCAGATATAATATCTAATGGCATCATTAAGCAATTCCCGAACAAATTTAAGTAATAGTAAAGGGACAACGTAAAGCTGTCCCTTTACTATTTAACATTCATTTGATTTGCATACATCTACCCACTTTACTGCATTCGAGATTATAAATAACTCTTCACAAGTTAATTCAATTGCTGAATTCGTACTTCCACAGGCAGGAAAAACAGAAGTAAAGCGCTTTAATGATTCATCTAAATACACATCTAAATCGTATTTCAAACCAAAAGGGCAAACTCCTCCAATAGCATGTCCCGTCATTTTCAATACATCATCCGGAGCAAGCATACGTGCTTTGAAACCAAACTCCTCACGAAACTTTTTATTCTCGATTTTTGTGTCTCCCGCTGCAACAATCAACAGTGCCCCTTCTTCACTTCTTAAAGAAATCGTTTTAGCTATTCGCGCAGGTACGACTCCAATAGTAGCAGCAGCCTGCTCTACCGTTGCACTTGATTGATCAAACTCCATGATTTTCTCTACCATGTTATATGTTTTAAAATGCTCTCTTACTGCTTCGATTCCCATCTTTCTGCCTCCATATACCTATGTTTTAGCTTCCAGAGATTATACCATAATTTTCTTTCGTTCTGAAATAAAGTATTTGGACAACAAAAAAAGAACCCATTTTTCAGGATTCTTTCTGACGCGCCTTAGAGGATTCGAACCTCTGACACACGGCTTAGAAGGCCGTTGCTCTATCCAGCTGAGCTAAAGGCGCAATATGTACATAAAAAAAAGACTTCTCAGTCTTATATTATGAATAATATGGCTCCGCAGGTAGGATTCGAACCTACGACCGCTCGGTTAACAGCCGAGTGCTCTACCACTGAGCTACTGCGGAACATCATTATGGTGGGCCTAAATGGACTCGAACCATCGACCTCACGCTTATCAGGCGTGCGCTCTAACCAGCTGAGCTATAGGCCCATAATGGAGCGGGTGATGAGAATCGAACTCACGACATCAGCTTGGAAGGCTGAGGTTTTACCATTAAACTACACCCGCATTGTTGGTACATATGATGGAGGCAGCACCCGGATTTGAACCGGGGATAAAGGTTTTGCAGACCTCTGCCTTACCACTTGGCTATGCCGCCATAAATGACTGGGCTAGAAGGATTCGAACCTTCGCATGACGGAATCAAAATCCGTTGCCTTACCGCTTGGCTATAGCCCATTGATATAAGTTTTAGATGGGGCGACTGAAGGGAATCGAACCCTCGAATGTCGGAACCACAATCCGATGCGTTAACCACTTCGCCACAATCGCCATCACAGTATTTTTGGCAGGGGTAGTAGGAATTGAACCCACACCAAAGGTTTTGGAGACCTCTATTCTACCTTTAAACTATACCCCTAGTATAAAAATGGTGGAGGGGGACGGATTCGAACCGCCGAACCCTGAGGGAGCGGATTTACAGTCCGCCGCGTTTAGCCACTTCGCTACCCCTCCATATATTTGCAACAACTAGGATTAACGTAAAAATGGTGGCTCAGGACGGAATCGAACCGCCGACACAAGGATTTTCAGTCCTTTGCTCTACCGACTGAGCTACTGAGCCATAATCATATTTTCAACCGCTGCTTATACGGCTCTTCTTTATCCTTCATCTAAACATAAGAAAGATTATCGCGCTACATAAAAAATGGCGGTCCGGACGGGACTCGAACCCGCGACCTCCTGCGTGACAGGCAGGCATTCTAACCAGACTGAACTACCGGACCATTATGACATTTTTTAATTGCTTACAATATAAATTAGATGGAGGAGGTAGAGGGATTCGAACCCCCGCGGGCTTTTACACCCCTGTCGGTTTTCAAGACCGATCCCTTCAGCCGGACTTGGGTATACCTCCGTGACATCATGGATAAATATTGTATATGGTGGAGCCTAGCGGGATCGAACCGCTGACCTCCTGCGTGCAAGGCAGGCGCTCTCCCAGCTGAGCTAAGGCCCCATAAAGAATGGTCGGGAAGACAGGATTCGAACC
>NZ_JACXSI010000001.1 GCF_014712675.1 Peribacillus faecalis | reverse complement strand
CGGAAGTTCGCGGCCAGCAGCTAAGGATTCATAGATAAAAACAGAAAAACGTGAAATGGAATTGTCCATTTCACGTTTTTCGTCATTTGAAGCTAGTTATGTCCCAGCCTCATTGTCTAATACCTATCATGCTCGGCTTGCGCTTTTGTTCTTATTTTGTAAGTGTTTCAACGACTGTATCAATAACTTTGTCGCTGGCGATTTTTCCGTTAATTGTCCAAGACCCGTCATCGCCGATTTTGTATACATTTCCGTTTTGTGCGGCAGGAGTTCCTTGCCATATTGAGCTTGCTGTTAATGTTTCCAGTCCGGCTTCGCCCTCAGCAGCAATCAGGAAGACGTGCTCGGCGTCTAAATCCGCTAATGATTCAAGTGAAATCGGGCTCCAAGTAGCATCTGTTGCATCACCTAATTTCTTAATGAAGGAAGGCATTGTCAATCCTAAGTCTTCGTATAAAACATTGCTCGCATAGCGGTTGTTTTCCAATACATAATATTGACCGCCAATCATCCAAATTGCTGCAACAGATTCGTTGCCGATTGCCTCTTTAACTGTTTCGGTAGCGTCAGCTGCTTTTTCATCATAACCGGATAAAACGTCCTCTGCCTGTTTTTCTTTTCCAAGCATTTCTCCGATTACTTTAATTTGCTTGCGCCAATCCGCCGCATTTTCATCAGTAAAAACGTAAGTCGGAGCGACTTGTTGATATTCTTCTAATTGACCGGTAGGCACTGCAGAAGGGGAGCTGAAAATAATTAAATCAGGTTCTGCTTCAATCACTTGCTCTAAAGGCATATCCCATTCGATCGTCGGTACATCGGCTAATACATTTTGCAAATATTCATGCACGGTTGTGCCGATTGCCCATTGTCTAACAGGGGTAATACCTAAAGCCACTAATGAATCTTCCATATTTGATGCGACAATTCGTTGGGCATCGGCTGGAATTGTCACTTCACCGTTTGCGTCAGTTACGGTAATCGATTCTGCATTGTTTATATCTTGAGTGTTGTCGTTGTTGCAGGCACTTAGCAAAAACAAACATAAAACACTTATTAAAAATGTATGATATTTTCTCATGATGTTTAATCCTCCAGAAATTATGTAAGTAACGAATTAAATGATAATAATTATCAATTTCATCGTCAATAGGGTGGATAATATTACCTTTTGGGGGAGGTAAGGATTTCATCCCTCATTTCGTTTCGTATATGTTCCGATAGTGTCGGGCAATTGAAACACTTTTTGCCGTCTTTTTTACGGTAAAACATACAGCAGGCCGAACGAATCATCATCTTCTTGCCTAGCTCATATGGGCTATCGATATATTTCGGTTCGTATTGAAATGGATTCTTTTCGAAAAATTCATCGTTTTTCAGTTGATTGAGCAAGCTATTATAGGTAGCTTGTACGGTTTTCTCTTTTTCATACTGTAGGAAGCTTTCTGTGATTTGTGCTATCCTCGCGCCGAATTGATTATAGATGAGCGATGGTTTTACCGAAGCAGCCTTTGCGATCATCTTTATTGGCTGATCAAGCTGGTGGACGAGCTCTGTAATCGGCTGTGCTCTTTGAAGGGCACAGTCATCGATTTTGATATAAATGACCGGGAACGTACCGGAAAGTTTTACTTGCAAATGAATATTATCCAAACTCATATTTAGCTCTTTTCCATATTTAGCTTGTGCAATCAGCTGAGCAACAATCACGTTGAATAATGACATGCCGATTACAGAAGCAGGGAGCAAGTAGTCGTCTGCTTCATATAGCTCTTTCATTCGTAATAGCAAGGAGACGGTTCTGCTTTCATCCATTAAAGCACTGGCCGACGCTTCAAGGACTAGCGGATCAACGTCATCCGGGGACAATAGCAAGTGGGCAGTTATATAGGAAAAATCTATATTCATGAACTTCATACCTTTCGTGTTTGTATGTAAAGAAAAAATTATCTTGATATAACAACAGAGTTGCTATTATACTAGTAACGATGAAAATCATTATCAGTGAAAAATGAGGCATAGTCAATGCGTAAAAATACAATTATATTAATAATCGGAATCGTATTAATGACGATAGCATTTGCATTGTCTCTCCAATACGGCTCTAAAAATTATACATTATCAACAGTTTTCGATGCTGTTTTTCATTATAAAAAAGATGTGGTGGAGCATCAGATCATTTATGAAATCAGGATGCCGCGGGCAGTTGCAGCTGCTTTAATCGGCAGTTTTTTAGCGTTATCAGGATGCGTCATGCAGGTGCTGACACGAAATCCGCTAGCCGAGCCGCAATTGCTCGGCGTTTCTTATGGAGCGGCCTTTGCGCTCGTGATTACGCTCGCATTTTACCCGACGTTATCAATGACGGGTACGATGCTTGCTTCGATTGTTGGTGCCGGCATTGCGGTGGTTCTTGTATTTGGACTTGCGGCCATATCGAATGGGGCTACCGCGCCAGTTAAGCTCGCACTTGCCGGTGTCGCTTTAGGAATGTTTTTAAGTTCATTGACGTCCTGCATCAGTTTATATTTCGATGTCGCAAAGGATATGAGCTTCTGGTATGCGGGCGGATTGTCGGCAATTACGTGGACTTCAGTTAAGTTATTGTCAGTCGCTGGCTTATTCGGTTATATCATTGTCGCACTGATCGCAAGAGCGCTGACCATCCTTCATTTAGGAGAGGATATGACGAAAGGTCTCGGCATACATATCGGTTTAGTGCGTGTGTTAGGTGTTATGGCTGTATTGCTTTTAACGGGCAGCTCAGTAGCAGTATCAGGGACAATCGGCTTTATCGGGCTCGTTGTTCCGCATATTTGCCGCATGCTTGTCGGGACAGATTATCGATTGCTTCTCCCTGTATCGGCATTGTTTGGAGCGGCGCTGCTTCTGTTTGCCGATTTGGGTGCGAAGCTGATCAACCCGCCATATGAAACACCGGTTGGCGTCATTACAGCACTGATTGGTGTTCCATTCTTCATTTATTTAGTTCGTAGAGGAAGGGGGCCATCCTTTTGAATAAAAAGTTTGCCGTCACTTTTTCTGCTCTTGTTATCTTGATTGTATTGGCAAGTTTATTGAGTCTTCATTTTGGTGTTGTCAGCATATCACCTTCGGAAGTTTTTCAGACTTTTATCGGTAATGGAAGCGCGAAGCAGGAGCTTGTACTCTTTCAAATTCGCTTACCGTCCATTATTTTGGCGATTTTAATAGGTGCAGGGATGGCGATATCGGGCGCAATTTTACAGGCCATCACTAACAATGATTTAGCTGATCCGGGCATATTGGGCATTAACTCTGGCGCAGGATTGGCTGTTGTCTTATATATTGCCTTCTTTCAACAGCTAGGGAGCAATGTGTATTTGCTACCGATGTTTGCATTTGTCGGAGCGCTTCTAACAGCGGTATTGATTGTTGCACTTGCTTGGAAGGGAGGCTTCCAGTCGATTCGCTTAGTGCTAGTCGGTATTGGTGTTAATGCCGGATTGGGCGCTTTATTGATTGCCTTTCAGCTGAAAATGAATCCGATTGATTTTATGAAGGCAGTCGTTTGGCTGTCCGGCGATTTATGGGCGACTCAGTGGAAATATGTATGGGCTCTGCTGCCGTGGTATATCGTTTTGATTCCTTTTGCGTTATATAAAGCGAAATCTTTAAATGTGCTGACGCTTGGTGATTCGATATCAACAGGCCTCGGCATCAATGTTGCTCGTGAAAAATTAATTTTATTAGTTCTGGCAGTTGCGTTTGCCGGACTCGGTGTTTCATGCGGAGGAGGTATTGCCTTTCTCGGGCTGATTGCTCCGCATATTGCCCGCCGTTTAGTGGGAGCGAAGCATGGATTGATGCTTCCTGTAGCAGCGATGCTAGGAGCGGTGATTTTGCTGTTGGCAGACACAATCGGCAGAAATATCGTACTGCCGGCAGAAATCCCCGCCGGAATAGTCGTGTCTTTAATTAGCGCGCCATATTTTATTTATTTATTAATGAGATCGAAGTAGAGGTGGAAAAAATGACAACGTTAACGGGCGAGAATCTTATAATCGGTTATGAAGGAAAAACGGTCGTCTCCGATTTAAGCGTGGATTTTCCGAAAAATAAAGTAACAGCCATAATCGGTCCGAACGGCTGCGGTAAATCGACTTTGCTTAAAACGATGGCGCGTCTTCATAAGGCTGATTCTGGTATAATTTGTCTGAACGGACGAAGCATAGCGGAGCTGCCGACCAAGACGATAGCTAAAGAGATGGCGATTTTACCGCAATCACCGACTGTTCCGGGCGGTTTGTCAATATATGATCTCGTATCTTACGGAAGAACGCCTTATCAGACCGGTTTCTCGAGAATGTCCAAACATGACCGAGAGATGGTCGATTGGGCTTTATGTGTAACCGGCTTATCAGAGCTGAAAGACCAGGAAGTCGATACATTGTCAGGCGGTCAGCGTCAGCGCGCCTGGATTGCGATGGCGCTGGCTCAGGAAACGGATCTTTTGCTATTGGATGAGCCAACGACGTATTTGGATTTGGCTCATCAGCTTGAAATCTTGCAGTTGCTTGAGAAGCTGAATGAGGAAGAGGGGAGAACTATTGTCATGGTTATTCACGATTTAAACCATGCGGCCCGATTCGCTCATCATATTGTCGCGATGCGAGCAGGAAACATCATTCAGGAAGGTGATGCGGAAAAAGTAATTAGCGGCGATATTTTAGAGCAAGTTTTCCAGATTGATGCTTTAGTTGTCAAAGATCCGCGCACCAATAAGCCTGCGGTTATATCGTACGAATTAATCTCGAAGAATCAAGAGAAATGAGCAAACCAAAGTCTTAATTCCATGTATGGAGTTAAGACTTTTTTATTTTATAGAACTAGAAAGGTATATAAAGGCTTCACATAGAATACATAATATTGCTTGAATCAAATAAAACCTCCTGTCGAAATCTTCATACTTTTCATTTCACAATTTAGCTTTTATGAGTAGTCTTATCCTATCGGCATTTTCATTTCCAAAGTACAAGGTTTGCCTTTTTAAAAAACGTTTTGAAGAACATTTTTTGCTACATTTTAAATACCACAAGTTTGATAATCTGGGGGGAATCGTGATAGATGCACAGTTTTATTAAAGTTGAAGGTTTGTTTAAATCATTCGGCCGACAGATAGTCTTAGAAAATGTAAATTTCAAGGCGAATAAAGGAGAGATAGTCGGGTTGTTGGGACCCAATGGTTCTGGGAAAACGACTTTTATCCGAATATTGAACGGCGTGGTCAGACCGGATAAAGGGTTGATTTCTTTAAACGGAATGGATCCTGCCTCAGAAGGAGATGCCATTAGAAAAATATCTGGAATTGTGACGGAAAGCGCGGGACTGTATCATCAGATGAGCGGTAAAGAGAACTTGGATCTATTCGCTGAATTATATGGGGTAACAGACAGCAATAGAGTGGCAGAACTTCTTGACTTGTTTGACTTAAAAGAACATCAGGGTAAACCTGTAGGGAAGTATAGCACAGGAATGAAAAAGCGCTTGGCATTGGCTAAAGCGCTGTTGCATAAACCGGATATTCTTTTTTTGGATGAACCGACAAATGGGTTGGACCCGGACGGAATTCAGATGGTTTTATCATATTTGAAAAAATACAATCAGGAAACAGGTACTACTATTATTATTTGTTCGCATGTTCTGCATCAATTGGAGACGATCTGTGATTCTTTTGCTTTCATTGAAAATGGCGAGATTGCTGAACAAGGTACTTTAAAAGAGTTAGAGGATAAATATGTTCAAAATGTCTCCGTGAAAGTGAATACAACATTTAAGCCGCAAGTTAGGCAATACACAAAGTATCCTTGCAGAGTACTTGATGAATCCATGGTGGTTTTTGACTTGCCTTCAAAAAACGACATCCCTCAATTATTAAATGGCTTGCTGAAGACAGATCCCGTTTATTCGGTGACAATTATGAATAATGATTTACAATCTATTTATTTCAAGGTGCGGGGGGAATTTAATGGGCGCATATATTAGTAAAGCTTTAATTAAAAAGGACCTAAAAGATATTTTTAGAAGTAAAACATTGCTAATAACGATAATTGTGGTTCCCATTATGTTTTCCGTTATTGTCCCTTTAGTCGTGATGGCAGGCGCCTTGCTTACTGATTTTGAAAAAATTGTTGGAGATGATGCGCAGAAGCTAATGGATACCATTCTTGAGAGTACAACGGGTGGCGTATTCGCTTCTTATAGTCTCGAGCAGCAAATCGTTTATATGTTTATTAATTTTATACTTCCAGCCTTATTTTTGCTCGTTCCGATTATTACAGCCATGACAATAGCGGCCAACAGTTTTGTCGGCGAGAAGGAAAACCGGACGCTGGAAAGTTTATTATTCTCTCCAATTTCCATTAAGACGTTATTTCTGAGCAAAATAATCGCTTCTTTAATACCGCCATTATTTATTTCAATTATCAGCTTTATAGCGTGTGGAGTCATTATTAATTCTTTCGGGTATTCTTTATTTGGCGAGGTAATCTTCCCATCAGGTAATTGGGTGGCATTAATAACTTGCCTTTCCCCGATGGTAATTTTACTTTCGGTGCTGCTGAATATTTTAATATCAGCAAGGGTGAAGACAAATCAGGAAGCACAAAATCTTGGCGGTATTATTGCTCTGCCTGTAATTGCATTGATGATTGGCCAGGTTAGCGGACTATTTTTACTCGGAGTGCAGTTAATTATTTTGATCTCAATAGGAATATTGATTGTGAATATCGTATTATGGATTGTAATTTCAAAAAATAATGATAGATATATTTTATTTGAGAAGCAGATTCATTAATAGAAAGCAAAAGAAAAGCCCAGAGCAGCCTCTGAGCTTTTTTTGCTTTTTTATTTACATCAATAAGTGACTTTTCGTGTCTGAAGAAGCAATCCAATGAAAATCGAAATCGATGTGATGATGTGCAAAATCATTCCGACGATCGGGATCCAGGCCAGTAAGGAAGTGAATATACCGAGCGCATTTCCATATGCGGTCTGTCTTTGATACTTGGCGATAATGACTATTGCTATGTGGAAGCAGAGCATAATGAATAATGGCGTATAACCTGAGGAAATGATATAGATGCCGCCAATAAAAGGAATTCCGAGAAAGGCTTCAAAGGTGCCTGCAATAAATTTTAATATATTTAAGATGATAATCCCCATAATTGGTTACTCCTTTAATATAAAATATGCATAGCTGCATTTCATTTATCTAATGGAATTTTTTTCTTATTACTAATTAAGTATAGCAAATATTTGAATGGTTATGATAGCCAATTTACAGTAAAGTTTGATTTTTTATGGAAGACTATAGGATTTTATCTTTAATTGTATTAATATAATATCTAGTGCTTGTAATGAGATGCAGCAAGCAAGGAGGTCAAGAATGAAGAAGCAGGATGAAAAGGCATTTAAAATTGCTCATAGAGAAGCCATAATTGGTATCGTATTAGTCATTTTCAACTTTATATGGTGGTTTGGATTTGCATATGGCTTAGGAAACGGCGATCCAATGGAATATACATATATTTTGGGTTTACCTGCATGGTTTTTTTACAGCTGTGTAGTCGGATTGTTGGTGATGATCCTTTTAGTTTCATTAAGTGTAAGATATTTGTTTGAAGAAGTTCCTTTTGAAGAGGAGGATGCGGAAGCGGAATGAACTGGCTAGTCATTGTACCTTTATTATTATTTTTGATTATTATCTTTTTTATTGGCTATTATGCAAATACATATATTCGCCATTCCAATTCCTTTTTACAAGATTATTTTCTTGGAGGTCGTCAGTTAGGCGGCTTTGTGTTGGCGATGACGATGATGGCGACGTACGGAAGTGCCAGCAGTTTTATTGGCGGTCCCGGAATTGCGTATAATCGTGGCTTAGGATGGGTGTTGCTCTCTATGGCCCAGCTGGCAGCGGGTTATTTTGTCTTAATGGTGCTCGGCAAAAAGTTCGCTATTGTGGCGAGAAAATATAAAGCGATTACGCTTGTTGATTTTTTGAAAGCACGTTATAAAAGTGACGCGGTTGTCCTTGTGTCTGCTTTAAGCATTATCGTGTTTATCTTTTCATCGATGGCGGCGCAGTGGGTAGGCGGCGCCCGTCTCATTGAATCAATTACTGGCCTTCCGTATACGAGCGCATTGTTTATTTTCGGTGTTGCTGTATTAGTGTATGTCATTATCGGCGGCTTTCGAGCGGTCGCGTTGACAGATGCCGTGCAAGGAAGTGTTATGCTGATTGGAACAATATTATTGCTGGTGGCTACAATTGTAGCTGGCGGGGGGTTACCCAACATCATGGCGGATTTAGTTGCGGAAAATCCAAACTTAGTTTCGCCGTTTGGAGCGCAGCAAGATTTGACGCCATTGTATGTATCCTCATTTTGGATTCTTGTCGGTGTCGGTGTCGTCGGGCTGCCTCAAATTGCGGTCAGAACTATGAGCTACAAAGATTCGCGCGCGATGCACCGTGCCATCATTGTCGGGACGATTGTCATCGGCAGTGTAATGCTCGGCATGCATTTAATCGGTGTTCTGGCTCGACCAATTATTCCCGGCATTGAGGTGGGGGATTCGGTGATGCCGATATTGACGCTGAAAGTTCTGCCTCCTGTTCTTGCCGGTTTGGTGTTGGCAGCTCCAATGGCTGCGATTATGTCGACGGTCGATTCGCTGCTTATTTTGGTAAGCTCGACAGTCGTCAAGGATATTTATTTAAACTACATTAGACCGAATGCGACAGAAAACCAGGTAAAGACAGCGAGTTTTTGGGTTACGACGGTTCTTGGCGTATCGGTTGTGCTGTTCGCGTTAAGCCCACCTGATTTTATTATTTGGCTTAACTTATTTGCTTTCGGTGGCTTGGAGTCAGTGTTTATTTGGCCGGTCGTCCTTGGATTGTATTGGAAAAAAGGCAACAAATATGGAGCCGTTTGCTCGATGGTTGTCGGCATGAGCAGCTATATTCTGTTTGATCGCTTCTATCCTACTGCATTCGGGATGCATACAGTTGTGCTGCCAATCTTATTTTCATTGCTTACGTATGTGAGTGTGAGTTTGGTAACTGCGAAACAGTTTGTGTTAGTGGAGAATAATGAGTTGGTTTAATTCTTGATTGTTTGCGTTTTTTGGTCGGCTTAATTATTTTTAAAACTGGAAGAAAAATCACTAAATGTGGAAGAATTCCTTGAAAAGCGGACGAATTATTTCTGAATTGGGTAGAATTATACGGAAAAGCGGCTTAATTAAATTCAAAAGTAGAAGAATTAGCATCTGACGGGCAGAATGAAAGCCCTGGAAAAAGCGATGTGTTGCTTTTTCTAGGGCTTTTTTTGCTAGGCTTATTGTTTTCTCGGGATGATATATCCGTTTTCAATCTTTTGGAAGCCGATGTGTGGGTAAAATTCCATTGCAATTGGAGAGGAAAGTAAAATTAGAGCAATTTCCTCGCTGATGTGCAACTGTGTTTGGCGAACGAGTTCCTTGCCAATTCCTTGTGACTGATAGTTTTGGTCGACTGCCAAGTCTGACAAGTAGCAGCAGTAACTGAAATCGGTAATCGAACGGGCGACACCGACAAGCTGTTCTCCGTCCCAAGCTGTGATTAAAAGATCGCCATGATCAAGCATTTTTTGCAGACGTGGCAAATCATCGACCGGACGGCGAATGCCAGATGCGCGGAACACTTGAGAAAATTGTTTCGCTGTAATTGATTCATTTGTTTTGTAAGTAATTGCGTTCATCATAAAATCCCTCTTTTAAAAGTATTTAATGTAACTAATGAATTCACGGTTAATTTCCATGCCCATTTTTTCATATAAACGTTTGGCCATCTCATTGTCCGGCGCTGTTTGAAGAGTGATATATCTCGCTTGTTCCTGCTCACAAACGCTGTAGCATTTTTCTATTAAGGCCTTCCCGACACCATGCCCTCTAAAACATTCTTCAACATATAAATCATTCAAAATAAAGGCTTTCTGCATGTTGACGGAGGAGAAAGTCGGATAAAGCTGGATAAACCCTGCTGTTTGCTCATCTATTTTTGCGAAAAAGATGATTGATTCGTTTTTTTCGATTCTTGCGGATAAAAAGGCAGCCGCAGCTTCCAAATCACGAGGCTGATTGTAAAACTGACGGTATTGGTCAAAAAGTAGAGCTACTTCCTGTAAATGTTGAAGTGTCGCTTGTAGTATTTGCACTTTTCTGAATTCCCTTCTTTCTTGAGTAACTTTCTTATAAAATAGAATACATGGGGAATTGACATGTAAAAAGATACAATTTTGGTCTTTTTTATATGTCAGAAGAGGAGGAATCATGAAGCAATTTATTTTTCCGTTACATAAAGAGGCACCGAAATATAAACAAATCTATGAAAATATCCGTTTGCTGATTGAAAAGGGTCAGCTGAAATCAGATGAACAGCTACCTTCTATTCGTCAGCTAGCGGAGACACTTAAAGTGAGTCGGAATACGACTTTAATTGCTTATGAGCAGCTTATTGCTGAAGGATATATACGAAGTGAATTGAAAAAAGGTTATTTTGTAGAAAAATATGAACCGATTTTTATACAAGTTAAGCAATCATTAAATAGGGCTGAGAATACTGAAGGGGATCAATATATTATTGATTTTCGGGCGGGAGCGGTCGATCAAGCCTCTTTCCCGTTAAAGAAGTGGAGAAAATGCGCTAATGAGGTACTGCACGAACAGCAAAGTTATATATATGGAAACAGGCAAGGGGAGGAATGTTTGCGGAAACAAATTTCGAATTATTTGTTTCAGTCACGCGGGATAGATACAACAGCAGAGTCAATCGTCATTGGCAGCAGTACACAACAGATGCTCATGCATATTTCTTTACTGCTGAGAAAGCGATTTTCATCAATTATCCTTGAAAATCCCGGATATAGAGGAGCCCGCTCTGTATTTGAATGTATCGGTTATAATGTAGAAGCTATTGACATCGGTGCAAAAGGCATAAATATGGACCAGTTGGAGAAGATGCAATCGAAGTTGATTTATGTGACGCCTTCACATCAATACCCGACCGGTACAACGATTCCGATACAGGAGCGGCAACAACTTTTGCAATGGGCAATGAGTAATGGAGGCTATATTTTTGAGGATGACTATGACAGCGAGTTTCGCTACAAGCAACAACCGATTCCGGCACTCGCTTCTCTCAATCAAGATTGTGTCATTTACGTCAGTAATTTTTCCAAAGCTTTTCTGCCCTCACTTCGCTTAAGTTATATGGTGTTGCCAGAAAATTTGCTTGAGGAATATCAAAAAATGTTCGCAGCTTTCGAACAGGCTGCATCAAGCCTTCACCAGCGCGCGATGGCTCGTTTTATGGAGAAAGGTTATTGGGAATCGCATATTCGAAAAATGCGTGCTGTTTATAAGCAAAAAATGCAGGAACTTGTAAATGCATTAGAACGAAGGTTTGGCGATGCAATCGAAGTAATTGGGCAACATTCTGGACTATATATTCTTGTTCGTATTCAAACTCTTTATAGCGAAGAGGATTTGATTGGTAAAGCGAAGAGACATGGTGTAAAAGTATATCCGACGAGCATGTACTATATTACCGGACAGCCGGATACAGCAATGCTCAAGCTTGGATTCACCAATTGTTCAATTGAGGAAATCCGACAAGGAGTGGAGCTGCTGTATGAGGCATGGAAGTAGATCCATGCTTCAAACTTTTCATAACTTGCGCATCTTTCCTTCAGACTGGATTGTAACAGTTATTCCATATCCGCCGCCTGCCTCTATCTGATT
Organism: Peribacillus faecalis; assembly: GCF_014712675.1. Classification (GTDB taxonomy): domain Bacteria; phylum Bacillota; class Bacilli; order Bacillales; family DSM-1321; genus Bacillus_AD; species Bacillus_AD faecalis. The sequence goes on along the minus strand of NZ_JACXSI010000001.1, from coordinate 247,760 downwards.
GTTTAAATCAGCGACATCAACTTCTTTATTTATAGTTATAATTCCGTATTCATCGCCGGAAAGTGCGATTTTAAAAGATCCGGCAGCCTCTAGCAAATCATAGACCGGGTTGTCTTCGAGTCTGGAGCGGTCTTCAAATTCGGCCGTAAACTGTACATCGTCGCTGCTGTAATTTTCAAAAGCAAGATTGCATTGAATCAACATTGTTTCATCACTCGTTTTCTCAAATTGACAGTTGCTTGCTTGCGGGTCATAGTGTACTGCATAAATACCTGTCGCTAACGTCTGTTGATATTTTTCAACGATCCAAGGAGGAAGCAAGGCGGCAGCAAAAATTGCGATGATGACCGCCCTTCCTATAAATTTGTTTAATGATTTCATCAGCGAAACCAGGCATAATCCGAGCAAAAGCAATGAGATTATGGAGGCGAAATTGAAGTTGACAGGCGAGTTAAAGAGTGAAAGTAACAGTTCGCCATAAGGTTTTGCATGCGGAAAAGGAAAATTGAAAGTGATAAAAGCGAGAAAAAATAAACACGAAAAAATAAAAAGCCTACGGTTCTTAATCAAGAACTCACATCCTTATGTGTTATTTGATAGCTGCTCATGTAACCAAGCAACGATATCCTCATACACTTCTTGGCGGTTATAATCATTCAAGATTTCGTGGCGTCCGTTCGGATATAGTTTATATCGGAGATTATTTAATCCAATTGATTGATAGAGATGAAATAATTTATCGGTGCCTTTGCCGTACTGCCCGACCGGATCATTGCTTCCGGATAAAATTATTACCGGAAGTTTGGCAGGCACTTTTTTCACTTCATCAATTTCAAAAATACTTTGCATGAATTGCATAAATTGCCGGAAGAAACTTGGCGGGAAAATGTGTCCGCAAAAAGGATCGGTAATAAAATCATGAACGACGTCCGGATCATTGGCCAGCCATTCAAATCCTGTTTTTTTTATGAAACGGGAGTTGTATCCGTTAAATATAACTTTATCTAATGTTTTCATGCGTTTGTCTCCGTTTGCTTTTTCAACAAGTCCGGCAACAAATGCTCCTAGCTTCAGATCATGGCGCGGGCCCCCTGTGCCGACTAAAATCGCACCGGTCAGCTCACTGCCGTACAATTGAATGTATCGTTGCGTAATGAAAGAGCCCATGCTATGCCCGAGCAGGAAATGAGGCACACTCGGAATACTGGCTTGTATGTGTTGGTAAAGCATGTGTTCATCATCTACCATCATCGTGAATCCATCATCGCCAATATAACCGATGCTTTCTTCATTGCGGGCTGAGTGGCCATGGCCGCGGTGGTCGGTCGCAAAAACTGCAAAGCCTTGTGCGTTCAGGAATCGGGCAAAAGCATTATAGCGTTTCGAATGCTCATTCATGCCGTGGACAATTTGAACAATTGCCTTCGGATGTTCAATCATCCAGCTTCTTACAAAAGTTTGGTGTTTATCAGGTGTTGTTAAATAAAAAGTGTTCATGCCGGCACCAATCCTTTATTTAGAAATTTGCTTTTATTATATCATCGGTGCAAATTTTTTACAGTCGGAGTTTCATTCTATTGTTGAACAGTTTATGAGATTTTAAGTTAACCTGTCGGCGATAGGGGTAAAGAGTAGTATGTAAGTGCAAAGATGAGGTGGTGTTGATGAGGTTGTTAACATGGAATGTCGGTGTAGGAGGGGTGCAGTCCCAATTCTACTCAATCATCAATCATCTGCTCGATCATCATGCGGATATTATAGTGCTGACGGAATATGTCGATAATGACAAAGGTCGGGCGATTGCGAAAAGTTTGTTCGCATCGGGCTATACGTTTCAAACGAAACATAACTCTCCTTATCGAGCAGAATGTGTTTTTGTTGCCTCCAAAATCGATTTTGACGATGTGACAAATCGTGAAGAGATAGCATTGCCATATGAAAGATGGGTAGAGCTTTACTTTTCAGAAAAGGATCTTCATTTGTTGGGTGTCCACATTCCGAGTCATATGACGAGCTTGCCTGATCGGGATTTGTTTTTCAGACAGGCGATTGATTATGCGAAGCAGCATATAGGAGATCGTTGTCTCATCATCGGTGATTATAATACGAGCTGGATGATGGACAGTCATGGTCCGGTCGCAAACTCTGCTAGTTACCTGCAAGAATTGAATGAACTAGGCTGGATGGAGTCTTGGAGATTCATCACCGATCAGGAGAAGGTGTTAAGCGGGGAAATAGCGCTTGATTATGGGTTCAGGATTGACTATGCATACGTCTCTCCTAAATTGCGTTCAGAGCTGGTTAAATTTCATCTGTCCGCTGAGCCGACTTTGGATGGACAATCAGAAAATGAAGCGTTAATGGTCGATTTGCGCGGTTAATACTGACGCCGAAGGCGAAGGGTTTCTGGATGATTAGCCAGGAACCCTTTTTAACATTAAAAATGAAAAAGGAACGGTAACAGTTTTTCTATACAAGCTAATTTTTATATGTTATATTTTCAATAGACAAAAAATTACAATAAACGAGCTGGCAGATGCTATGAATCAAATTGAGGAATGCATTGTATTTTTGCTTGGGGGGAAACAGTAAATGAAACTAAAGCCTGAATCAGAAACAATTGCTGGTGCATTAGGAATTGAAACGGTAGAATTAACGAAAGACCGCGTAGTGGCGACAATGCCCGTGCACGCTGCGACGCATCAGCCGTTTGGATTGCTTCATGGTGGAGCTTCTGTCGTTTTGGCGGAGTCGATTGCCAGCATGGGCACGTGGATTCAAATTGACCATGAGACGGAGATTGCGGTTGGTCTTGAGATAAATGCTAACCACATTCGCGGAAAAAGAGAAGGAATCGTTACAGGAATTGGCACACCTTTACATAAAGGCCGTACTACAATGGTCTGGGATATTAAAATAGTTGATGAGGAAGAGAAACTCATTTGCGTATCGCGCTGCACAGTTGCCATTGTAAAAAATAATAAATAACAAGAAAGCGTTTCTTCGATTGGGGGGCACTTTTTGTTATATACGGATTAAAATCCGGAGCTCTTAGTATTTGGTTGTTGAATGGAATACTTGTATTTGTTCAGTTAAGGTATTTGATTAAGGGAAGAAAGAAAGCGAATACAGCAATGGATTAAATGAAAAGACCTCAAAAGCCAATAACTTTTTGAGGTCTTTTAATTAGACGAGCTGTCTTGCAGCTTTCGCAATATCTTCAGCGGTTAATTCGTATACTTGTTTCAAGTACTCCATTTTTCCGACTTGGCCGAATTGTTCCTTCACACCGATGCGGCGAAGAGGAGCCGGGTACTGTTCACTTAATACTTCGGCGACGGCGCTGCCCAGTCCGCCGATAACGTTGTGGTTTTCACAAGTGACAATACCTTTAGTTTCCTTTGCACAGCGGATTATCAGCTCGTCGTCAATCGGCTTGATGCAGAACATATCAATGACAGTTGCTTCAATGCCTTCAGCTTCTAAAAGATCGGCTGCTTTTAGTGCCTCGATAACCTCGATACCACTTGCAATCAGCGTAACATCTTTTCCTTTGCGGAGCACTTTTCCTTTACCTTTTTCAAACGTTTCGTTTTCATCATATATTTTTACGGCTGTTTTGCGAATTGTACGGATGTAGTGAATACCATATTCATCCGCCACTTGTTTCAGTAAGTAAGACAGCATTGTTGCATCACTCGCTTCATACACAGTAGCGTGAGGGATGAGACGCATTAACCCGATATCTTCAAAAGGCATATGCGTTCCGCCGTTATGTTCAGCAGATACACCTGCGTCAGAGCCGAGTATTTTCATGTTCAGTTGCGCATAAGCACCGGAAATGAACAGTTGGTCGTAAGCTCTTCGTGTCGCGAATTGAGCGAATGTATGAACGAAAGGGATTTTACCTGTTAAAGAAAAACCGGCGGCAGCACTGACCATATGCCCTTCCATAATACCGCAATCAATCAGTTGGTTCGGAATTTGATCTTTGATTTTATCTGTGCCGATTGAGGCCATTAAATCAGCATCAAGCCCGATAATGTTCGGATTACTTTTCGCAAGTTCAAGCAATGTGTTCGCATAAGCTTTGCGCATTTCAATGGAATCCATTTTATATTCTCTTAGTGTCATAGTTGTCATTAGGCGATTCCTCCTACTTTAGCTTCAAGCTCTGAAATAGCTGTTAAAATCTCTTCGTGTTGTTGTTCGGTAGGGCGGAGGTGGTGATTTGCCATAATATTCTCGATGCAAGGAACACCTTGGCCTTTTACCGTATCGAGAATGATAGCAACCGGTAAGTCGTTTTGCGATTTACCTCGTTTAATAGCAGCGTAAATTTCTTTGATGGAACTGCCGTCGACTTTTATTGTATAGAAGCCGAATGCCTCAAATTTATCTTGTAAATCAAGGGGATCGATAATATCGGCAGTGTAACCGTCCAATTGTTTTTTGTTGTCATCAATGAAAACAATTAGTCTGTTCAATTGATGATGTGCAGCGAATTGGAAAGCTTCCCAGCATTGACCTTCGTTTAATTCACCATCACCAACTATGCAATATGTATAGTTTTCTTTATTGGATAGTTTATTAGAAAGTGCAACACCTGTCGCAACCGATATGCCTTGACCGAGCGAACCTGTCGTCATATCAATGCCCGGCGTTAAATTGCGGTCCGGGTGAGAAGGGAGTTTTGTGCCGTTTTCATTCAGCGTGTAGAGCAAATCCTCTGAAAAGAAACCACGCAGCGAAAGGGCAGCATAAAGTGCCGGACCAGCATGGCCTTTTGATAAAATGAAATAATCGCCCTCTGGGTTTTTATGGTGCGTCGGGTCGACATTCAGTACTTCTCCGTAAAGGACGGCCAATGTTTCGACAATCGACAGACTTCCTCCATAATGGCCGAAGCCTCTATGTTCCAGCTCTTTTAATGTAAGTAAGCGAATTTCATCGCGGAAATGCTCAAGTTTAGCAATATCTAAAGTCATGCAAAATTCCTCCTGTCGAAAAATTGGTATACAAAAGCCGCATAGCTTCTGAAATATATGAATTTCAAAAAATGCGGCTTTTGTTAAAAAGTGAGCATATTTAATGAGTCAAAATAGTATTAATAGTATGTGTTAGTGTTCTAACGCGATATTAAAACTTAGACAACTGTCTAACCTTACACCTTCCATGCTCGGTACTAAGCTGTCTCCTTTTTCATTGATGTGAAATCTAGGAGTGAAATCAATAATGAAAAAGGATCGGTGCCGGTTTTTCTCATTATGCTTCAACTTTTTCAGTTTTTTTAGATTTAAAGAAGAATCCGCTTCCGATTGCGATTACTAATGCCATGATGACGAAAATAACGACTGCGCTGGCACCAAGTTTAGAAATGTTACCTAACACGATACCGGAAACACCGAAATCGGCATCAGAGAATGTTGTATTCGCAAAACCTAAGTCACCTAAAACCGGAAGTAAGAATACAGGTAAGAACGTGATTAATAAACCGTTACAGAATGAACCGATTGTACAACCACGAACACCGCCTGTCGCGTTACCGAACACACCTGCAGTTGCACCGCAGAAGAAGTGAGGTACGACACCAGGTAAGATAATGACGGCGCCGACCCATCCAAGTACTGCCATACCTACAATACCGCCAATGAAGCTGCAGAAGAAACCAAGCAATACAGCGTTTGGTGCGTATGGGAATACGATTGGACAGTCAAGAGCCGGTTTAGAATTAGGCACAAGACGATCAGAGATACCTTTGAACGCCGGAACAATTTCAGCTAAGATCAAACGTACACCGGCAAGGATAATGAATACACCGGCAGCGAAAGTGAACGCTTGAATAATAGAATAAACAATGAAGTTTGTTCCTCCGCTTAATTCAGTTTGAATATAAGTAGGTCCGCAGAATGCAGCTACAATTAAGTATAATACAGACATTGTAATAGCGATTGTAATTGAGCTGTCACGTAAGAAACCTAGATTTTTCGGTAAGTTTAAATCCTCTGTTGAACGAGAGTTTTTACCGACTGCTTTACCGACTAATGCTGATAATGCATAACCGGCAGAAGAGAAATGACCTAGAGCGACATTGTCGTGTCCGGTAATTTTCTTCATGAATGGTTGTACGATCGCAGGGAAGACAGCCATGATTAAACCGGTAGCAATCGCACCTGTCGCAACTAATGTGAATCCGCGTAAGCCTGATACATAAAGGATAACAGCAACCATACAAGACATGTATAAAGTATGATGACCAGTTAAGAAAATGTATTTAAGTGGTGTGAAACGCGCGATTAATATATTGGCAACCATCGCAAAAGCCATGATTAATGCAGTAGTTGTACCAAATTCAGTTAATGCCATAGAAACGATGGCTTCATTATTTGGCACTACACCAGTTACGTTAAATGCTTCTTGGAACATTTGTCCGAACGGAATTAATGCTCCTTGTAAAATTGTAGAACCGCCTGTTAATACTAAGAAACCTAGGCATGTTTTAAATGTCCCTTTAATAACATCTGATGCTGATTTTTTCAAAAGTAAAAGGCCGATTAAGGCAATCAATGCAACAAGTATTGACGGTTCACTTAAAACGTCAACGATAAAATCAAGAATTGCTTTACCCATTGGTAATTCCTCCTTTAATTCTTATGATGCATAAATGAGTTCCTTGGTTCGGATTAATGTAATAATCCTTTGTCCTTCAAGTAATCCTCCAACTTCACTTCAAGAGTGTCGTTGTCCAATAAATTATCTAATACAATCACCTCCCCTAAGTGATCCATGCCGCCAGCGATATCTTTAGCCGCAATAAATACGTCAGCCATATCTTTTGTAGCGGAGCCAAGATCTGTATGCTCTACTTCAACTCCGGTAACACCAAGTTTTTTTAGAACATTCTCGATATTCATTTCCAACATGAAGCTACTTCCTAAACCTGATCCACAAACAGCCATGATTTTCATAATGTTTTCCTCCTAATTTCCTTTTATTTATTGATATTGAACACTAGAGTACTCGCCAAGGAGCGCTCTGACTTCTTCAGCAGTTGTACATGTTTTCAGTTTTTCTAAATTGCCATTTTCACAAAGAAGTTTCGTTAATTGTGAAAGCGCCTGTAAATGAGAGTTGTTATCAGGAGCCGCTAAGCAAAAGAACAAAGTAACCGGTTTGCTTTTGTCTTCTGAGAAATAAACAGGATTATTCAATTTCATAAAGCTCATGCCAAGCTTGTTGACGCCTGTCTCAGGTCTTGCATGCGGCAATGCGATTTCAGGACCGATGACGATGTAAGGACCTAATGTTTTGACGTTTTCAATAATGGCATCTATGTATGTGGGTTCGATTGTCTTGCTTTCTACGAGCGGTTGAGCAGCAATTGCAATCGCAGCTTCCCAATCAGGGAGATGATCAAAAAATTGAATATTATTTTCTGTAATTAGATCAATTAGCACTGTTTTTTTCGCCTCCTTTAAAAAGAAATATCATTTCTGTGTGAATAAAAATATTAATATAGTAATTTTTTATTCAATACAGCAAGATTAATAGTTTTGAATTGCTTTACAATTGGATTATACCTTTTTTTAGGATAAAAAATAGGTGACAATTCTAAATATATAATATTATTCAAATATACTTCACATTGAAAACGCATTCATAAATTTAATTCAGATATACGCTTTTGGTTTTTCCACTTAAAACCAATTGTGTGAAAATGATTTCTCACAAGTCTGCTTTTTTCTATGTTACCTTTTGTCGAAAATGATTAGAAGGATTTGCAATTATTCTATCGAATCTAATTTTATCGAATTTAAGTTTCATAATATGCGAGTTTTTCACATAAGATGAAGGTGTTTATCTAAATAATTAGGTGAGGTGAAAGCTCTTGTTCTTTGGATATAGCGATGAAGAGAAAATGTTGCAAAGAAGTGTAAGAGACATGCTGAAGGAAAGGAATTCGACAGAATATGTAAGGGGTTTCATGAAGAATCCGACAATCTCAAAAGATCTGCAAAGGCTATTAGCGCAGCAAGGTTTGCTCGGAATAATTGATTTAGAGAATAAAGAAGAAAAAGGGATAGTTAACGCAATCATTGTTTCCCAGGAAGCGGGAAGAAGCTTGCTGACGTATCCATTGATAGAATCTATGGTTGGTCTCGCGATATTAAAAGAAAGCAAGCAGCAAAAACAGCTTGTTGATGAGATTGAGCTTGGTAAGAAGATTTTGACGGTTGCTTGGGTCAATACGGATGCGAAAGCAAGAAAAACAGAGGACGGTTTTGTCATAAACGGAACATTGCGTGAAGTTCCCTTTGCTGAGGATGCAGATGTGATCTTGGCGAACGTACGGATTAGCGGTTATGGTGCAACGGCGGAAGAAGAAGAAACACTTGTTGTTATTGACAGTAAGCACGAAGCAGTGACAAAACTGAACAGCCAATCCGTCGATGAAACGTACCCGTTATATGAAGTCAGTCTAGCCAATTATCCTTTGCAACAAAGTCAACTGGTTGGAAGAGCGGGGATGGGCTCAGGACAAGCGAAAATGAAAAAGATGCGCCAGCTTGGATCGCTTTTATTGGCTGCTGAAATCGTCGGAAGCTCAGAACGTGCGCTTTACGATACAGTTGAGTACACGAAACAGCGTGAGCAATTCGGGACGGTAATCGGAAGCTTCCAGGCACTGAAACATATGGCAGCCGAAATGTACATGAAGGTAGAGAGCGGCAAAGTAGCTGTCGATTACGCGGCGTGGACTTTGGATACGAACAATGAGGAAGCGGAAGAAGCGGTGGCGATCGCGAAATCGTATACTTCATCTGCCGGAATTGAAATTTGCGGCAATGCGATTCAAATGCATGGCGGCATCGGTTTTACATGGGAAAATGATATGCATTTATTCTTTAAGCGCGTGCGACGCAGCGCTGCGCTGTTGGGGGATTCCTATGAACATCGCGAGACTCTTGCGACAATTGCAATTGATCAGTTGCTGAAAAAAGATAATAAAATAACTTCGGAAAGTAAGGTGGATTACGTTGAGATTTGAAGATAAGGTTGCAGTCGTAACAGGCGCTGCAGGAGGTATTGGTGCTGCTATCGTACGCAAGTTTGCTAGTGAAGGAGCAAAAGTTGGCATTTTTGATCTGAATATCGATCGGGCCGGGGCGCTTGCAGCAGAAGTGATTGAAGGCGGAGGAGAGGCAATTGCCGTTAAAGTGGATGTCTCAGATGCGGCACAAGTGGAAAATGCTTTCTACCAAGTAGTGAAGACTTATGGGAAAGTCGATATTTTAATTAATAATGCCGGCATTACGAGAGATAATCTTCTTTTCAAAATGACGGAGAGCGATTGGGATACAGTTATGGATGTGCATTTAAAAGGAAGTTTTTTATGTACTCGTGAAGCTCAAAAGCATATGGTCGCTAATAAATATGGGAAAATTGTCAACTTATCTTCTACATCGGCATTGGGCAACAGAGGGCAAGTAAACTATTCTGCTGCGAAAGCTGGTTTGCAAGGCTTTACGAAAACACTTGCTTATGAATTAGGACCACTTGGCGTCAATGTCAACGCTATCGCCCCGGGGTTTATTGAAACAGAGATGACGAAAGCGACTGCTGATCGTCTCGGTGTACCGTTTGAAGTGTTTTCTCAAAAGGTCGTTGAGGGGTTAAGTATTAAGCGTGCTGGTCAGCCGGAAGATATTGCGAATGTGGCTGCATTTTTATGCAGTGATGAGTCAGCCTATGTTACAGGACAAGTAATCTACGTTTCTGGCAAGCCTGCAGTGTAAGAGCTACACCAAAAGGACCGATGACGGTTTTTCTGAAAAGGAGAGTGGATGGTTTGTCGCTGTCAAAATTTGAAGAACTGTATTTAGATCGGGAAATAGAAGCAATTGAAAATGATCCGATCAGCAAGGTTCAGTTGGTGAAGTATGCAGGAGCTTCCGGAGATTTTAATCCTTTACATACGGATGACCAATTTGCAAATAAGGCCGGAATTGATGGAGTGATTGCCCATGGTATGCTGAGCATGGGACTGCTTGGCAAGTATGTTCGTCAAACAAATTCAGGTACGATTTAGCTCAATGGCAAAGCCTCAAGATGTACTAACCTGCACAGGCAAGGTTGCTTCAATTGAAGAAGAGGAAAAAACAGTCACCTTTGATGTTGCAGCTATCAATCAGCACGGGAAAGTTGTCACAGCCGGAAAAACTGTCGTTCGTTATTTGGTGTAGTAACTGATTTCTCTAAAAGGAGTGAGATGAATGGATTTATCTTTAAGTCCGGAATTAGAAGCATATCGGGAGCAGGTGAAGAAGTGGTTCGCGGCTAATTTGCCAGAAGGGTGGAATACACCTGAATTTAAAGAGCTTTCAGATAGTGAATTGACAGCTTTTGGACGCAAATGGGAGAGAAAGCTGTATGAGGGCGGATATAACGGTATTAATTGGCCGAAGGAATATGGCGGTCAAGGTTTGACTAATGTGCATCAAACGATTTTTTATGAGGAAGCGGGAAAAGTGCAAAGCCCGGGTGAAATCAATACAATCGGAAAATCATTGCTGGGACCGACATTGCTTGCGCTAGGAACGGAGGAGCAAAAGCAGCGTTATTTGCCTGCAATCCTTAAAGGCGATGAAATTTGGTGTCAAGGATTTTCTGAACCGAACGCCGGTTCTGATATGGCTTCACTGAAAACAAGCGCCGTTCTTGACGGAGACGAATGGGTAATCAACGGGCAAAAGGTATGGACGAGCGGTGCAAAGAATGCCGATTGGTGCTTTGTTCTGGCGCGTACTGACCAGCAAGCTCCGAAGCATAAGGGTATTACTTTCTTTTTAGTGCCGATGACGTCAGAGGGGATTACAGTTCGTCCAATTATTCAGATAGATGGTAAGGGTCGTTTCTGTGAAGTATTTTTTGATAATGTGCGTATACCGAAAGACCAATATGTTGGTCAATTAAATACCGGCTGGCAAGTGGCAATGACATTGCTTAGCTTTGAGCGAGGCACAATGTCACTTGGAAGACAAGCGGAATTTCAGCGCGAGTTTAACCATTTAGTAAAACTGACGGGCGAGATTAAATTGTCGAACAATCAATTAGTGAAGGATAATCCGTATTTCCGTCAAAAACTCGCTGGAATTTACAGTGAAATTAGAATATTCCGTTATCACGCCCTACGAACAGTCAGTCAGTTGCTCAATGAAGGCAAACTTGGACCTGAGGCCTCTTTGCAAAAATTGTTCTGGAGCAGCATGCACGTTAAGCTTGGTGAGCTTGCAATGGAAGTGTTAGGAGATCTGGCGCCTTATTGGGGCAATGACAGCGTCGGTCGAGGCGTAATGCAAAAGATTGACTTAGGTGCCCGTGGTGAAACGATTTATGCCGGTACAAGCCAAATTCAGAAAAATATTTTGGCTGAAAGAGTTTTAGGAATGCCGAGATAAAATAAATAAGGCAGGTCGCCTGAAAGTGTGGTAAGGTCACTTTCAGGCGGCTTTTTAAATTTTTAAGAAAGTACAAAATTTTAACTTGGATAGATGTCTAATCTTACACCGGCCATGCTCGGAGGCCTACAGGATGTAGGGCATATTTGGGAAGACATGCGGACGTGGCGCCCTTAGTCGCTGTTCCTTATTTGCAGGCCGCTTCCTCTTTTCGGTTCCCGCATGTCTCCTTTTTCATACTATAGTATTTAGATTGCCAACGAGATGGAGGATTCGGCGTAGTCGCCAATTTTAAGTCCATAGTTTAAGGGCAACTAGACCTTTGCCTGCCCCCTATCAGGCTTGCCAAAGGCAAGTTTTCTTTATTGAAGTGAATTCAAGAGGCGGATTCAAAAGTGAAAAAGGACCGGTGCCGGTTTTTCTAATGCTAAAAAGGGAATAGAAACTCAAGCGATATTAATACAATGAATTTGAGAAAGGAGAGGTGAGTTAGCGTGTACATATATCATGGTGAGGACATAAAAAGAGTCGATGCTTCAGCTGAATGGAAAGGGATGACCACATTTACTTTAATGGAGAATTCAGGGAAAGCATTATTCCGTGCTCTAGAGAAGAGGGTGATGAAAAAACAGCGTATATTGGTCTTGGCGGGTAAAGGTAATAATGGCGGTGACGGCATTGTTTTAGCACGTTATTTAAAGCATAACGGCTATCAATGTGATTTGCATTTTCCTGTTGGAATGTGTGAGACACCGGCAGCAATAGAGCACTTCCGCTACTTTGTCTCGAGCGGATTCGGCGAGGTAGAGTTGCTTAGAAAATCCTATGATGTTATTGTTGACGCTTTGCTTGGTGTAGGAACGCGTCTGCCGCTCTCAAATGATATTTTGAAGGCAGTCAGTTGGGCAAATAGTAGAGAGGCCTATAAAGTTGCTATCGACCTGCCGACGGGTATCTTAGCTAATAGCGGGGAAACAGATTTAGTAGCTTTCCAAGCAGATTTAACATTAAGCTTGCACGGGTTTAAGCCTTCAGCATTTCTCGAAGGAAGCATTGAATATTACGGTGAGAAAGAAGCACTTGATATCGGTGTGGAACAAGACTCCCGTTTGCGCATATGGACAGGGGAAGATGTAACGTCTACTTTATTAAAGCGTTATGGAGGTGCTAATAAGGGTACTTTTGGAACCGGTCTGCTTGTTGCCGGTAATGATGAAATGCCGGGCAGCGCTGTGCTTGCAAGTTTAGGAGCGATGCGATCAGGAATTGGCAAGTTAATGGTTGCAACGAGTAAAAAAGCACGAAGCATTATATCCGGAAGAGTGCCCGAATGCACGTACATGCATAAAGGTTTAAAACAATTAGAGAAAGGCATTATTCCGGAAGGTATTGCCGCAGCCGCCATCGGTCCCGGACTGGATGATGAGCAAATGATTGAGCGAGCTTTACAGACTTTATTTAATAGTTCTCTTCCGCTTGTTTTAGATGCCGGGGCATTAAAAGAGCGAACATATCCAAAACGAGAAGCGGCAACAATAGTAACGCCGCATCCGAAAGAGTTCAGTAAGATGACGGGTCTTTCCGTTCAGGATATTCAGCATAATCGTCTGGATGCGGCATCATCTTTCGCAAAAGAAAACGGCGTTATTGTCGTATTGAAGGGAAGAAACACTGTTATTGCTTTTCCGGATGGCGATTTGTTAGTTAATCCGACTGGAAATACGGGACTGGCAAAAGGCGGTACAGGAGATACATTGACAGGCATGATTTTGGGCTTTTTATCTTCTTATGAGGATGTAAAACAGGCAGTGGCCAATGCGGTTTATTTGCATGGTGCTTGTGCGGATTATTTATGTGAAACAATGTCTGCTGCTAGCATTTTGGCAACAGACGTGAGTGATGCGCTCCCATATGTAATGAAACAGTATGAGTAAATGAAAACGGCTGCTAATGCAGCCGTTTTTTAACTGTTTAACCGGTCTTAAGCAACCTCCGGCATAATTATCTGAAGCTGCCTGCAAATTATTAAGTATGTGCACTATCAAATGTACAGGTACCGGTTTTTCTTAATGTTAAAATTAAACATATTGCAGGAGATTGTATACATAAGATAGAAATTAAGGGATTGAAACACTATTTTTGTGGATAAGGGAGGAAGAGAATATGCCGAGTGATGCTTATACAAAGCAAATAGAAGCTCCGATTGAGGAATTGTGGGAAACGGTTAGTGATCTTAACAAATGGGCAGCGTTAATGCCTGGTTATGTGGAGCACGAGGTAGTTAGTGAAAGTGAAGGAAAACTTGTGTTTTTAGGAGATTTCGGAATTGTAAAGAAGAACGTTACATTACAGATCCAGGATATCCAAAGAAATGCGCCGGAGAAGATTTCTTTTAAACTTATTGGCGTAGGTGAAGGTGTCAATGGCTCTGGTTCATACACGCTGGAGAAGGTGGCTGATAGCAGCACGAATGTGACGTGCCAGTTTGAAATGGCGGGAAGCGGTTTTATGGGTGCGATGATCAATAACATCCTCAAAAATTTTGTGCCTCAAGTGACGAAACAGCTTGTAGAAGGTATTAATGATAAAGTAATAAGCTAAATAAAATAAAAAACGGAGACTGAAGATATTCGTATCTTAGTCGCCGTTTCTTTATTCTAGTATGTATCTTTGACGTGATTCAAAAGGACCGGTGCCGGTTTTTCCTATTTCCCGCAAGCGCATTCATATTCGGGAAATTTAAACTTTGTATAGAGTTTGGCATTCTCATAAGTGCTATAGTCGGATTCAAATACTTTAACGATTGGTGCGACATCTGCGAGTGCAATTTTCTTAACCTGTTCATATAATTGTTCCAAACAAGAAATCTCGTATTCGTTCATATCAACGGATGTTCCTTGCTGTTCGCAAACATCATACGTAACGGCCATATAATATTTTTTCATAATTAGTCTCCTTTTTACTTTTCTTCATGTGTCCTTTCAATTAAGTAGTTGGAAATTCTGCATGAATGAGTAGAGAGTGAAGTAAATCATAGCTGTCTTATTATGTGGCGTATTATTTATGTATAATATAAATTATATTACAGATTTTGGAAGGTTAATATAGTTATTAAGTACTAAATTAAGTATTACCTTTTTGAGGAAATCAAGAATATTGAAATATACGGGGCATTAAGTATACGATAGTAGAGGAGTCTTTTATACATATTTGGGAGGAATGGTTATGGCTAAAGATTTACATAGTACAGTAACACTGTTGAATGGTGTGCAAATGCCGATTTTCGGTTTAGGTGTATGGCAAGTTGAAGAGGGAGAGTCAGTTATCCACTCCGTGAAAAGTGCCATTAAAGCAGGATACAGAGCGATTGATACAGCAGCTATCTATCAAAATGAGCGTGGTGTTGGCCAAGCGATTAAAGAGTCAGGAGTACCGCGTGAAGACTTGTTCATTACGACAAAGGTTTGGAACAGCGACCAAGGCTACGAGTCGACGCTAGCTGCATTTGAAGAGAGTTTAGAGAAGCTTGGACTGGAATATGTGGATCTATATTTAATCCATTGGCCTGTAGCTGGAAAATATAAAGAAACATGGAAAGCGCTTGAGAAGCTGTATAAAGACGGACGAGTGCGGGCAATCGGTGTAAGCAATTTTCATCAGCATCATTTGGAAGACTTGCTTGAGGACGCTGAAGTTGTACCGATGGTTGATCAAATTGAATTGCACCCATTATTATCACAAGAGTCATTGCGTAATTATTGCGCTTCTGAAGGCATTCAAGTGACAGCTTGGTCGCCGCTTGGTCGCGGAAGTCTGCTGAATAATGCAGATTTGGCAAAAATAGCGGAAAAATATAATAAAACAGTTGCTCAAGTCATCTTGCGCTGGGATGTCCAAAATGGCATCATCGTCATTCCACGTTCAACGAAGGAAGAACGCATTATTGAAAATGCTGATATTTTTGATTTTGAATTAAGCAAGGAAGATATGGCGTTCATTAACTCATTAAATAAAAATGAACGTACAGGCGCTGACCCGGATAATTTTGATTTTTAATAACATAGTCTATAAAGAAAAAGGAAACTGCAAAGCTTGTAGCTTCCTTTTTCGGTTTCGTGTTTATTGAACGTATTATATGGGAAACGGTACATTAAAGCGAGCCACTAGAATGTGGGGAATTATTTCCCTTTCAAAATTAGAAGTCAAGCTGCATCGGCCAGCCCCTCGAGGTCATAAGCCATCTCTATCCGGAAATCAAAACCGGATTTCCTACTGAGAGCTGCCTTATGCTGGTCGGAGGCTCTCAGGACGAGAGTTACAGCGACGAAGACTTGCGGGACGATTCCGCATTTCAATAGGAGGAGATTTCATGATCAAAAGCTTGCAGGATACATTTACATTACATAATGGCGTGAAGATGCCCGGCTTCGGATTGGGTGTTTATAAAACAGCAGACGGTGAAGAAGTCATAAATGCGATTAAATATGCGGTGAAAGCTGGTTATCGTGCAATTGACACTGCAGCTTTATATTTTAATGAAGATGGTGTAGGCGAGGGAATTAAGCAATGCGGACTGCCTCGTGAGGAAATATTCGTGACAACAAAAGTATGGAACAGCGACCAAGGATATGATGCTACTTTGGCAGCCTTCGAAAAAAGCAGAAAGAAACTCGATGTCGATTATGTGGACTTATACTTGATTCACTGGCCGGTGAAGGAAAAGTATAAAGAAACATGGCGGGCAATGGAGGAGCTATACCGAAGCGGCAAAGTACGTGCAATCGGTGTCAGCAACTTTCATCAGCATCATCTTGAAGATTTAATGACTACAGCTAAAATTAAGCCGATGGTCAATCAAATTGAATTGCACCCGATGCTATCCCAAGTAGGACTGCGTGACTATTGCCATTCGCAAAATATTGCCGTGACAGCGTGGAGTCCGCTTGCGAAGGGACGCTTAATGGAGGATCCCGTTCTGGTTGAGATTGCGAAGAGACACAATAAGACTGTCGCACAGGTAATATTGCGCTGGCATGTTCAAAATGGTGTCATCGTGATACCGAAATCTACGCATGAGCATCGCATTGTTGAAAATGCCGACATTTTTGACTTTACTCTGGATGAAGCTGATATGAAAGCAATTAATGCTTTAAATATAAATGAACGATTAGGTCAAAATCCGGATAATTTTCATTTTGACTTTTAATAAAAGAAGAAGCGCACCTTTACTGGCTGCGCTTCTTTTTAAAAAAGTATTATTTTTGAACGATGATGGCTGTCCAACCTTATACCTGCCATGTTGAGACCTACTGGATGTAGGTCATATCGGTGAAGACGCTGCGTCCTGTAGCAACGTCGTTGTGACTCTCGTCCTGAGAGCCTCAGTTCATACGGTGTGCTTGCGCTTTCGTTATTCAATCACATATTCCTGCTGCAGTTCAATCAATGGCAAATCCCGTTTTAAAAATATTTGTCCAGTTTCTTGATGGACTCTTTTAATCCGTTCGATGTCCCCTCCGCTAAGGCTGTATTTTTCGCTTGCTGAGTTGAGGTCTGAGAGTATATCATACACCGGCAAGACACGAATGTTGTACTGACCGGAGAGGTTGCGGTATTGGACCCACGTAGGTGTGTATGTAACATTTGTCAGTTCCGTCTCTTCGCCTTCCACCTTTTTAAAATCAAAATGAAGCATGACTCCAGCTTCGCGTGGTTCTGTTCGTTGGCTCGAGATAAAATTACCTAATGAATATGCGACAAAAACTTTTTTCTGCAAACCATTTTCATCAATAATATATTTATATTCTACCGGCTGCAAGACGTGAGGATGGCTGGCCAGTACGATATCAGCGCCTTCTGCGAACATAAGATTTGCCCATTTGACAAACTGTTCATCAGGAATAAGCTGATACTCATTTCCCATGTGAGGCAAAGCGATAATGACATCCGGATTTAAACTTTTCGCTTCTTTAAGTTCTCGTTTTACAACTTCTTCTGCTAATAGATTAATAGAATAGTCTTTGTCTTCCGGTACAGGGATGCCGTTTGTACCATACGTAAATGACACAATTGCGAAGGTGATATTATTTACTTCTGTTAAGTATACTTCGTTTTGTGCTTCTGCTGAGGAGAATGTGCCCGTATGGCCGATTCCGAGTCCATCAAGCACATTTAATGTTTGCACTAGTCCATCATAGCGGCGGTCGTATGAGTGATTATTGGCGGTTGTGAAAAAGTCGTATCCGGCATCTTTCAATGCTTGGGCAAAACTATCGGGAGTATTGAATTCAGGATATCCGGTGTAACCTCTTGTCCCAACGCCGGCAAGCGTTGTTTCCAAATTGCCAATTGTGAAATCTGCTCTTGATAAAAGCGGTGCGACTTGTTCAAAAGATGACTGAAAATCGTATGTATTCGTTTGGCTATTGTAGGCGGATTTGAGCTGGTCGTCATGCACCATCAAATCGCCTGTGACTGTTATTTTGGCTGTGTATGTTTCTGGTTCAGTGTCCGGCTCGGGCATTGAGTCCAGCTGTTCAAGTGACAGATTGTCATGTTGATTGGAAGTATCTTCTGCAGAGTCTTCTGAGGTCATTAATATGTTGGAGCAAGCAGTGATGACAATTAATAAAGCTAGAAGTAACACGATTTGTACACGTTTCATTAACATCTCTTCCTTCATTGAATAGTATAATTGTATTAAAGTATAAAATCGCATGTATAATTACCATTATATTGAATTTTGTGTAAATAGTAAGTGTTTTTTATGAAAGTATTAGTGAACTTTAAGCCTAGCGTCTTATATGTGAATTCTAGTACAATTGTTATAATATATAGGTGAAGGGTATTAAGAGCTATCGTTACGGTCTGCTTGCAGGGAATCATTGGATGCCCGCGTATGAAACCTTTAAGGAAATTGCTCGTAATACATAACAAGAAGTTGAATTTAGGAGTCGATTGCGATGAAACCTGTTGTTTTATTTTTTATGTTTTTATTGCGGCTTGGCATGGCATCGGCAGTATTTGTCATAGCAGGTCTGATTTTTTTCCTGGCACTAGACTTTTCGGTCCTGCTTTCTGTCATTATCGCGTTAGCTGCTTCGCTTGTTATTTTTTATGGATTGAAGAGCTATACGTATAATAGTCTTGTAAAATCAAGCGGCTTAACACGAAGCGAATATAAATATATTCAGAAACACTTAAGTGAAGCCAAGTTGAAAATAGGGCGTCTGCAAAAGGCGATGTTTTCAGTCCGTAATGTCATCACGATTAAACAAAATTATGAAGTGCTTCAAGTGGCTAAAAAAATACAGTCCATTGTTGAAAAAGAACCGGTCCGCTTCTATAAAGCCGAGGAATTCTACTATTCCCATTTAGAATCGATGGTTGAATTAACAGAGAAGTATGCGTTCTTAACAAAGCAACCTGCGAAAACGCATGAAATAAAAGATTCTTTAAACGAGACAAGGGTGACAATCTCATCAATGGCCGATACTATTAAGAACGACCTGTACAAAATTTTAAATGAAGATATGGAAGATCTTCGGGTAGAATTAGATGTAGCGAAGAATTCAATCGAAAAGAACAAAGATCCGAATAGGAAGTCATAAAAGGAGGAACTTTCATGAGTGAAAATAAGGAACTGAACAAATCAACAGATTTAGATGATTTATTATCCGACCCATTCGGATCAGAAGTATTGGTGAAGCCTGTTCCGCAGGAAGTGCAAACACCATCTGATAAACCGCGTCGTTTATTGGATGTTCTTCCTGAAGAAAACCGCGAAAAAGCGATTCAGCTCGCGAAACAAATTGACCCGACTGATCAGCAAGCGATGATTTTATATGGCACGCAGGCACAATCAAAGCTGATGAATTTTTCCCATGCGATGATTGACCAAGTGCAGAAGAAAGATATCGGCGAAGTCGGAGAAATTTTAAGCGACTTAATGAAGCGTCTGGAAACAATCAAGCCGGATGAGCTTCAAGAAAAACGCGGTTTCGTTTCCCGTCTGTTCGGGAAAGTTTCATCAACGATTCAGGAAACATTGACGAAGTATCAAAAAACAAGCACGCAAATTGACCGCATCAGTGTGCAGCTTACTCATGCGAAGAATACGCTTTTAAAAGATGTCGGTATGCTCGAACAGCTGTATGATAAAAATAAAGATTACTTCCAGGCGCTGAATATTTATATTGCGGCGGCAGAATTGAAGATTGAAGAGATGAATACAAAGATTATTCCTGAATTGAAGGCGAAAGCGGTGGAAACAGGCGATCAGATGGCTGTTCAGGAAGTGAATGATATGATGCAATTTGTCGACCGTTTGGAAAAACGTAAATATGACCTAGAGCTGAGCCGTCAAATTACGATCCAAAGCGCTCCACAAATTCGTTTAATTCAAAACACGAACCAAACGTTAGCAGAAAAAATCCAGTCATCCATTATGACTGCTATTCCGTTATGGAAAAACCAAGTGGCAATAGCTCTAGCATTACTTCGTCAGCAAAGTGCTGTAAATGCGCAAAACCAAGTGGCAAAGACAACAAATGAGCTGCTTCTAAAAAATTCGGAAATGCTGAAAGTCAATACAATTGAAACAGCGAAAGCGAATGAAAGAGGATTGGTTGACTTAGAAACATTGAAGAAAACGCAGGAAAACTTGATTACAGCGCTTGAAGAGACATTGCGCATTCAATCAGAAGGCCGCGTCCAACGTCAGCAAGCACAAACAGAACTTGTTGCGATGGAAGAAGATTTGAAAAATAAATTATTGAATATTGCACCTCCCCAGAACTGATCTTTTTTTAGATCAGTTTTTTTCATACTTTGGCTATTATAAATTTTCACATTGAATATAAGTTAAAACAATAGGCGCCTTATCAGCCGGTTTCAGCTTAATAGACGCCTAATGCTCTTCTTGAATGAAAGTTTGCCGCAGCGGCTAACTTTTTCATTTATTGTCTACTGTTATCCATTCTAAAGCCCATGCTTCAATTTTCTTTAAAACAGGCTCTAAAGCTTGCCCTTTTTCTGTTAAAGAATACTCAATCCGCACCGGCGTCTCCGGATAGACCTCTCGTTTAACGATCCCTTCTTGTTCCAAAGCTTTCAAACGTTCAGAAAGCACGCGACCGCTGATTGGCAGCGAAGATTCAATTTCACTGAAACGCTGAGGACCCGAATGCATCATTTCATAAATAATCAGTCCTGTCCAGCGCTGGCTGATAATCTTCATGGCTTCTTCAAAGCGGGGACATAATTGAAAATCACTCATTTAAATCACCTCTATTACAAGCTATTATACGTCATTCTTACAAAAAATAAAATTATTACTTACAGAAAACTATTTACTTGACGTATGTTATTTATTAAATTATACTAACTTACATAAAGTAACTAAATGTTTGTTCGCAGGAAAAGGGGAATGGGTTATGGGATTTCATCAAAAACCGAATTTATATATTCGCGACGTATCGATTAATGTAATGGATTTGCAAAAATCACTTGATTTTTATAGGGATTTTCTAGGGTTTAAAGTACTAGAAGAAAGCGACCGCTACGCTGCTTTAACAGCTGACGGGAAAACAGCATTAATTAAACTATACCAGCCAGAGGGGGTTTCACCGAAGGAACCACGCAGAACTGGTCTTTATCATTTAGCGATTTTGCTTCCGAGCCGTGAGGAATTGGGGAAAATTCTTTTCCACTTAATCAAGCATAATTACCGTCTTGGCGCTTCTGATCATTTGGTAAGCGAAGCGTTATATTTAAATGACCCGGACGGAAACGGCATCGAAATTTACCGTGACCGCGAAGATACAGAATGGACATGGAATAATCGCGACCAAGTCGAAATGACGACAGACCCGCTTGATGGTGAAGGTGTTTTAGCAGCGGCACAAGGTGCACCTTGGGAAGGCATGCCTGCCGAAACAGTCATGGGACACATCCACTTGCATGTTTCGCATTTGCAGGAAGCAGGTAGATTTTATAAGGATATTCTCGGATATGATGTTGTATGTGAATATGGAGGCCAAGCATTATTCATATCATCCGGCAAATACCATCATCATATCGGCATGAATACATGGAATGGTGCAGGCGCGCCGGCTCCGAGTGAGAATAGTGTCGGTTTGAGGGAATACAGCATCAGCATTCCATCAGAACAATACAAACAAGACATAATTCGCTCTCTTGATTTATCAGAGCTGGCATATAAAGAAGAGAATGGCGTGCTCTATACGAAAGATCCTTCTCAAAACAGAATCGCGCTGCATATAGAATAAAACGGATTAGAGGCGACTAAAATGATAACAAGGGATTTTTACACTGCGATTAAAGAAAGACGTTCGATTTACGGCATTACAAAACAGTCACCGATTTCTGATGAAAAAATTCAAGAGATAATCGAGTTTGCAGTTATGCATGCTCCATCAGCATACAACTCGCAAAATACACGTGCTGTTTTATTGCTTGGCGAACAGAGCGATAAGTTTTGGGATATAACAAAAGAAACTTTGCGTAAAATCGTTTCTGCAGATGCATTTCCTGATACAGAAGCTAAGATGAACATGTTCAAGGCTGGTTACGGTACAGTGCTATTTTTTGAAGATATGGATATTGTTAAAAGCTTGCAAGAGCAATTTCCGTCTTATGCAGATAATTTTCCGGTTTATTCATCGCAAACATTAGGTTCGGTACAATTTATCGTTTGGGCAGCACTTGAAGCAGAAGGTTTCGGAGCAACATTGCAGCACTATCAGCCACTTGTCGATGATGAAGTGAAGAAGGAATGGGATATTCCCGATTACTGGAAACTTGTTGCGCAAATGCCGTTTGGTGTTCCAAGCGCTCCTGCCGGTGAAAAACAATTTGCCCCAATCGAAGACCGGGTAAAAGTATATAGATGATGATGAAGGACTTGCTTTTTGGCAGGTCCTTTTTATAAATAATTGATTAGCTATTAGAGCGCACGTTCGCAAATTCGACATATGTCTTTAATTTTTTAAATATACAAAAAAGGATTTTTCTCCCTGCTTCAAGAATAAAATAGTTAAGAAAGGAGTGTTATCATGATTGGGAATGAATATTTGCGAGTAGTCGGAGAACGTTTTCGTTTAATGAAAAAAACTGCAGAAGAGGCGATGAAGCAAGTGAGCGATAGCGCTCTGTTTTGGACTGACAACAGTGAGTCGAACAGCATTGCGGCAATTGTAAATCATTTGTACGGTCACATGGTTACGAACTGGACAAATTTTCTGGCTGCAGATGGCGAAAAGCCTTTAATCAATCGAAGCAACGAATTCATTCATCATTTTTCCGGACGGCAAGATATGATGAAACATTGGGAACTCGGGTGGAGCAAAATTTTAAATCAGCTAAATCAGCTTACCGGCGACGATTTACTAAAGGGAGTCATAATCCGTAACGAACCTCATTCTGTTATAGAAGCAATCGAAAATCACCTGTATCATTATGCTTACCATGTCGGTCAAATTGTTTATATTTGCAAACACTTTGCTGTCGATAACTGGAAAAGTGTATATGCCTGATACAATGCCTGCTAACCCGATTACTTCTCAAAAAAGTGCTTCATTCAATAAGGTTTTCTTCATAAGTGAAAAAAGCCTTTCTGCATCTATCATTCAAAACAACTAAATAGTACAAAATAAGTAATTGTTATAAAGCAATTGCTTATTTTTTATGTTTCATATAGTAAAAATGGTATAATTTGTTATAATATAATTAGTGGGAATGGATGATGCAGGAGGAAGAGACTATGAAGAAATTCATTATATTTGGTTATGTACTAGGGATTGTATTTGGTCTCTACCTTGTTGATATTTTTTTGAATTTCTCCTTCTTTGTTGAGAATATACATAGTGAAGTGCTATTTTACTCTTCCATTAAGTCATCAAAACTCGATCTGCTGGTCTTTTCTCTGTTCTTTATGGGGATTCTGTTTATTATAAGTGTTTTTCAATCGAATTTTTACATAAAAAAGACAGATGAACGGCTGTCTTTATACTTCAGCATTTATTGCAGAATCGTTTTTATCATAATGGGTGCGACTATATTTCCGTATGGCGATTGGGCGGACGTTCTGAAATTTGTATACATTTTCTCGGCCGTCGGATTTATTGTTTTTCACCATTATTTCCACGCTTATTTAAATAAGAAACCGAATAAATCCTTTACATATGGTATTTGGGTGTTCAGTTTTTTGTCAGTCTTTCTATTTTTTTGGGCAGATATAGCTACTGCTATTCTATTATTCAAGTATATTACCCTTATACAATTATGTTATTTATTTTACGCACTGTATCATTCCTTTTTAAAACTGAAGGAGCGGACCTTGCAATCAAAAGGCAACTTGTTTTGCATTACCGTTTTATTCGTAACTAGCTGGCAGGGTTTTTTGACGGATTTTGATATGATTGAAGGGACAAGCTTCGAGGCAGTAGGAATGTTTTTGTTTTTCACGCTTCATAGCACCTTTAGCTCGGAACGTTTTTTATCCTCATACTCTCAAACTGTTGAAATGAAGAAACTATTACAGGATAAAGTGTTAGAACGGACGAAGGAGCTTGAACAGGCAAATGAAGAAATGCAGCAGATGGAACTTGAAAAGAGGCAAATCGTCTCCAATATATGTCACGATTTATCGAATCCGATTACATCCATTCGTCTCGTATCTAAAGGAATGATAGATGGGATTATCCCAAGCGATGAAAAACAATATTTTATGGAAATGTACAATCAAAGCTGCCTGATGGAGAATTTATTGACGGATCTGCGCCAACTCAACTTGCTTGAGGGGAATCAATTAGGCTTCCAAATGGAAGAAGTAGAATGGTTCGCTTTTATGGAAAAGATTTTTAACAATTATCGTTACAATCTGAATATAGAGCAGCTGTCTTACACCCTTATTAAGGAGAACGACAAAGCGCAACAATTAAAAGTATATATCGACCCGGTCAGAATCGAGCAAGTGTTTCTGAATTTAATTAGTAACTGCGTGAAGTTCACACCGGAAAATGGATCGATTACAGTGAAAGTCGGGGGAGATTTTGAGAAGAATGAAGCCTATTTTATCGTGTCTGATAACGGTATTGGTATTGAGTCTAATCACCTGCCGCAAATATTTAACCGCTTTTACCGGACAGAACCGATAAGAGAAGAAAAGGAAAGCACAGGGCTTGGTTTAAGTATAGTGCGCAACATAATAGAACGGCATGAAGGCAGTATTCAAATTGAAAGCGAACCGAAGCGAGGAACGGATGTTTTTGTACGAATTCCGCTCATGAATAAGACAATCAGTAAGCAATTGAGCTCCGGTTGAAAAAGCGAAGCGAGGAGAAGGGCTTATGTATAAACAAACAATCGCAATAGTCGAGGATGATGCATTAATTGCCAAAATTATCAGCAATTATTTGTTGAAGGAAGGTTATGATGTGATAATTTTTCATAGTGCGGAGGAAGCTTGGGATAAGCTGCGTTATAATCAGCCTTCTTTGTTGCTGTGTGATGTGAATCTTCCGGGAGAAACGGGATTCCAGCTCGTTGAGAGGTATCGAAAGCTCTATCCAGAATCGGCGATTATCTTTTTGACCGGGAACAGTACAATGGAAGAGAAACTGACCGGCTTTCAGGCTGGGGCAGATGATTATATAACAAAACCATTTGTTGTCGAAGAACTGCTTGCGAGAGTAAAGGTACAACTCAGAAAGAGCCGATTGCCGAATGAAAAACAGTTAATAGTCGGAGATTTAAAGATTGATATGCTAAACAAGATTGTGTATAGAAAAGGCGAGGCTGTTGAGCTTTTTGCGAAGGAAAAAAAATTGCTGTTTTTCTTGGCATCTAATTATGGGCGTGTATATAGTGCCGAAAGCTTGCTCGATCATGTGTGGGGCTATGATTCAGATTCGGATCTGAAAACGATTATAGTTCATGTAAGCAATTTGCGCAAAAAGTTGGAGGATAATCCGAAAGTGCCGAAATATATTAAAACAGTCCGAGGCTTCGGTTATAAGCTGTACTATGAAGAACCCGGCAATATGAGCACGTTTAAATCATTCTTTTAGTGGTATAAAGTAATTAAAATAATTGTACTTTACTGGAGGAGGAGCAATCATGGGTTTTAATGATGATATGAAAAAAGTGTTGCTGGCAGGCATTGGGGTAGTCGCAACAACAGTTGAAAAATCACAGGAGATTGTCGATACGTTAATAAAAAAGGGGCAAATAACTGTCGAGCAAGGTAAGGTTCTCAATGAAGAATTAAAAAGAGCTGTTAAAGAAAGACAGCAAAAAGATACTCCTGAACATACAACATCGATTGTTGATCAGCTAGATCAATTGAGTGAGGAGGAAATTGAAGCTGTTAAAAAGAAATTAGCTGAAATGGAGAAATAAACGATGAGAAAGAGGAAGCAGCAAAACAATCATAATCAAGATGAAAAGACAAGTGTCAGATTAAGAGAGATTGTTGAGGTTTTGCGCCGTCACTCCATCATTCATGGCGTAACCCCGGAAAAGCTGCGTCTTATTTTAGAAGATTTAGGCCCTACATATGTTAAAATTGGACAAATTATGAGTATGCGCTCTGATGTGCTGCCGCAAAAATATTGCGATGAGCTTATGAAGTTACGCGCTGATGTAAAACCAATCGAATTTTCAGAAGTGGTGAAGCTTATTGAAAATGAATATGGCACCCCGATTAAAGAGGTTTTTCCTGAGATTGAGGAAAAGCCTCTTGGTTCTGCTTCAATGGCGCAAGTACATGTCGTTAAGTTAAAAGACGGAAGAAAAGCAGTTGCCAAGGTGCAGCGCCCGAACATTGAAGAGACCATGGCACAGGATATTGCTTTAATGAGAAAGGCTGCTAAGCTATTTGAAATCATTGATTTATCCGGGGACGTAATTGACTTTAATTCTGTCATTGAAGAAATGTGGGTTGTTTCCAAACAGGAAATGGACTTCTTGCTAGAAGCGAAAAATTGCCACGAACTTGCCCAATTGAATGCGGATATCGCTTATGTCGCTTTTCCAGAAATTATTGATCCCTTAACGACGGCCAAAATATTGGTAATGGAATATGTTGATGGTATTCAGATAGATCATGTTCAGGAACTGACTGATTTAGGATATGACATGAATGAAATTGGAGAAAAGCTTGCAGAGAACTACATTAAACAAGTGCTGGACGATGGCTTTTTTCATGCCGACCCGCACCCGGGAAACGTATGGATTAGAGACGGGAAAATTGTTTGGCTCGATTTGGGCATGGTCGGCAGATTGAGCAACCATGATCGTCAGTTATTTAAAAATGCGGTTGTAGCGATTGTAAATAATGATATTTTTGAAGTGAAAAATGTGCTGCTCTCACTTGGAACGGTAAAAGGAAAAATTAATCACTCGCTGCTTTATGATGATGTTGAAGAACTGATTACAAAATATGCGAATCTGGAACTCGGGAATATCGACTTGGGTCAGCTGTTTGAAGAATTGCTTGACTTGTGTAATCGCCATAATATCCGGACACCTGCACGTATTACGATGCTTGCCCGCGGTGTTGTCACGATAGAAGGGGTTCTGTCGGCCTGCAGTCCTAATGTCAACTTTATGCAGTTAGCGAAAAGTCATTTGACAGAACATTATATGGAGAATCTTAATTTGGCTTCCGAGTTAAAAAAATCCGGTAAAAACCTCTATACGATGACGAAGAAGGCGATTGATGTTCCCGGTCAGCTTTCTGATTTGCTGAAAATGGCGACAAAGGGACAAATGAAGATGAATTTGGATGTGACTGGGGCCGAAGAGCCGATTAAACAAATCGACCACATGCTCGATAAGCTGATTATCTGTATTATTGCATCATCATTGCTGATTGGTTCGAGCTTAATCAGTACGACTAATATGCGTCCGCAAATATTGGATATACCTCTTTTCGGGATTTTAGGTTTTTTGGGTTCTGCAGTTTTAGGTTGCTGGCTGCTTTTTGGTATTTTGAGAAGATGGCGAAAGGGTAGTTAATTTGAATAAAACAAACCGTTAGGAAAGTGCTTTCTTAGCGGTATTTTTTTGTCATGCAGAGCCTGATTAGGGGCGAACAAAGAACTGGTGATCGGGTTTAGTGTCCTTGGAACGGTAAGCCTGCAAGTAAAATTGGCTTTTTGTTCGATGATGGTGTGGCGTCCGTGGTCGGCTTAATTATTTTCAAAAGTGGAAGAAAAAACTTGGAATGTGGAAGAATTATTTCGAAGGCGGATGAATTATTTCTGAATTGGGAAGAATCGCATGCAAAAGCGGCTTAATTAATTTCAAATTGGGAAGAATTCGCGGATGGTCAATGCCATGAATCATATTTTCAAGACCAAATATTCTTTCGTTCTATTGAAACTCGCTTGATTAGTCCAGGTAGGGGCTTGAAATGGTCCAAACCCCACCTAACAAAGATTCACTTTATTTGAACAACAACTGAGCCGTCTAAATAATTCGGATAAGAATTGATCATGATTTTTACCGGGTTGGCAAAGTTTTGCGTTTTATATATTTCTTCAAAAGATAAGAAATCATCACTATATACATACGAAGATGAGCTTAGATTCAAAGTTAAGTCCTTAGCATCTCTTGCTTCGCCAAACATTCCATGGTGAAAGGTTTGTGAGATATTAGGTATTTCCGCTTTAAAGGAATTATTGGTTATGTTAGAGATGGTGATCGGCAAATTTTTCGGCTGACTGACTACTTCCTTCTTGTCAAAATCTACTCGGATGAAATGCTCGCCTTTTGGCAGTGCTTGTATTCTGTCAATCTTTAAATAAAGCTCCTTTGGTGTCCTGAAATAATTGCTTTGAATGAACACTGTACGAATACCGGAATTACTGCCGAATCCGGTCAATCCGTTTGTAATGGAACCCCATTCTTCACCATTTTCATCTGTTAATTTAATCTCCTCAATGCTTAATAGCTCCATTGTATTCTCATTATGAGGTGATAAAGTAATGGCAGCACGCAAAGGAGAAATCGTCAGTTCGTGCACAATCAACTTTTGTCCGTCAATGTCTACAGTTTGATTAATTGGGTAAGTAATGCTTTTTTTAATTTTCTTTTTTAAAGTGAATGGTATATGGAATGTTGTTTGCTCATCATTATCAATGACCATCCGTAATTCAAAATCAGGTCTGTTAAAGTTTAATGGTTTCTCTGCTGTAATCATAACTCGATCCTCAAAGCTTTTAGTCGGTTCATTAGGGTACCAATTATAATAATACGCGGCTTCTAATTCTTTCCCGCTTTGATATACATTCAAATTTTTCGTGTCCAAATGCTGAATGTCAAAAGGCGCTTCCACTTTATACGAGAGAATCATGCCTGATTCATCTGCAGTGACCCCAAGTAAAGTAACTGAAATATCATCCTCGATAACCGTTATATTTAATTCTTCAAAGTACTCATTTTCAACTATATCTTTCATACCTTTATCCCACTTTATCATTTCAACAATAGTGCTAAGCCCTGGAATAGAGGAAACGGCGTTCGCAAAAGCAGGAGAGACGCGAACTGTTGTGACGAATCCGATTAGAAACAGTGCGGCGACAACAGATAACCAAATATTTCGTCTCCGCTTTTTTTGTTGTGTGTGCGCTCTATGAAAACCAGCTATGATCGCCTCGTCTATTCTTTGCTCAGGAATCGGGGGCTGCTCTAATTGTATCCGCATTTCTTCTAATTGCTGTTCTTCTTTTTTCATCACTTTTCATCTCCCTTCTCGCTTAAAAAGGTCCGCAATTTGGAAAGTGCGTTGTGCACCCGCGATTTAATGGTGCCTTCAGGAACGTTATGTATTGCTGCTAGCTCTTTATTTTTAATATCCATAAAATATTTCATATGAAGCAATTGTTGCTGCTCACTTGATAATGACCGCAATGCTTCTTCTATAATCAATAAATTAGAATCATAGATGGCGATATCATGTTTGCGGTCTCTCTTTATTATAAATTGCTGCTTCTTCTTCAACTCGTCATGGCAGTAGTTCATCATGACCCTAATCAGCCATGTTTTGACGTAAGCAGGTTCTTTTACTTTTTTTATATTTTTATAAGCTCTGAAAGTTACTTCCTGGATAGCTTCAATTGCATCATGTTCATTTTTCAAAAAGCTGAGTGCGGTCCGATACAAGTCTTCTTTATAAGTGTGCATAACAGCTAGGAATGCCTGTTCATCTCCCTCCGTTGCTTTTTTCAATGTATGCAGTTCCATTCCTGCACCTCCAAAACTTTTTCTCTTTATTAATTAGACTTCCAGAAGAACAAATCGTTCATTTAGAATACGAAATATTTCAAAAAAACAATAAGTCGCACAGTTATCATACATACAGATAACAAAATAAGTAAATAAGATACTGGCATAATTAAAAGAATTAGCCAGTATTTTTAAAGAAAGCCGTTTATTTACGAGCAAGTCGAGCTAGCATCATAAAAATAGGAGGATAAATTATGTTGACAAAACCTGAAAGACTGCAAAAAGGAGATTGTGTCGGAGTCATAGCGCCGGGCAGTCCGACGAACCGGGAGAATTTAGAAAAGGGCATTGCTTTTTTGGAGTCGCTTGGTTTGCGGGTGAAAATAGGGAGAAATATATATCACCGGTACGGTTACTTGGCTGGGGCAGACGAAGAACGCCTAACCGACCTAAATGAAATGTTTGCTGACCCAGTGGTTAAAGCGATTTTTTGCTCGAATGGTGGATATGGCACAGCGAGAATCGCAGCGGATCTTGACTATGATTTAATACGCAGGAACCCGAAAATATTTTGGGGCTACAGTGATATTACATTTTTGCACACCAGCATTCGTCAAAAGAGCGGGTTAGTGACGTTTCACGGTCCAATGCTGTCATCGGATGTAGGAAAAGACACATGGAGTGACGTCTCAGCGTCTTCTTTCAGACAGCTCTTCAATAATGAGAATGTTGTTTATGATGAACACATTGCACCGATTGAGGCGCCGGTGGTCGGAAGAGCATCTGGGGAATTCGTGGGCGGTAACTTGTGCTTGCTTGTAACGACTCTCGGCACACCTTATGAAATTGAAACGAAGGATAAAATTTTATTTATAGAAGATATTCATGAAGAGCCTCGTTCTGTTGATCGAATGCTGAACCAATTATGGTTGGCTGGCAAGCTTCAGCATATAGCAGGATTGGCTGTTGGCGACTTCAATGATTGTGAACCGGAGGAAGGGAAGCCGACTTTATCATTGGACGAAGTGCTTAGTTATTATATAAAGCGGATTAATCGGCCGACATTAACCGGTTTGAAAATCGGCCATTGCCAGCCGCATATTGCGGTGCCTCTAGGAACGAGGGCAGTCCTTAACGCAAATCAAAAACAGCTGCATATTGAAAGCGGTATAAGTTGATGAAGAAAGTAATAAACGTTCCTGTTGCAACAGTTTGGACAAAACCTGACGACGCTAGGAACTGCGATCAAGCTGCTTTGACTGCTAAGCCTGATGTTGAATCTTGGCTGAATAAAATGACGGATGAGAAGAGAATCGATTTATATAATCGCAATCTTGTGCAAACGCAAGTACTTTACGGTGAAGAGGTCATTGTGACAGAAGATCAGGGTGAGTGGTCTGCTGTTTTTATTCCTAGTCAGGCGTCCTGTAAAAATAGTTATGGGTATCCTGGCTTTATTCATTCTGCTCAGCTTATTGAGAAACAGAAAAAATCGTCTGACAATCGGAATTTGGCTATAGTGAACGTTCATAAAGCAGAACTTGTTACAGAAAAAGTCAGACTGTTTTTGTCTTTCGGGACAATTTTGGCAGTGGACAAAATTGCGGGCGAAATTGTTTATGTTGAAACCCCTGCGGGAAAAGGATATATCGATTTAGAAAATGTAAAACTGAATGATGGACTGAAAGGTGATGGTGCAAGTTTATTAGAGTTGGGAAAACGATTTCTCGGACTCCCATATTTATGGGGAGGCAACAGCAGTTTCGGCTATGACTGTTCAGGTTTTGTTTATAGCATGTGCCGAGCGAACGGCTATTTAATTCCGCGCGATGCGGGCGATCAGTCAAAGTTTGGCACCGGGATTAATCTGACGGAAATCAAGCCGGGCGACGCTTTATTTTTTGCGCATAATGAAGGGAGCGGTGCAATTCATCATGTTGGTTTGTATGTTGGAGAGGGAGAAATGTTGCATTCTCCATGTACTGGAAAAGCAATAGAAATATTGAAGCTGCAAGGCACAATTTACGAAAAAGAACTTTGCGTTGCAAGGAGATACGCAGTTAAATAGACTGAGGGCTATACGCTTTAAGGGGAAATTATAGTAACAAAGTGAATTGCATAAACGTTATGAACATTTTGAGAGAAGTGTTACAATAATAATGAATAATTGTAAGGAGTGGTTTTATGGAGAACTTCCAACAAAACTTAGAAAAATATGCAGAGCTTGCTGTCAAAGTGGGCGTTAATGTTCAAAAAGGACAAACACTTGTCATCAATACAATGCTTGAGGGTGCAGAGCTAGTTCGCCTTATTGTAAAGAAAGCTTATGAAGCCGGTGCACGGAATGTCATTGTCAATTGGAATGACGATACAGTTAACCGTCTGAAATACGAGCATGCCGATGATGAAGTATTTAAAGAGTATCCGAAGCATCGCGCAGCAGAAACAAATGAGCTAGCTGAACAAGGAGCTTCTTATTTATCAGTCATTTCTTCTTCGCCTGATTTATTGAAAGGCATTAATCCAGAACGTATTGCCAATAATCAAAAAGCATCCGGTCAAGCGTTAAGCAAATTCCGCCAGCTGATGCAGGCTGATAAGTTGCCTTGGTCAATTGTAGCTGTACCTTCAAAAGCATGGGCAAACATGGTATTCCCGGATGCGCCGGAATCAGAACGAATCAGCTTACTTTGGGATGCAATCTTCAAAGCGACTCGCATCGATCAAGATAATCCTGTCGAAGCTTGGAAGAAGCACAATGAAAACCTACATACAAAAGTAGATTACTTAAACAAGAAGCATTATAAAAAACTTCACTACCGTGCACCCGGAACAGATTTAACAATTGAGCTTCCGGAAAAAAATCTTTGGTGCGGAGCGGGAAGCATCAGCGAAGACGGTACAGAATTCATGGCAAATATGCCGACGGAAGAAGTATTCTCCATGCCGCTGAAAACGGGCGTTAATGGGTATGTATCAAGTACGAAGCCATTAAGCTACGGCGGAAATATTATTGACAAATTCAAACTGACTTTTGAAAATGGAAGAATTGTTGATGCACAAGCGGAAGTGGGCGAAGAGATTTTGAAACATCTGATTGAAACAGATGAAGGTTCTCATTATTTAGGTGAAGTAGCGCTTGTACCGCATCACTCGCCGATTTCAGAATCGAATATTTTATTTTACAACACATTATTCGATGAAAATGCATCGAACCATTTAGCTATTGGTAGTGCATATGCATTCAACCTTGATGGCGGCAAAACGATGACTCGCGAAGAGCTAAGAGAAAACGGTGCGAACCAAAGCATTACGCACGTGGACTTCATGATTGGCTCTGAGCAAATGGATATCGATGGCATTACAGAAGACGGAAAAGCAGAACCAATTTTCCGTAACGGCAATTGGGCTTTTTAAATAATTTGTATGTAAAGAATGACAATTAAGCTTTGCTGTGATACAATTCTTTGAAAAGTTAGAAAATTAACAGTTTCATATTTCATTAAAAAGTGCCTTTTATGAAGGATAATAGGGAAACCGGTGGAAATCCGGTGCAGCCCCCGCTACTGTAAGCATTTATAAGTTGCTTGATTAGACCACTGAACAATCGTTCGGGAAGGTGCAGGCAATAAGGATGCGAAGCCAGGAAACCTGCTTTTTAATGTGTCTACTTTTTTTTCGGCGGGAAAAGAAAGTCAAGAGCCTGTATGGAATTAAATATTCATAAGCCTTGACTGATTTTTCGGTCAAGGCTTTATTTATGTTATTGGGGGAATTCGAATGGGAGAACAAAATGTTGAGGGGAAAATTTTAGTCTACACAGGCAATGGGAAAGGGAAGACAACTGCTGCTTTCGGATTGGCTGCGCGAGCTTTAGGGCGCGATATGAAGGTGATTATTTTGCAATTTATTAAATCACCGGAGTTTACATACGGAGAGAAGATTGCCCTTGAGAAGCTTGGTGCGCATGTGGAACAATTAGGGGTCGGTTTTACTTGGACAAAAACGCCTGAAGAGCATCGTGTTGCATTGAAAACAGCTTGGAAAAAAGCGAAAGAGACGGTCGAGAGCGGACAGTATGATTTAATTGTTCTTGACGAGTTGAATAATGCGCTAAGTATCAATACGTTTCCAATTGATGACGTCTTGCCGCTTGCTGATGTAGTGGACACGTTGAAGAATAAACCAAGGGACACGCATATAGTCGTCACTGGGCGAGATGCAAAGGTCGAAATTAAAGAGATTGCTGACCTAGTCTCAATCATTGAAGAAGAAAAGCATTATTACAAAGATGGTGTCGATGCCATTTATGGAATCGAATATTAATTGGGGGATTGAAAGATGAATAAGCAGCTTTGGAGAAAAACAGGAATATTTGCTCTTATATTTGTATTATCAGTATTTTTATTAGCGGCCTGCGGTTCAGCTGACCAAAAGAATGAATCGAAAGATAATGACAAGACAGAAGTGTCACAAACAGATACCTTTCCATTAACGATTACTGATGATTTAGGAAATGAAGTGACAATCGAAGAGAAGCCGGAGACGGTTGTATCGATTTTACCAAGCGTTACAGAAACATTATTTGCTTTAGGTTTAGATGAAGAAATTATCGGGGTATCTGATTTTGATAATTACCCGGAAGCAGCTTTGGAAAAAGATAAAATTGGCGATATGGATATGAATGCTGAAAAAATCATTTCATTAAATCCAGATGTAGCATTCCTTTCTAAATATAACTTTGATAATCATGCAGATACGATTAAACAATTTGAAGAGTTAGGAATCGAAGTAGTCATCATTGATACAGAGGAATCGTTCGAAGGAACTTACGCAAGCATTGAGCTAATCGGGAAAATAACTGGTCAAACAAAAGAAGCTGAAGAAGTTGTTTCTTCAATGAAAGAAGAGCTTGCAGCAATTGAAGAGAAAGCAAGCAAAGTAACAGAGAAGAAAAAAGTATGGGTGGAAGTATCTCCACAGCCTGAAATTTATACACCTGGACAGAATACGTATATGAACGAGATGCTGAATACAATCGGTGCAGAAAACGCAGCGACAGGAGACGGCTGGTATAGCGTAAATGAAGAGGAAGCTGTTCAATTGAATCCGGATGTGATCGTTGTTACGTACGGAGATTTTGTTGAAAATGCGGTTGAGCAAGTCTTAGCCCGTGACGGCTGGCAAGAGGTAACAGCTGTGAAAAATAAAGCTGTCTACTCTGTTGACAGCGATATGACATCAAGAACGGGACCTCGTTTAGTTAATGGAGTTGAAGAGCTTGGAAAAGCGATTTATCCGGAAATTTTCGAATAAAAGATGGGCGTTGCTGGCGGCTGTGACTGTCGGCATCGTTATTATTTCCATATTGTTGGGTATATTAGTCGGATCTGTACCAATCTCTGTATTGGACACGATTAAAATAATAATCGGTAAAATGTTCGGGTTATCACTTTTTGAAGGTGAAAAAGGCACAGAACTGATTATTTGGGAAATTCGCTTTTCTCGTGTTGTTTTAGCCTTCCTTGTTGGCGCCTCGTTAGCGTTAGCGGGGGCTGCTTTTCAAGGGCTTCTCCGCAATACGCTGGCTGACCCATATACGCTCGGTGTATCATCTGGCGCTTCTCTCGGAGCGGTAGCGGTGCTGTTTTTTCAATTACCGAGCAGCTTACTTGGGGGTTACACGCAGCCGATTGTCGCGATTATATGTGGTATTCTAACTCTAGTGATTGTGTTGGTCATTACGAATATGACGACGGGCAAAACCGGCAATGAAACGATTATTTTGGCAGGGATTATCATCTCTTCTTTCTTTAGCGCAGTCATTTCGCTTTTAATAGCGCTGACTCCGCGAGAGGACATAGCTAATATTTTGAATTGGACGATGGGAAGCGTTGCGATGAGAGGCTGGGGACATGTTCAGCTCATATTACCGTTTTTTATCATTGGTGCGGTGATTGTTCTGTATCATTTTCGTGAGCTAAACGCAATGGCTCTTGGCGAACAGTCTGCGCAGTTTATCGGAATGGATGTCAAAAAGAAGAAGACGATGATTTTAATTGGCGCTTCGATTTTGACAGGTTCAGCTGTAGCGGTATCCGGTGCGATTGGTTTTGTTGGTCTTGTGATTCCGCATTTGATCCGGCTGATTGTCGGAGCAAATCATCGATATGTATTGCCTTTTTCATTAGTGTATGGCGGAGCATATTTAGTTCTTGCTGATCTGTTGGCGAGAACAGTAATTGCGCCGAAAGAATTGCCGATTGGTGTTGTGACAGCTTTAATTGGGTCGCCTATTTTTGCTTTACTTCTTATTAGGCAAAGAATGAAAAGTAAAGGTGCAAGGTAAGTTTGGAGGACTGAAAATGATTTCATTACAGAATGTTACTGGCGGATATACGAAACAGACAGCCATTGTGCGCGATTTATCTTTTACTGTTGATAAGGCTCAATTTTTTGCCTTGCTCGGACCGAATGGAAGCGGCAAAACAACGATTATTCGTCTCATTATGGGAGCGCTACCGCTGCATAGCGGAGAAATATGGATTAATGGGAAAAGCATCAATCAATATAAAACGAAAGAATTGGCAAAGACAGTCGCAGTCATGACACAGGAAAATGAGGTTGGACTTGATTTTACTGTACAAGAAATCGTCAATTTAGGACGTTATCCGCATCAATCCTCCATTCTTTTCAAGGAAAATAATGAGTATGATGAAGCCGTTGTCGAACGGGTCATGGAACAAACGAATGTATCGTATATGAGAGATCAGCCTTTTTCATCGTTAAGCGGCGGAGAAAAACAGCGTGTTTTGCTAGCCAAGGCTCTCGCGCAGGAGCCGAGCATTCTTTTGTTGGATGAACCGACAAATCATCTGGATGTTCGCCATACCATTGAATTGCTCGATTTACTGAAGCAACTGCAGCTGGAAAATGAGCTGACTATTTTGGCGATTTTGCATGATTTAAATGTTGCTTCGTTATATGCTGATCAAGTAGGGCTGCTTTGTTGCGGTGATTTGCAAGGAACGTATGATGGCTTTCAGAAACAGGATGAAAAGTCGTTTTCGGCCGCATACGGAGTTAATATGCATTTTCAGGCACATCCTTATTTGGCGAAAAACCAAGTTTTTGTACGTCCTCAATATACGGAAAAGCATGCAGCAAAATTAGTTTTGGCAATTGATAAACAAAATAACGGACTGAAGCTTAACTTTACAAAGCCTTTGCGGACACTGTCTGTCGGGGATTACGGTAAAGGAATTACGTGGGAAAGAGAATGGCATATACAAAAGTTCCGCTCAGAAGAATTCAAACATCAATTAGTGCTTGTCGGCGCTTTGAAAATTTTTGCGTATGATGTCGAAAAAGATGAATGCTTTTCTGTTCATCCTGACGAACTGGAGCAAACTAATTGGCATCTATTACTGTTGTTTTGTCCGAATAAAGAATCGCTTTCAATCAGCATAGTTGCAAAAGCAAAGTTGCCTGATGTGGAGTTAATGAATATGGCGCTTCAGATTGCTTCCATGATAACAAAGCTTGATATTGAGTTTCATCAAAGGAAGCAGTCGTTGGAATTGTTGACAATCAGTCTACTGGATGAGGGTCTTTCAGTTCCTAATACGAACCATATGAAAATATCGCAAATGGTCCTTCCATTATTCCAAATTGCTTGGGAAATGGAACAAGTTCAATCGAAAGTATAAAATAACCCTCCTGAAAGCCTGATTTCAGGAGGGTTTATTTGTTAAAAGGATAGGTGCCGGTTTTTCTAACAAGACAAGAAAGCATATATTGGACTTAGATAGCTGTCTAACCTTACAGCTGCCATGCTAGGTTCTAAGCCATCCACTCTGTGAAACCAAGATCGGGTTTCACGGCGCGGCTGTCTTAGTCTTGCCGCATGGCTCCTTTTTCATCGAGGCGAATCTAAGTAGCATATTCATTGATGAAAAGGGACCGGTGCCGGTTTATCTTTAATGGAGCAAATGCTTCAGTGTTTCCACATGCTTTGCATTTCTTTCGAAAATAGAGTCAATCAATTGTTTTTGCTGTTCGGATATATCTCCTTTAATATTTTCGCCGGCAACATGTACCGCATATTTTTGTTCATTTTCCATTGCCTCTTTTATGATTTCTTCTGTATTGGTCGGCGCTGTAATCTGCTGAAATTTTCCGATGATGGAAGCGAAAGCTCCTTCATCTTTTGCCGGCTTTCCTCCTAAGTTTTGAATACGCTCAGCTACTTGAATTGTACTTAATTTATGCTCCTTTTGAATATCCTGAAGTGTTTTTTTAACAGTGGGATCTTCACAATTCTCAATATAGTAATCATAGGCATGAACCCCCATGTAAAGCCCTTTAAGAAAATCGTTCATTTCTTGAATATCTTCTTTCATATAATCACCTCAACTATAATTTGTGTATTTCAAGCAGAAAAAATTTATCTGTTAAAAAAATTTATAAGCTTGTTCCTTTCTTATCGGAAATTTGTATAACAAATACGAAGGGGGTGATACGAATGGCTAATAAAACTGTTGACTCTAAGCAATTGCGTCTTGTGTTTCAAACGGGTGTAAATGACAAAGGTGAGCCGCTTGAAAAGCGTAAAGCATTTAACAATATCGAAATTAGCGCTACAGTTGACCAGCTATATGCAACAGCTCAAGCAATCGCTAGCCTGCAAACTTTTCCTTTATTGAAAGTTGAACAGCAAGAGATTTCCGACATCCAAGAATAATAGGAATAAAAATCTAAGTGGGAGGAGGTGTGACTATGTCGACAGTCAAAGCATTGGAACTCGCCTTTGAAACAGCAAATGGCAAAACTGCGACTATATCAATAGACTCTCCAAAGGAGCCGGTTGATATTGAAGCCGCAAAACAGGCAATGGATACGATTATTGCGCAAGAAGCGATTACATCAGCTAATGGAAAGTTAACATCGAAAAAACATGTGCGCTTAGTGGAACGAACTGTAGAACAATATGAGCTGTAATCTTTAAGGAAAAAGAAAGCTTCAGGAGGAATAAAAAAATCTTCTGAAGCTTTCTTTGGGAGGTGAACAGTTTGGAGAGTTTAATTCCGCTTATTAGTGAGGTAGGTTTTCCGATTGTCGTGACGCTCTATTTGCTGTATCGGATTGAAACAAGGCTGAATGTGCTCATTGAATCGCTGCAAACCCTTCCGCAGCGAATAAGGGAAGAGCAGTTAAGGTAGAGCAGAAACCATTAAAGCCTTCTTAAATGGTTAGAGGAGGTTTTTCTTATATTAAGGTTGGAAATAATGTGTTTCCTTGAGTTAACAGCAGATGAAATTAATAAAATTAGAAATGCAAAATCGCCTTTGCATCGGTTTTAATCAAGTGGTGTACAAACGCACTTTAGTCGGTTGGTCAAGCTTGGCTTGGCTCACACAGGGACCCAGGGACTGATCTGTTTATCTGTCTGTTGGTAAATACCGACTTGCCGGTTTTAATTGTGGAAGCGATGAAAATACCGTTAAACCGAAAAAATAACAGTTATGCAAGATAAAAGGCGCTACTAATGAATAGTAGCGCCTAAATAAACGTAAGTGAAAGTTAAAATTAAAGTTTTACTACGTTTTTAGCTTGAGGTCCGCGGCTGCCGTCTTCGATTTCGAATTCAACATCTTGGCCTTCGTCAAGAGTTTTGTAGCCATCACCTTGAATAGCTGAGAAGTGTACGAATACATCGTTTCCGCCTGGTACTTCGATGAAGCCGAAACCTTTTTCGCTATTAAACCATTTTACTTTACCTGTTACTGTCATACGATAAATCCTCCTAAAAGTTAAAAAAAAATTAATATGCAACTTTATTACTTCCCGATTGAGAGTATAAATTCACACATTATCAAAAAACAAAAAATGTTTGATTCTTGATAATATGCAAATTGTTAGTAATTTGATTAGTTTTATTATACATGATGTTTTTTTAAATAACAAGATAACTTAAAGAAAAAATCAGAAACTTCATATTTGCACGAAGTGTGTAAATGCAGCAAGAAAGCGTTTTAATTTATATTTATTATAACATAACTCGCTATTTAATGAACTATGGGAATTGTTGGTTTATTTCGGTTACTAGAAAAAATTAATTTTTACGAATGACAGATCTTACGGCAGCTATGTCGGCTTTCTTTAGTCGACATAGCTGCTGGGAAGCCAAACGGTTTTATATTATTAAAGAGTTTTTTCGTAGCAAGCAACTGTGCGGTTATTCGACACGCCTGTCTTATAAAAGCAATAGCCAAAGCTTTCCCAGAAATTTTTTGCGCCTTCATTTTCCGGTATAACAGCAAGACGCAGCTTCGTTAATCCGCGATCTTCTTTTAAATGCTGCTCAATATTATCATAAGCAATCGAACCGTAGCCGTAACCCTGATAGTCATGATGGATCATAAATAAACCAATCCACGGTGTATCGTCTTTCGGGTTATTGATCATTAAATCAACAATACCGATATACGTATCATCCGCTTTTAAAAAGTATGACTCACATTGGTCTTGAAGTAATTGCTTGGCAATTTCCTCTTCTGAACGAGTATCATGCCCATTTTCCATTGTATTATACGCTTTGTTAGAGTTTATTATTTCTTTTGCAATATAAAGTGTTTCAGCTGTCATTGGTTCAAGTGTAATCATCGTTCTTCTCCCTTTGTCGTTTTCATGCTATATTTTACCTCGGAACGTGTTGAATTCCTATGGTGAAAAATCCCTTGCCGGGAATTACGCACTTTTTACTGTTAAAATATAGCCAATCAGGCAAGGCATATGATATATTTTTTAGGTTAAGGAAAATTAATAAAGCATTTTTTAATATAGATAAGGATGTAGAACATGAACTCTTTTCAAAAAGAAGTCCAATCAAGAAAAACATTTGCTATCATCTCTCACCCAGATGCTGGTAAAACAACAATTACTGAAAAATTACTTTTATTCGGAGGCGCAATTCGCGATGCTGGTACTGTAAAGGCCCGCAAAACAGGCAAATTCGCAACTTCCGATTGGATGGAAATCG
Source organism: Peribacillus faecalis (assembly GCF_014712675.1). Taxonomy (GTDB): domain Bacteria; phylum Bacillota; class Bacilli; order Bacillales; family DSM-1321; genus Bacillus_AD; species Bacillus_AD faecalis. The sequence continues at coordinate 207,008 of NZ_JACXSI010000001.1, read as the reverse complement.
AGAAGCAACGTGGTATCTCTGTTACTTCTTCTGTTATGCAATTTGATTATAAAGATTGCAAAGTAAACATCGTTGACACACCTGGTCACCAAGACTTCAGTGAAGATACGTATCGTACGCTTATGGCTGTTGACAGTGCCGTGATGGTTGTCGATGCTGCTAAAGGTATCGAGGATCAAACGATGAAGCTATTTAAAGTTTGTCGTATGCGCGGTATTCCGATCTTTACGTTCATTAACAAAATGGACCGCCAAGGGAAGGAGCCTCTAGAGCTTTTAGCTGAACTTGAAGAAGTACTGGGCATTGAGTCTTACCCGATGAACTGGCCAATCGGTATGGGTAAAGATTTCGAAGGCATTTATGACCGATACAATAACCGTATCGAGCAATTCAAAGTCGATGGCGACGATCGCTACATTCCGCTAAATGAAGATGGAGAGCTTGAAGGAAGCCACCCATTAATGGATTCTCCTTTATATGAGCAAACATTAGATGAAATTATGCTGCTGAATGAAGCGGGTAATGAATACAGTGTGGAAAGAATCGCTGATGGCGAATTAACACCAGTATTTTTCGGAAGTGCATTAACAACTTTTGGTGTACAAACATTTTTAGATGCGTTCCTAGATTTTGCGCCGTCTCCACAGCCGCGCCAATCTTCAAAAGGTGACATCGATCCATTAAGTGAAGAATTCTCTGGATTTATTTTCAAAATTCAAGCGAACATGAATCCTAAGCACCGTGACCGTATCGCGTTTTTACGTATTTGCTCAGGTAAATTCGAGCGCGGCATGAGTGTGAACTTAAGTAGAACAGGCAAATCAATCAACTTGTCTTCATCTACACAATTTATGGCAGATGAGCGTGAAACGGTTAATACAGCGGTAAGCGGTGATATTATCGGTCTTTATGATACAGGTAACTATCAAATCGGTGATACGCTGACAGTAAGCCGTGATATGTTCCAATTCGAAAAGCTTCCACAATTTACGCCGGAAATTTTCATGAAAGTTTCTGCGAAAAATGTATTGAAGCAGAAGCACTTCCATAAAGGAATTAACCAGTTAGTTCAAGAAGGCGCGATTCAGCTGTTCAAAACAGTTACGATGGAAGAATACTTATTGGGCGCTGTCGGTCAGCTTCAATTCGAGGTATTTGAAAACCGCATGAAGAACGAATACAACACAGATGTCATTATGGAAAGAGTGGGCAATAAAATGGCTCGCTGGGTTGAGGGCAATGAGGTTGATGAAAAACTGAACAGCTCTCGAAGCATCCTTGTTAAAGACCGCTACGATCAATATGCTTTCCTATTCGAAAACGAATTCGCATTACGCTGGTTCCAAGATAAGAACCCTGATGTGAAGCTATACAATCCGATGGACGGAAAATAATCAAATTTAAAAAGAGGCCTTGAAAAGTCAATTTACGACTGTTCAAGGTCTCTTTTTGTTTAGAAATTTATAAATGAAAAAGAAACGGTAACTTTTTTGATTATTTGATTAGTTAAATGTATTTACAAATTTTTACACTCAATACGCTGGATATATATAATAAAATGGATTATTATGTAAATATTGGTAGTAAAAGGAGGATTGGTGTAACTTTCGGGATTCGACAAATCATTGCAAGTTCAATTTTAATAGGGGGGAATGTGAATGGGAATTAAAAATCGTAAAGAGGGTATGGAACAGCCATATTGGCCGTTAGGAGTATTTAAAGTTAGGCTTCCGTTTATTCATTATCGCTGGGAGAAAGCGGAATTTGTTCAAGCACTTATAATGTTTGTAGTAAGCTTAGGTATGATTCCTTTATTGCAGCAGTTTTTAGGACTTCCATATGAAGTAGCTTTAGCTTATGTGTTTATTGGGGGTATAGGCTTTATGCTACCATCATTACTTGGCGTTCCTATGGTTCCAGGTTGGATCACACCGGCTATACCGGTTGTTACTTTGTATTTAGGAGGTTTCGAACCCGGTCCTGATGCTATTAAAGCACTATTTGCTCTGCAACTTATAGTATTCTTCATTTTCCTGTTTCTTGGGATTACACGTTTAGGGGAAAAGCTAGTTGACCTTGTTCCTAATTCATTAAAAGCCGGAATATTAATTGGAGCTGGAGTTGCAGCTTTAATGGGAGAAATTTCACCAGATGGACGCTTAATGAATACGCCTGTTTCTCTTATTATAGGTACTTTGGTTGCTTTCTATCTTTTGTTTTCTTTATCGTTCAAGGAATTGATTGAAAGGAATAGAATTGCTAAAACGATTGCAAACTTTGGTCTTGTACCGTCTATGATTATCGCCATGATACTTGGATGGACAATGAGTGAATATACGTTTCCGAACATACAGTGGGGAATTACGATTCCTGCTTTTGGTGAATTGTTGAATTATATCCCGTTTTCAGTAGGGTTTCCGAACTTAGATATCTTTCTACTGGCTGTACCAACAGCAATCATTGCTTATATTATTGCTTTTGGTGATATTATAGTCGGGAAAACATTACTTCAAAAGGCCGAAGAAATCAGGAAAGATGAAAAAATCGATTCGGACGTGAGTCGAGTGCATATTGTAACAGCTATACGCAATCTGCTTCATGCATTTTTCGCACCATACCCAGGTCTTGCCGGTCCTCTCTGGACACCGGTTCAGGCAACGGTGGTTGAACGTTATAAATATGGTCGTAAAGCAATGGACTCAATACATAGTGGCATGGGGACGTTTTGGATTGCCGGGTTTTTAGCATTATTTATATTGCCGCTTGTTAGTTTATTTCAGCCTGTCTTACCAATTGCGCTATCATTGACACTAATTATCACAGGTTATGTTTGTATTAGTGTAGGTATTGAACAAACGACTTCAAATGTAGAACGAGGTGTCGCGGGGATTATGGCCATTGTGTTGGCGATACATGGTGCAACATATGGTTTAATTACTGGAATTGTACTTTATTTCTTAATCGAAAAAACATCCTTATTTAAACAGAAGGAAGAAGAAGAAGTAGAACCCGAAATAGAAAAAGCAGGGTGATACATTGAGAGGCATGTAAAAATGAAGAAGGACCTATAATGGTTCTTCTTTTAAAGAAAAAATTGGTTGATTGACAACGGAAGCGATTTTACGTAAAGTATATGTATATCTAAATATTTTAGTGCTGAAAAGCGTTTAAGTAAAAAAGTTATCTGTAGACAGCCGAAGTAGCGGTGTTACGAGCAGCAAGAAGAGATCAGACGGATGGTGAAAGTCTGAGCAGCAGCAACCGTGAATTACAGTGTCATGCAATAAAGCAGATGTTTTGAATGAGTGGGCAGAGGAGTATCCTTCTGTCAAATAGGGTGGTACCGCGAAGCTTCTTCGTCCCTATGTGGAGCAGAGGCTTTTTTTGTGCGCAAAAAAACAGGCTCCTAATCACAACTTGTACTACTAGGAGGAAGAAGGATGCTGCAAGACTCTAAACTGAAGCTTCCGGTTATGGAAGCCGCAATTATTTTAATTTCTATCGTGGCGCTTATTAGCGTCAGCATTATTGTTCTTGGCTTAAATCCGCATTTGCCGATTATTTTATCAATCATGTTACTGATGGTATTTGGTCGCCTGAAGGGGATTTCAATTTCAGAGATTGAAAAAGGGATGATAAAGGGTGCTGCCTCTGGACTTGGTGCCGTGTACATTTTCTTTTTTATCGGAATGCTGATTAGCAGCTGGATGGTAAGTGGAACAATTCCGACGTTAATGTTTTACGGATTTGAATTGTTCTCGGATTTGCCGTTATATTTCTCAGTATTTGTCGTATGCGCGATTATCGGAACGTGCATCGGTAGTGCATTTACTACAGCTGCTTCTATTGGTGTAGCTTTTATCGGGATGGCAACAGCGATGGACGCGTCGTTAGCGATGACAGCAGGAGCGATTGTTTCAGGTGCATTTCTTGGCGATAAAATGTCGCCGCTGTCGGATACAACGAACTTAGCATCTGGAACTGTAGGTGTTCCGTTATTCGAGCATATTAAAAATATGTTATGGACAACTGTTCCGGGCTTTGTTATAACAGCTCTGATTTTCTTTATTTTATCTCCTGACGCTGCAGAAAAGACATCGGAAGTAACAGCGTTTCTTGACGCATTACAGGAGCATAGCTACATCGGATTGATGGCGCTGATTCCTTTTGTGATAGTTGTCGGGCTTGCTGTTTTAAAAGTATCTGCAATTCCGACATTATCTGCCGGGATTGTAAGCAGCGTGGTGATCGCGTTCATTAATGACAGCAGCCTTACTTTTACAGACATGGCTAATATTCTATTCTCAGGCTTTGTTCTTGATAGTCCGGTAGAACAATTAAACTCGGTCTTATCAAGAGGAGGAATTGAGAGCATGATGAATTCAATCTCTCTTATTCTGCTCGCTTTAGGGATGGGCGGCTTGTTATTTCTGCTTGGAATTATCCCGTCATTGCTACGTACGATTGAAAGCTCATTGACTTCAGTGTTCCGCCTTATTATGGCGACTGCATGCACAGCGATTGGAATTAATGTGTTTGTCGGAGAACAATACTTATCGATTCTTTTAACAGGAAAAACATTCGAAGGTCAATATGTGAAGCACGGTTATGACCGGAAGACTTTGTCACGTGCTTTGGAAGATTGTGGCACAGTGATTAATCCGCTTATTCCTTGGGGAGTTGCCGGTGTGTTCATCGCAGGCATTCTAGGTGTTCCGACAATCGAATATATGCCTTTTGCTTTCTTTTGCTTGTTATGTCCTCTGCTTACCATCTTGAGCGGGATTACACAAATCGGCATAGCAAAAGAGACGAAGCAGCAGGCAGCATAAGAGCGATAAACCGTTATACATTATGTATGGCGGTTTTTTTGTGCTTTAGGAAGTTAAAAAACTAGAAAAACTGTATCGACGTCCAGCTCCAGCGCCCAGCACCTATTGCCCTTCGGCAACCTCCCTACGATAAGTCAACATCGAATCACTATCGTTCTTCGTGTTTCCTATATCTTGGTCGGCGGCCTTCAGTTCATACGGTGCTAACCGGGCACTTTCCGCTTTTGCGATTGAAAAGGACATTGCTGTCAAGTATAGTGATAGTATAAGAATATTTTGAATGGAAGAGGAGTAGTTAATGAAATTAAGTGCATTCTCGATCAAAAGACCGATATTTACGCTTGTGTCGATGATTTTCGTTCTTGTTTTAGGAGCGGTATCATTATTGAATATACCGTTAAAGCTCATTCCGGACATAGACCCTCCTGTAGCGGTAGTTGTCACTTCCTATGATGGAGCGAGCCCGATAGAGGTGTCAGAAAAAGTTTCGAAGCCGCTCGAACAAAGTCTTTCCACTTTGCCGGGCTTAAAAAATATTTCGTCTACCTCTCAAGAAGGAGCAAGCCTAGTATTATTGGAATTTTCATGGACGACAAAACTATCCGAAGTTGAAAATGACGTAATGCGTGCAATCGATTCAGTGACGCTTTCCGGTGATGTCGGTAAGCCGCGGTTTCTAAAATTCGACCCGTCACAATTCCCGATTTTGCAGTTATCTTTAAGCTCTGAAGAAGGAGCGGATAGCCTGCAAAGCATGGCTCAGAAGCTTGAACAGCAATTGTTAAAAATAGATGGTGTTGCAAGTGTTAATACATCCGGTACATACGTGGAGCAAATTAAAGTGGTGCTCGATGAAGAAAAGCTAGTTGCCAATCAGCTAAGTCAAAGTGAGATTGTCAACACAATAGCGGCTAATAATGTATCGCTCCCGGGAGAACAAGTTTTAACAGAAGGCAAGGAATTGACTACGCGTATCATTAGTACGCTGCAATCGAGAGAAGATATAGAACAACTGGCTGTCGCAGTCAACCCATTGACGAATGAAACAATTAAAATTGCAGACGTCGCGTCTGTCGAGACCGTTCAGCAAGATGAAGGAACGATTACGAGAACGAATACTTCTCCTTCTGTTTTATTAAGTGTTTTACAGCAATCCGATGCGAATACAGCTGAGCTTTCCGGAAACATACAGTCACAGCTTGATGACATACTGCAAGATCATACATATAAAGATGTACAAACTGATATTTTGTTTGATCAAGGCGACTTCATTCGCTTATCGATCAATAATATTTCCAATTCGCTAATTATCGGAGCGCTTTTGGCCATGGTCGTGCTGTTCTTCTTTTTGCGCAGCATAAAAAGTCCGATTATCGTCGGAATTGCCATTCCTTATTCGGTAATTGTCACCTTTGTCCTCATGTATTTCTCTAATTTTTCGTTGAATGTGATGACACTTGGGGGGCTTGCGCTCGGTGTCGGAATGCTGGTCGACAACTCGATAGTCGTTATTGAAAATATATATCGCCATTTGTCGATGGGAAAAGACCCGAAAACAGCGGCGCGTGAAGGGGCAGGCGAGGTCGGTTCAGCGATTATCGCCTCGACGTTAACGACAGTTGTGGTCTTTTTACCAGTAGCCTTTATAAGTGGAATTATCGGAGATTTATTTAAGGAGTTTGCGTTGACGATTTCGTTCAGTTTGTTTGCTTCACTTTTTGTCGCTCTCTCAGTGGTGCCGATGCTTGCCAGTCGCTGGCTGAAGAGACTTCCTGCTGATGTGGAGGAAAAACGCAAAAAATCTCGCTCGATGCGCTTTTTCCGAAACAGCGTGCAATGGTCGCTGATGCATAGATGGACTGTATTATTTATTACACTCATCCTAGTTCTTGTCAGCGGTTATGGAATGACGAAGGTCGGTACAGAATTTTTGCCTAGTGCAGATGAAGGGTATTTTACGATTGATGTAGAACTTGAAAACGGAACAGCACTTTCGGAAACAGAAAAAGTCGTAAGCGCAATTGAACAGCAACTGCAAAGTGTAGAAGAGGTTGATGTGTATGTCAGCTTTATCGGTTCTACTCAGCAAAACTCTTTCAGCGGAAGCGCACAAGGCAACAGCGCTGAAATTACCGTCAATTTAAAAAATCTTTCGGAACGCGAGCGATCTGTGTTTGAAGTTGCGGATGATATAAAAGAAGATATCGAAATAGCTGCCAGAGATCAAAATCAATCAGCAAAAGTAACATTTTCGCTGCAATCTTCACAAGGAAGCAGTCCGAATACACTGACCTTTAACTTGCGCGACAGTGATAAGCAGCGCTTATTAAACAGTGTAGATGCGCTAGAAAATGAATTGTCGGAACTCGATGATGTAACACAAGTGCAGACGGATGTAGGTGATACGGTCAAGGAAGTGAATATTGTCGTCAACCGGGATGAAGCATTGAATCACGGCTTTATGCCGGCGCAAATTGCGACGACAGTCAATGAAATTACGCGGGGATCGTTCGCGACACAAATTGTGACGGATAGCAGCGAAGTTCAATCAGTCATTGTTCAATATGATGAAAATGTCGTAAAAGATATTAATGAGCTGAAGAAACTGATGCTTAGGAAAAATGACGGCACATTTGTAGCTTTAGAACAGGTGACAAGTTTTGAGACGGGAAACAGTCAGACTAAAATTCAGCGAATCAACAACCAAGATGCTGTTCAATTTACGCTGCAATTCAAGTCAGATACGAATCTCGGTGCCGTTACAGAGAAGGTCGAGAAAATAGCGGATGATGTATTGTCGACGGAAACAGAGCTGCAATACAGCGGTGACAGAGAACTGCTGAATACAGCAATCAATCAAATGACGCTTGCTTTCTTGTTGGCTGTCTTGTTTGTCTACTTAGTTATGGCAGCTCAATTTGAATCGCTGAAGTATCCGTTTGTCATTATGTTTTCGGTTCCGTTGTTTGTCATCGGAACAGGAATTGCCTTGACTGTAACGGATACGCCAATCGGCATAACGGCCTTAATCGGATTTATTGTGCTTGCCGGTATTGTCGTCAATAATGCGATTGTTCTTGTTGATTATATCAATCAGCGAAAAAGACAGGGACAACCAGCTTATGAAGCGATTGTCAGCTCGGTAGTTGACCGTGCCCGTCCGATCTTAATGACGGCATTGACGACGATTTTAGGTCTTGTCCCATTAGCGTTAGGCATCGGTGAAGGAACGGAATTTAATCAGCCGATGGGTATCACAGTTATCGGCGGACTGATCAGCAGCACATTTTTAACATTGTATATCATTCCGGTTATTTACAGTTTTTTTGATAAGGATACCAGAAAGAAAAACAAAATTAAAAGGGCTATTCATCAAGAGGTTGCTTTAGAGAAAGCTGAAACTGATTCAAATAGCTCATTAAATGAGTTGCGATTGATTGTTCATGAAGAGAAAAGGTAAGGTAAGGGGGAACTAAGGTGGCCGATGAAAGGTGGGAGGTTTATTCTCCCTCTACAAAGCAATATTTAGGTGAAATGAAAGAGACAGCGCCGGAACAGATTTCAATCATGTTTAATGAAGCGAGGCAAGATTTTGATATGTGGCGAAAGCTAACTGTAAAAGAGCGTCTTGCTTATATTGAGAAGCTTCGGGATATATTGCTGAATGAACTGGAGAAAGCGACAGAAGTCATCTCGGGTAGTAATGGCAAGGTGAAAGTAGATGCATTGGTCGCAGATATTATGCCAGTGCTTGATTTTATATCGTTTTTGAAGAAAGATGCTGCGACTATTTTAGAACGTCAAAAAGCGAAGACGCCTATTGTGTTTCTCGGAAAGCAATCGTATGTTGATTATATGCCAAGAGGTGTTGTGGCGGTTATCTCACCATGGAATTATCCGTTTCAGCTGACGATGGTGCCGGTTTTAAGTGCGATTATCGGTGGCAATACAGTAATTGCGAAGCCTTCGGAAATTACGCCAATTGTCGGGACTTATATGGAGGAGCTGTTTGAAAAAGCAGGGTTCCCGAAAGGCGTCATTCAATTTGCACATGGCGGCAAAGAAGTGGGAGAAGCAATCATTGAACAGAAACCGGATTATATTTTCTTTACAGGTTCGGTAGCGACCGGGAAAATTATAGCTTCTGAAGCAGCTAAGCATCTCATTCCGGTGACGCTTGAGCTTGGCGGGAAGGATCCGATGATTGTTTGCCATGATGCTAATATCGAACGAGCTGCAAAAGGAGCGGTTTGGGGTGCTTTCACCAATAGCGGTCAAGTATGTATGAGTGTTGAGCGGCTATACGTAGATGAACGTATTTATGAACCGTTCGTAAAGGCTGTACAGAAGGAAGTCGCGCTCTTAAAGCAAGGTGTTGATGTGAAGCATGATATTGGCAGTATGACGTTTAAAAAGCAAGTGACCATTGTTAGGGAGCATGTCCAAGATGCCCTTGAAAAAGGTGCTGTACTTGCGACCGGAAAAAGGCCGGAAGAATGGGAAGAGGACACGATGTTTATTGAACCGATGGTGTTCACATCGGTAACAGAAGACATGAAATTAATTCAAGAGGAAACATTCGGACCGCTTCTGCCAATCATTCCTTTCGGTGATGAAAAAGAGGCGATCAAAAAGGCAAATGCGTCACCATATGGTCTCAATGCCAGCGTTTGGTCGAGTGATTTGCGCAAGGCAGAACAGATTGCTTCAGAGCTTGTCTCGGGTGCAGTCATCATAAATGATGTGCTAATATCGGTAGCAAACCACCATCTTCCATTCGGTGGAGCTAAACAAAGCGGTATCGGCAGCTATCATGGAGTACAGGGATTGCGGATGTTCTGCTATGAAAAAGCGGTTATGAAGGATGCGGGCAAGAAGCGAAGCGAGCTGCAATGGTATCCGTATGAAGGGAAATATGATGCGTTTAAAAGCTTAATTCAATCCTATTATGGCTCATCCAAAAATTATCCAGCATTTTTGAAAAGTTTTCTGGATTTGTTAAAGAAAAGTAAATGATGAAAAATTATATTGCATTCGAAGGATGAGTTTTATATAATATGTTTATAAATGAATAGTGTTCCTTTTCAAAGGGGAGTAGCGTTAGGGTTCGCCCTAAAACAAAGTCGTCAATTCGTGGAAGGATTCTTCCTCCGGCTTTGTTGGCATCAATTTGACTTAATTATGCTTAGCAAGACCTTTGCCATTTAACGGCAAAGGTCTTTTTATTTTGCTATTATGCTAGGTTAAAAGACTATGGTCGAATGGGTATAAAGGAAGAACACGAATAAAATGGAGGTAGTATAAATGGAAGCAACACTTTTTCTCGAGTACTTTTGGGTTCTCCTTGTACTGATAGGTCTAGAGGGCCTACTAGCTGCAGATAATGCAGTTGTTTTAGCGGTTATGGTAAAACATCTTCCGCCTGCTGAAAGAAAGAAAGCATTGTTTTACGGACTATTAGGAGCGTTCGTATTCCGAATCGGAAGCTTATTCATTATTTCGTATTTGGTTAACATTTGGCAAATCCAAGCGATTGGTGCAACATACTTGATTTTCATCGCACTTCATCACATCTACAAGCATTACAAATCGAAGGGCAATGAGCTGCCGGATATGCCGGCAGCTGACAAGAAAGGCTCAGGCTTCTGGATGACAGTTGTTAAAGTCGAATTGGCGGATATCGCTTTTGCAATCGATTCAATGTTGGCAGCGGTTGTTTTGGCAAAAACATTGCCTGCAACAGGCTGGTTCAATGTAGGTGACATTGACGGCGGACAATTCATCGTTATGTTCCTAGGTGGGTTTATCGGTGTTATTATCATGCGTTTTGCAGCTCACAAGTTTGTTGCTCTGCTACAAAAGAGACCGAGTTTGGAAACAGCCGCCTTTATTATCGTTGGCTGGGTAGGTGTTAAATTAGCTGTCCTTGCAGCGTCTCATGATAAAGTAGGATTGCTGCCTCACGGCTTTGCAGAATCAGCACCATGGAAAATCACATTCTGGATCGTGTTATTACTGATTGTTGTCATCGCATGGTTTACTTCAAACGCTGATAAGAAAAAAACTCATTCAAAAGAAAATGAAGCGATGTAATTCGTGTCAAAAAGAAACTGTCGGTTAAGGCAGTTTCTTTTTTATAGAAATTTGTTTTTATTGGATTAAAGGTGTGAAAGATCAATTTGGATTAAAAGGCTTTTATAAGCGAAGTATTATTGGGGTTTGGCTGTTTGGATTTTTTGCAGATATTATTGGAGCAGTCTTTTTATTTGCTGTTCTGATTGCAGGAAACAGTTTAGGAATGCCGCATGAAATAGATTATGCGATATCATATGATCCTTTCAGTCAGCCGATTGCAGTTCTCGTTATTTTGTTTGCGATGGTTATTTCAAGTGTGTTTATCTTCTTTTTTAATTATAGGTATACTTTCAAGCAAGTCATAGAAGATAAAAAAATTAGAGTGAGAGTGGCGTTGACTATTGCCACCGTTTCGATTCCATGGACATTCTTAATACCGACAAAATGGTTTTTTAAATTTTATTAGTAAAGTTTTTCACAAAGGATAGACAGTCATTGGTGATAAGAGGTAATATATTTAGTATTACGAAATTTATCCTCGGAGGCTGATTGTTCTATTGTTAAATAACAAAAATGTATGGATTCTCATGACGGGCGAATTTATTTCGAATATGGGATTATGGCTCGGGGTGATTGGCAATTTAGAATTTTTGTCCAATCTTGTTCCATCTGATTTTCATAAGTCGATTATTTTATTGCTCGGTATGTTTGCCGGTTTGCTGTTTGGACCAATGGCAGGGAGAATTGTTGATACGAAATCGAAAAAGAAAGTAATGATATACTCCAGCTTGCTGCGGATTATATCTGTATTGTTTATGTTTGTTGCTATTTATTTGAGTAGTGTGGCATGGATGAGTGTCTACATGATCTTAATCGGAATTGCTGCAGCTTTCTACCAACCTGCTGTGCAAGCGACACTTCCGCTGGTTGTGAAAGGTAATCAATTAATGAGTATTAACGGCTTGCACATGAACGTCGGAACAATTGCCCGTATTCTAGGAACAGCTATGGCCGGTATCTTGCTGCTTTATTTGAACTTATTCCAAATATATTTCTTGTCGATGATTGCCTATGCAGTGATTTTAGTCGCGACATTCTTTTTAAAGTATGAAGATCGGCCGCATAAACGAGTGGAGAAATCAAAGGAAGGCTTCAAGGAAATATGGCCGGTGTTGAAAAGTACCCCGCCTGTGCTGATGGGACTGGTATTAATGCTTGTTCCGACTTTATTTCTCGGAAGCTTTAATTTAATGGTGTTGAAAATTGGTGAGATGCAAGGGGATCCGGCAATAAAGAGTTGGCTTTATACAGTGGAGGGATTGGGCTTTATGCTCGGGGCATTTTTGGTCCGCCGTGTAACGGATGGACGGAACCCGATTAAGGTCATGCTTGCTTCGGCTGTTATTATGGCGCTGACGCATTTATCGCTTTATTTTGCAGACATGAAAGCACCTGCAATTGCCTCATTTGCGGTGTTCGGGTTCATGGCAGGGGTGTTCTTCCCATTATCGGCAACTTTGTTTCAAACAATGGTGGATAAGCATCTGCACGGTCGCTTCTTCTCATTCAGGGGAATGCTTGATCGCGTACTGTTCCAAATAATTCTTGTTTGTTCCGGCTTATTCTTGGATACAATCGGCTTTAAAAACATGGTACTTGTATTCGGGACCATTTCAATAGTCATTGTTCTGGCTTTTATCATTACGCAAAGAAAAGGAATGAGCGTAAGGAAAGAAAAAACAATGGAGATCTAATTGATCGGGCGGATTTTTCCGCTCTTTTTTTATAGGAAAACCGTCACCGGTCCTTTTTCATTTTTGATTTCGCTTCTTGCTACAACTTCAATGAAAAAGGAAACATGCGGCAGATGTAAGACGGGCTGGATGGGAAATCCGCTTTTTGATTTCCTAGCCGGCACGGCTTATACTCCTAGCATGGTAGGTGTAAGGTTAGACAATAAGAAAAACCGTCACTCCTTACAGTTCTTAAGAAGTAAAAAGAAGCAGGCCTCCCACTTTTGAGGCGGCCTGCGATGCCATTACTATATGAAGTTTTTCTTAACCCAGCGAAGCAATCCTATTGTCAATAATGCGGTCATCATGATTGTTTACCTGCTAGCTGAGATTGGGCTTGCTGAACCAGTCGCTTTGTAATTTCTCCGCCGACTGAACCGTTGGCCCGAGCAGCTGTATCAGACCCTAGAGTAACTCCGAATTCTTGGGCAATTTCGTATTTATATTGATCGAGCATTTGCTCTACTCCGGGCACTAAAAGTTTATTGGAATTTCTCGTCATACTATTCACCTCTATCACTTATTTACAGAGCATGAAGCTCTGTATTGATAGTATGTTGTATTTAAGTTGCTTTATGATGCTTCATTAATGGAAAATCCAATAATAAATGGAGAATGGAAAAATAGCATAGACAAAGGAAGTAATGCGCAATTACAATATTAAAGTGGAGTTTTACGGGATTAAAGTATCGTTTAATGGTATACGGAATTTGAAAGGAACAAAATATGAAGTATAAAAACAAACTTAACATGCTGACACCGGCTCAAATTATTGTTATTTACTATTTGCTGGCAGTCACGGTATCGACCGCATTGATCAGTATGCCGATTGCGCTGAAGCCCGGGGTGGAATTATCCTTTATGGATGCTTTATTCACAGCAGCGAGCGCGGTAAGTGTAACAGGGTTGACAGTAGTTGATATTTCTGAAACATTCAGCACAGCAGGAAGGTTTATTTTGATGCTTGTCCTGCAGGTTGGCGGAATTGGAATTATGACACTGGGAACATTCTTGTGGCTTATTTTTGGTAAAAAAATCGGCTTTAAAGAACGTCGCCTCATTATGACCGATCAAAATATGTTTACTTTATCGGGTCTGGTTAATTTGTTGAAACAAGTGCTTATAATAATTTTGACAATTGAAGCTGTGGGAGCTTTAATTTTAGGTATTTATTTATTAAATTATTTTGATAGTCCTGTCGATGCTTTTTTACAAGGGTTATTTATGTCAGTTAGCGCAACGACAAATGGCGGATTTGATATCTCAGGTGCTTCATTAATGCCGTATGCACATGATTATTTTATCCAATTCGTCAATATAATTTTAATTATTTTTGGAGCAATCGGGTTTCCTGTATTGGTTGAAGTGAAAAATTTTCTGATGAATAAGCAGCAGGACCGTAAATTTCATTTTACGTTGTTTACTAAGCTGACTTCAGTCACGTTTTTGGCTTTAGTTGCATTCGGTACAATCATTTTTATTATTTTTGAGTATAAATATTTTTTAGCAGGGAAGAGTTGGCATGAAGGCTTTTTCTACGCGCTGTTTCAGTCCGTTTCAACGAGGAGCGGGGGATTATCTACAATGGATGTCAGTCAGCTGACAACGCCTACATTGCTTGTTTTATGCGGTCTGATGTTTATTGGTGCTTCTCCCAGTTCGGTAGGAGGAGGTATTCGGACAACAACTTTTGCCCTTAATATTTTGTTTGTGTATCATTTTGCTCGCGGAAATCGCTACATAAAGCTTTTTAAACGTGAACTATGCGAGGAAGATATTATCAGGTCGATGGTAGTGACTTTGATTGCATTTTTTATTACAACTTCGGCAACAGTAATATTAACGATCACAGAGAAATTTTCTTTAATTGAGATTATATTTGAGGTATGCTCTGCGTTTGGAACAACAGGGCTTTCAATGGGCATTACGCCTGAACTGTCGGGAATAGGCCAATGTGTCATTATTTTATTGATGTTTATAGGACGAGTAGGCATTATCTCGTTTATTTTCATGCTTGGAGGCAAGGAGAAGCGAGAGAAATTCCATTATCCGAAAGAGAGAATTATTATAGGTTAATTTAGAAAGTCGCTGTGACTCTCATCCTGAGAGCCTCGCACGAGAAACCAGTTTTGGTTTCTTGGGTGGGAAGGAGGGGAACATTGGCTAAAGGCGCCATGGCCGTATGTCTTCGCCAATATGACCTACATCCTGTAGACCTTCGAGCATGGCAGGTATAAGGTTAGACAGTCATCTGATGTTCAAAAATCTAGACTATTATAAATAAAAAAAGCTCGAGCGCAGATTAACTGTGCCCGAGCTTTTCTATTATTAACGATGAAAGCGACTAGATAACTGTCTAGCTTCAGCGCCAAGCTCTTCGTTTCCTTCGCCAACCTCCTTATTTTAGTCGGCAGGCTCTGGTACACTCAGAGCTAAACGTGGCGCTTTCGCTTTTCGATATTACATATCCCAAACCATTACTAGTAATGATCCTACAATCGTAATGATACCAACGAATGCAGCGTATGCGATGTTGACATAAAGCTCTTTTTTATCCTCAGATTCACTGATGTGCATGAATAAGAATAATTGTAAGCTTGCTTGCAGAAGGGCAGTTACAAATAAAATAACCATCTTACTTGCGAAGCTAACATCTAGTACAAGAACTGTCATAGCTAACAGTGTCAGAACGATTGATGAAATAAAACCAATTACATGAGACTTCGGAAATAGTTTTGCCATATTACATCAGTCCTTTCAAGTACACAAAGCTGAAGATAAAGATCCAAACTACATCAAGGAAGTGCCAATATAGAGAGAAGATGAAAGTTTTGTTTGCTGTTTGAGCATTCAATCCGTTTTTCAACAATTGAACTAAGATGGCAATTCCCCAGAATAGACCGAACGTCACGTGCGCTCCGTGTGTACCTAGAGTTAATAAAAGGGATGATGCGAATGCACTCGCTGAGAAAGTAGCTCCCTCATGTGCATAATGGAAAAACTCATATACCTCGATACCAACGAAAGCAAGACCAAGAATTAACGTGATGATTAACATGTTAATGCCGGCTTTTTTCATGCCGATACGGAATGCATGAACTGTGATACCGATTGTGAAACTACTTGCTAAAAGAATAAATGTTTCAGCTAAAATCCCAGGGAGCGAAAAGATTTCTGCTCCTGTAGGACCATTGCCGACACGGCTTTCAAGAATTGAATACACTGTGAATAGTGTAGCGAAAATCATGATTTCCGCGCCAAGGAATACCCAAAAACCAAAGATTTTCAGGCGATTCTCTTCAGTACTGTATTCTAGTGGTAGTGAGTTATCTATTTTCATATTTTCTCACCTCGTAGATGGTTTAATTTGCTTTCAGTTTCTTCAATTTCGTTTACATGGATATGGTATCCTTTATCGTAATTGAATGAACGATGGAACAATGTCCAGAAAATCGGAATTGAGAAGATAATCGCAGGAATCCACCAGCTAAAGATAATGCAGAAGCCCCAGATTGTGAAGGCGATACCCATGAATAATGGTACACCACTGTTGCTTGGCATGTGAATTTCTTCGATTTTACCTTTGAAAATTTCTTCTTTACCTTGCTTGTAATCCCAGAAAGATTCTAATGATGAAACTTGTGGAACACGTGCAAAGTTATAATGCGGTACAGGCATTGCTGTACTCCACTCTAGACCACGAGCATCCCATGGATCGGCTTCGATGCCGCGTTTTTCGTAACGGATACTCCAGTAAATGCCGTAAATAAGAATGGCAAAACCAACTGCAAGACCTAATGCCCCGATGAACGAAAGCATTTGTAAAGGACCATAACCTGTTGCTTCTGAATATGTGCTCATACGACGTGTTGCACCATTCAAACCTAAGATGAATAGAGGGAAGAATGTTACGTTAAATGTCACTGCAATAATCCAGAAAGCGATTTTACCGATTTTTTCATTTAATTTGAAACCGAATAGCAATGGCCACCAGTAGTACATACCAGCAAGAACAGCGAATACTGTACCTGGAATTAATACGTAGTGGAAGTGAGCTACTAAGAACAATGTGTTGTGATATTGATAATCGGCACTTGCCATCGCAAGCATTACCCCTGTAACCCCACCAAGAGTGAAGATCGGGATAAATCCGATTGTGTAAAGCATTGCTGTAGTAAATTCAATCTTACCTTTATAAAGCGTTGCCAGCCAGTTGAAGATTTTTACCCCAGTCGGCACAGCGATTAACATTGTTGTAATAGAGAAGAAGCTGTTTGAAAGTGCTCCTTGACCCATTGTGTAGAAATGGTGAACCCAAACTGTAAATGATAGGATCGAAATTGCAACCATTGACGCTACCATTGATTTGTAACCAAATAGGTTTTTCTTAGAGAAAGCAGTGATAACTTCACTAAAAATACCGAAAGCAGGCAGGATAACGATATATACTTCAGGATGTCCCCAAATCCAGAACAGGTTGGCCCATAGCATATCCATACCGCCGTTTTGTGTTGTAAAGAAATTTGATCCGAATAATAGGTCAAATGCTCCCATCAAAATCGCAATTGTTAATGGTGGGAAAGCGAAAAGAACGATAATCATTGTAATTAAGATTGACCATGTGAACATTGGCATTCTCATTAATGTCATGCCAGGTGCTCTCATTTTCAGGATCGTTACAATGAAGTTAACCCCGGTAATTGTCGTACCCATACCCGAGATGAACAGAGCCATCATGTAGTAAACCGATCCGACCGTTTCAGCCTGTGCTGCCAGTGGGAAGTATGAAGTCCAACCAGCATCTGGAGAACCACCGATAATGAACGAAATGTTTAATAAAATTCCGCCGGCTACCATTAGCCAGAAACTAACTGCATTCAAATACGGGAACGCAACGTCGCGCGCACCGATTTGTAAAGGTACTACGATATTGATTAATCCGACTACGAATGGCATCGCCATGAATAGAATCATGATTAATCCGTGTGTTGTAAATACTTCGTTATAGTGCTGAGCGGACAAGAATCCGTTTTCCGGAAGCGCTGTTTGTCCTCTCATCATAAGTGCATCGATTCCGCCACGTACAAGCATTAATAAAGCGAAGGCGATGTACATAATACCGATTCTTTTGTGGTCAACAGTCGTTAACCAGTTTTCATATAGCCAGCGCCATTTTTTGAAATATGTGAGACCTAATACGACTGCCAGACCACCAAGCGCAATGCTGACAGTTGCTCCAATAATTAAAGGATCGCCTTTAAGAAATTGAAAAAACTCTTCTATTGGATAGTTCACAATGTGCAACTCCCTTCTGTAATTCGTAATGATACGTTATCAATGATTGTGATCGTGAGATTCTGTATCATCTTCATTGATTGTTTTTGAGTTATCTTCACCGTGATTATGTCCAGCGTTCTCGCCTTCTGGTGCCGGATCGTACTCTAGGTGAGTTCCTGTGTATGTTTCTCTGCCCAGGAATTCAGCATCTAGGATTTCATCCCATCTTTCTTCTGTTAACTCTTCTTCATTGGCTTTTACGTCATTTACCCACTCTTCATAGTCAGCAGGTGTCATTGACAATACTTCGAATTGCATTTGGTCAAAGCCGCGTCCTGAGAAGCTAGAGTTTTTACCTTCCATTGACATCGCATCGTCGGCAACGAAAGTTACGCTAGTGACCATGTCGCTCATCGCGTACTTTTGTCCACCAAGTTGCGGTACCCAGAAGCTTGTAATAGGACCGAAAGCATAGAGACGGAATTCTACCGGACGGTCTGTCGGGATGTTCACATAGTTAATTGTTTCAATATTCTCTTCTGGATATGAGAAATGCCATTTCCAGTTAGAAGTAGAAGCATAAATAACTAAAGGCTCTTGATCTTCATAGCCTTCTGGAATGCCTTCATGTGAATAAACAGATTTAACTGTAACAACGGCCAAGAAAGCTACGATGATAATAGGAATTGAAGTCCAAATGACTTCTAAAGTGTGGCTACCTTCCATGTGTGGTGGAACATAGTCCTTTGGTTGTTTAGATGCTCTGAATTTAACAAGCATGTAAACTAGTAGAGCGAACACGATAAATACGATGAAAGCCATTGTGATAATGGACAAGACAATCGTATCTGATAACATTTCAGAAACCGGTCCGTTCGGTTGGAAAACAAGTGGTTTTTCACACGCTGACATAACGACAGCGGTTACAAGAGTAAGTAAAATGACAGACCACTTTTTCTTCATAAGTGTACCCCTTCCTTCTGTGATTAAGATGTGCAAATTTTGTTTGCAGCTGCTTTCAAAACATAGTTTTTTTCTAATATTTTTAAAAGCAACTATGTAGATATAACAATATAAAATCGTTATCTCTGTTTTACTATATAAATAGAATTTAAAAAATACAAACAAAACATACTTGTGACAAATTTGTGAAGGAAAAAAATATTAAATATTTTCTGTATTTATTAATATTTTTATAATATTTTCTATAAAATATATATTCTTAATATTATTTTACCATAACTTATTGTGAAGATAAAATTAGGCGACTTTGAGGTTTTTGGGTATGTTTGAGCAATTTTCCATAATCTAATAAAATTTTCATTTTAATTGTGAATAAAAATTGTCAATTTTTAATTTCAGTAAGAAAAGTCACAATAAGGGAGAATTTGTGAAAAGCTGATAAAAAAAGAAGAGCCTCTAAATAGTCGGAGTTCGACTTTTAGAGGCTGCCGTGCCGGCTAGGAAATCAAAAAGCGGATTTCTCATCCGTCCCGTCTTACATCTGCCGCATGGCTCCTTTTCCATTGAAGTAAAGTCAAAGAAAGAAGCTGATCAAAAATGAAAAAGGACCGGTGCTGGTTTTTCTATAGGTCGGCAATAAATAGCTGACTGCCGCTTCCGTTCGGGTTGAAAAAGGCTAGAAGAAGTTTCTTGCCTTTTGGAGCGTTCGGCTCGCTGCTGTCATACTGAAGCTGCTCAAGAATGGTATGCTTGTGCAGCTCTTTTTGATGCAATTGCAGACTGACAAATGCTTCTCCAAGTATAGATGGGTTACTTTGAATAAGTTGGTAATACTTCGAACGATCTTCTTGTGACAGTGTATCTTTCCACCAAGGTTTTCTCGGCTTGAACTTATGTTGAGATAAATAATCAATTTTCATTAGATCAGTTATTCTTTCAAGGTTCGGCATGTCTATTTGCTTCAAGAAGGCATTCAGTCTTTTGAACAGATCCTCTAGTTGATGACCGATTTTTGACCAGCCTTGTGCTTCCCAATACAAACCGAAATCCTGGAAGAAATCGAATGGAGTAGGGAAAGCATGGTCGGTTAAATAACTTAGTGTAGTATCCATGCGATGGTCATTCCAATATTTTTCGAGTACATCCTCTACTTGCTTAATTTTAATGATATCATCGAAACTCAAGACGTTATTCGAGACAATTTCATATGGCGATGTATCACTGTACACATAGCCGTATTCATCGCTGCGGATGCGTAAGCCTGTTCCGCGCAGCATTTTCAGGAAGCCGAGCTGTAGCTCTTCCGGTCCTAAAGCGAACACATCGTTAAACGTTTGTTTGAATGAATCATAATTCTCCTCTGGAAGACCAGCAATCAAGTCAAGATGCTGATCAATTTTACCGCCGTTTTTGACGAGTGTGACTGTTCGCGTCAGCTTCTCGAAGTTTTGCTTTCTTTTTACTAGCTCGTTCGTATAGTCATTTGTTGATTGTACGCCAATTTCAAATCGGAACAGTCCGGCAGGGGCGTTTTTGTTTAAAAACTCAATTACTTCAGGGCGCATAATATCAGCTGTGATTTCAAATTGAAAGACGCAGCCCGGTACATGTTCATCGATAAGGAATTGAAACATCTCCATTGCGTAGCTGCGGCTGATATTAAAGGTACGATCAACAAATTTTATAGTTTTTGCGCCGTTTTCCATTAAATAACGAATATCATCTTTAATTTTTTCACGGTCAAAATAACGGACTCCAATTTCAATAGAAGATAAGCAAAACTGACAATTAAACGGGCAGCCACGGCTCGTTTCCATATAAACAACCCGTTTCGATAAGTCATCTCGATCTTCTATGAAACGGTATGGAGAAGGAATTTCCTTAAGGTTAAGCTTGTCGTTATGTGGTTTAATGATCGACTTGCCATGATTTCTGTAAGCAATACCACCTATTTGCTCAATGCTTTCATTGCCGGATAGGTGAGTGAGAAGCTGTTTAAATGTTTTTTCTCCTTCGCCGATGACGATGTAGTCTGCGTCTGGGATGCGCTCCATCCAGTAATCCACGTCATAGGAAACCTCCGGGCCGCCGAGTACGACAGTAACCTCGGGTTGCACTTTCTTCAGCAAACTGATAATTTTAATCGTTTCTTCAATATTCCAAATGTAGCAGCTGAAACCGATGACATCAGCTTTTCTTGTATATAAGTCCGTTACGATATTAATCGTTGGGTCTTTAATTGTATATTCAGGAATTTCAATGTCGAATTCAGGAGCAGCATATGCCTTTAAATAACGAATAGATAAACTTGTATGGATGTATTTCGCATTCAGTGTAGTAGCAATTACTTTCATTAGTAGTACGAAATCTCCTTTCAAAAAAGTATGAATGTATTCTAACACACGTAAGGTGCAGAAGCGAAATAGTCGAATTTCACCTTGAAAAGGAAAACAGTGGCATTAATTTGGTTTGAATTATATAAGGAAGTGCATCTTTGTTCTGTTATAATAGGAATGTATATTCTGTTTTTGTGATTTAGTTATTATTAAATATACATTCTTATGTATAATGTAATCTGTTTCATGTTTCAGTTCGAATCTGTTTAAAGATTTCGACCTTTAAGTGAATTGTTTCACATATAATAGAAAGAAAAATGTAAGAGGGGGAAGAGTATGTCCTTATTACCAGCAAAAAATGATTTAGGATTCTTTGAAATCCGTCTTGAATCAATTGGGGGATTAGGAGCGAACTTAGCCGGGAAAATGCTCGCAGAAGCTGGCGTGCTTGGTCTAGGGTTGAATGGAAGCAACTTCTCATCATACGGTTCTGAGAAGAAAGGTTCCCCAGTAAAAAGCTTTATTCGCTTTTGTGATCCGGATGTGGAGATTCGCGATCACAGTCCAATTGAAGAACCTCACATAATCGGTATCTTCCATGAAGCTTTATATAAAATGGTCGATGTTGTCAGCGGCTTGCGACCGAACGGAATTGTGCTAGTCAATTCAACGCGTGATTTTGAGAGTGTGAAAAATGATTTAGGCATGGGTAATGGCACGCTTGCGATTATTGATGCACTAGGTATTGCTGTAGAAGAAAAAACGAAAGTCAATACAGCGATGCTCGGCGCTTTATTTCGTATTTGTGATTTCCTTGATCCGGATGCGATGCGTGCGGTCATCCGCAAAACGTTCGAAAAAAAATACCCGCATTTAGTGGAACCTAATATTAAAACCTTTGATCGCGGATACAATGAAGTGACGTTTAAAACGTATGAAGCGGAAAGTAACCATATAATAAAACCATTCGAGAAAACACGTTCTAAACTAGGTTATAAAACACAAGCAATCGGCGGTGTGATGACAGCTCAGGCAAACAGTTTGCTGAAAGACATGAGCGGGTCCCGTCAAGGGTATTTGCCGGCATTCAACAGTGAAACATGCATTCATTGTGCGCAGTGCGATACTGTTTGCCCTGATCTTTGTTTCGTATGGAAAGAGGGAGAAGACAAACGCGGCCGTAAAATGATGTTCTTGCAAGGCATCGACTACCAATATTGCAAAGGGTGCTTGAAATGTGTCGAAGCTTGTCCGACAAGCTCGTTAACCGAAATTAGAGAAACGTTAAACTATGCGGATGAGCATACAGTAAAGCATGAGTTCTCATTGATTGCAGGAGGTGCTAAGTAATGGCGGTTATTGAAAAAGAAGTAAAAGCACTCACACAAGTGACAACCTTTGAATCCGGTAATGAAATGGCGGCTTTAGCTGCAGCGCAAATTAATTATCACCTAATGGGTTATTATCCAATCACACCGTCTACTGAAATTGCGCAATTGCTTGATGCGATGGGAGCGAGAGGCGAGCATGATATTAAGTTGATTGCTGCTGACGGCGAGCATGGCTCTGCCGGTATTTGCTACGGTGCCGCTGTTACAGGGGCGCGTGTATTCAACGCGACAAGCGCAAATGGTCTTATGTACATGCTTGAGCAATTGCCGGTTCAATCAGGAACGCGCTTCCCGATGGTTATGAACCTTGTGACACGTTCGATTTCCGGACCGCTTGATATTCGCGGCGATCATTCAGACCTTTACTTTGCACTGAATACAGGCTGGGTCATTTTAACGGCGAGCACTCCGCAAGCTGTTTATGATATGAACATTATGGCATTGAAAATAGCTGAGCATGCAGATGTTCGTTTGCCTGTCATTGTCGCTTATGACGGTTTCTTTACGTCTCATCAAAAACGTAAAGTTGACTATTTCAAAGACAGTGCGATTGTTCGTGACTTTGTAGGCGAATGCCCAACGCAATATAACTTTGCTCGCGATCCGAAAAAACCAGTTACAATTGGGGCACACATGAACGGTGATGATCTGTTGAATAACCATTATCAGCAATCGGAAGCGATGTATGCAGCGCATGATGTCTTTAAAGAAGTGGCGAAAGAATACAGCTTAATTTCCGGAAGAAAATACAATGTGCTAGATACGTATATGATGGAAGATGCAGAAGTGGCTTTATTCCTTGTTAATTCAGCGGCGGAAACAGCAAAAGACGCGGTCGATCAACTACGCAAACAAGGCATTAAAGCAGGTGTTGTCAGTCCGACAATCATACGTCCGTTCCCGGCTGAAGAACTGAGAGCGGCCTTGAAAAATGTGAAGACATTATTAGTAGGTGAAAGAGCCGATTCATATGGAGCTCACGGTGCGAACTTGACGCAGGAAGTGAAAGCGGCGCTTCAGGAAGATAAAGACAATGAAACAATCGTGTTAAGCCGCGTATTTGGCTTGGGTGGGAAAGATTTTTATACAGAAGATGCGATTGCATTCTTTGAAATGGCTATTGCTGCTAGTGAAGGTAACACGCCTGCTGCATTCGATTATTTTGGTCACTATCCAGGCGAAGAAGAAGATGCGCTTCAGCCTGTCATCGAGCCGGTGTATGGGGATGCTTTCAAATCAGGTCTGATCCATGTCGAACCTCAGGAAGACGGCAAGCTTAAAGTGAGAATACCTCCTTTAAGAGCGTTGACTGCGAAGCCGAAGCGTCTGGCTCCAGGGCATGGTGCATGCCCTGGCTGCGGAATTTTCTCTGGATTGGAGCTGTTCTTTAAAGGGATCGAAGGCGATATAGTAGTCTTATTCCAAACAGGGTGCGCGTATGTTACAACAACTGCTTATCCGCATTCATCTCATAAACAAACAATGATACACAATCTGTTCCAAAATGGAGCAGCGACACTTTCCGGTACAGTGGAAGCTTTCTTTGAGCTGAAACGTCGCGGCGAAATTGAAGTGAGTGACGATGTGACGTTTGTTATGGTAACTGGTGATGGCGGAATGGATATTGGAATGGGTTCGGCAATCGGTACAGCACTTCGTAACCATAAACTGATTATCCTGGAATATGACAATGAAGGATATATGAATACCGGTTCGCAAATGTCTTATTCAACTCCGTTCGGTCATATGACAAGCACTACAGGGGTAGGGAAAAAAGAACAAGGTAAAGCATTCCACCATAAAGATACGGCACAAATTATGGCCGCTACGAATATTCCGTACGTGTTTACAGGCAGCGAAGCATTTCCGCAAGATTTAGTGAAGAAAGCGGCGAAGGCACAATGGTATGCGCAAAATGTCGGTATGGTGTATGGCAAAATCTTAATTACATGTCCGCTGAACTGGAAGTCTGAAGACAGATACGGCAATGTCATTATGGAAAGTGCCGTAAACTCGTGCTTCTTCCCGTTATATGAAGTAGAGCGCGGAGAAACGACAATCACTTACAATCCGGAAGCGAGAAAGAAACGCATTCCGTTAGAAGATTGGCTTTCTTATATGGGCAAAACAAAGCATATGCTGAAACCTGAAAATCAGCCTCTGTTGGATGAATTCAAACAAGAAGTAGAGCGCAGATGGCAAGTGCTGCAAGCTAAACACGAACATCCAAGTTTATAGAAAAACCGTCACCGTTCCTTTCCATTTTTGATCAGCTTCTTTGACTTTACTTCAATGGAAAAGGAGCCATGCGGGAGGACTAAGACGAACCGCACAAGAAACCCGATTTTGGTTTCTTGGGTGGGGTGGCTTAGGACATAGCATGGCAGGTGTAAGGTTAGACAATGAGAAAAACCGTCACCGGTCCTTTTCCATTTTAGATAAACTTCTCTGACTTTACTTCAATGGAAAAGGAGCCATGCGTTAGATGTAAGACGGGACGGATAGGAAATCCGCTTTTTGACTTCCTAGCCGGCACGGCTTACACTCCGAGCATGGCAGGTGTAAGGTTAGACATGAAGAAAAACCGTCACCGGTCCTTTTCCATTTTTGATAAACTTCTTGGTCTAACTATATATAATAAAAATAGCGCTCCTGCAGCAGTAATGCTGCTATGGGCGCTATTTTTATGTTAATGGGAAATAAAATGGTATTTGAAGCAATAATTAAATAAATTATCCTATAGTTGTGTGAATTTGGTAAAATGATAATAGTTATGAACAGGTGGAGGATAAGGGGAGAAGCACATGGAGTTCAATGGAGCGTATATAGAAGATAAAGTCGATGAACAGATGGATGAAGCGCAGTTTAAGGCGTACCATTTCTTCTTTCATTCATCTAAATCGCCTCTAATGGTTGTGAATCGTCATCTGGAAATCATTCAGCTCAACCATCAGGCAAAGCAACTATTTATGGAAATTGCAAGAGATACATACGATCAATCTTGGTCTCTCAAAAATTTATTGGAACAGATTCCACTAGACATACTTGAAGACCAATTGAAATTAGTTCGGAGTCAGGGTAGCTACAAAGATGAATGGCTGTTTCTTAATCAGCAGAATACATATAAGCATATAGAGTTCCAAGCGCAATTCGACGGCAATCTTTATTATTTTACACTACGGGATATTACTGCAATAAAGAAGCAAGAGAAAGATTATATGATTTCCGCCGGGATCTTTAAAGATATCTTCACTTTAGTCACCGAGGGAATGATGATTCTCGATAAGGATGGTTCAATTATTGAGGCGAACAGGGCTTTTCTGTCTTTAGTGATGATTGATAAGCCGGAGTTTGTCGGAAGAAAGTTTTATGAGTTCTTACAGGCAGACTCAAAAAGAAAATGGCTGAATGAATGGGGAGTATTAAAGGATCTTGGGAAAATAAGCAGCACGTTCGAGTGGTCCTTTGCAGGTAAAAGTTATTATTTCAAATGCACAATTTATCGCAATGTCTATAAAGACCAATATATTTGCGTGCTGAAAGATGTGACGGAGAAGAAATTAATCGAGTTGCATTTGAAATCGAGTAAGGAAATTTTTTCATATGTTTTTGACCAAGCTAATGAAGCGATTGTTTTGCTGGACGAAAAAGGATATATATATGAAGCGAATGATGTAGCTTGCCGATTATTCGAGGCGAGCCGCAACGAGCTGATTGGGATGCGTTCAGAAGACTTATTGGTGAAAAAAGATAGAAAGTATTGGCATTCAAAAAAAACCTTCCTCGAAAAAGGGTCAATCAGACA
This sequence comes from Peribacillus faecalis, assembly GCF_014712675.1. Classification (GTDB taxonomy): domain Bacteria; phylum Bacillota; class Bacilli; order Bacillales; family DSM-1321; genus Bacillus_AD; species Bacillus_AD faecalis. Next base: position 180,536 of record NZ_JACXSI010000001.1, on the reverse strand, counting down.
GACAATGTTTCATAGAAGTCATAAAGGAAAAGATATGTTATTAGAGGTCTCCAGTAAAAGAATAAACGAAGGCGACAGGGCTGTCACCATATATAGAAACGTTAGTGAACGCTATGAAATGGAACGTAAATTAAGAAGAAGTGAAAAGCAATTCAGACGTATTTTCGAAGGGATGCTAGATGGGCTTTTGTTATGGAATAAAAACGGTATTATAGACATTAATGAAGCATGTTTGTCCATCTTAAATATGGAAAAGAAGCATCTCGTAAGGAAAACGGTACCAGAGATTATCAAGAAATATCCTGAGCATAAAGAATGGATTGAGAAAATAAGCAAAGACTTGGGAGATAACAAGAGTCCGAATATGCTAATGGAAAGAATTACACTCGCACGTAAAGACGGCAGTATCAAGCATGTTGAAGTGTTGACGAAGAGAAATCTGTTTTCCGGGATGAATTTGACTGTTTTACGTGACGAAACCGAGAAATTAATTATGCAGGAGCAAATCAGAAAATCGGATACATTGAATGTAGTTGGCGAACTTGCGGCAGGGATAGCACATGAAATTCGCAATCCGATGACTGCGTTAAAAGGTTTTATCCAATTGCTAGAAGCTAGTGTGAAAGAAGACTATTCAAAATATTTTTCTATTATTACATCAGAATTGAAAAGAATTGATACGATCATAACTGATTTTCTTGTGTTAGCAAAACCACAGGCTGTCCAATATGTAGAAAAGGATTTAAATGTCATTGTCAAAGAGACGATTGGTCTGCTAAATGGGGAGGCGTTGCTGTTTAATATTGATTTAATTCCGAAGCTTTCTGAAAATCCTATTGAACTATACTGCGAACCTAATCAACTCAAGCAAGTATTAATTAATTTAGTAAAGAATGCAATCGAATCGATGAAGAATGGCGGAAGAGTATTTATTCGAACAGAGTCATGTAATGACCGGAATGTGCGATTAATTGTATCGGATGAAGGATGCGGAATTCCTGAGAAAAAGCTGAAGCGGCTTGGCGAGCCCTTTTATACAACAAAAGAGCGCGGGACAGGGCTTGGGTTAATGATGAGTTATAAAATAATAAAAGAGCATGGAGGAGAAATCGATGTCATAAGCGAAGTAGGAGTCGGGACAACTTTTTCGATAAAATTGCCGCTTCGTTGTAACAACGATTAAAGGGGAACTAGATTTATTGTTAAAAAAGGTTGCTGTCGAATTTGTTTGCTGACAGCAACCTATTAAATTGATTGAGAGAAAGATACAGAAAAGTAAAGTAGAAAAATTGTCGAAAATTAAAATTTAAAATGTAGTATTTTCAAATATTTCGTCTGTTTTTGCGAATGTATTTACATTTAAATAAAAATTTGTAATAATCCGGTAATAGAGTAACAAGATAAAGGAGCCGGGGATATGAGAGACGATAAATCCTTAGATGATTTAACAGTTGACATTCAAACAAAAAGGAGTGAAATGTATTCAATTGCTAATCAATATGGTTACTCAGATGAAAGAACGTTAAAAAACAGTCAGGAACTGGACCAGTTAATTGTTGAATATCAGAACTACATGCTGACTTTAAGTGAAAAAAAATCTATATACATGAAATTCTATTACTGTAATAGCCGGATGAAATATACGAAAATTTAAGTCTTAAATAAAAAACCGGAAGCTATAGATCGAGTAGTAAGGTCATGACTATAATGCCGACAATGAAAGAGTATGTTGCAACCCGTTCATTGCCGTCGCCATGACTTTCGGGAATTAGTTCTTTGTAAATGATAAATAGCATAGCCCCCGCCGCAAAAGCTAAGCCGAATGGCAGTAGATTGACAACGTATGAAGCTAAAGAATAACCGATTATCGCTGTCACAATTTCAATCGAGCCTGTTAATGTTGCAATTATAAAAGCTTTTACTTTTGAAATGTTTTGGTTATATAGGAATAGTGCAACCAAAAAACCTTCCGGTGCATTTTGCAGTCCAATCGCAAGTGCAATTAAGTTACCTGTTTCTTCAATGGAGGAGGCATAGCTGACACCGACAGACAAGCCTTCCGGGATGTTGTGAAGCATAATGGCTGTAATAATCAGCCTCGCTTTTTCATCGAATTGAGTAGCTCCTGCATGGTGATGCAAATCCAAGTGCGGGATTCGCTTTTCCAAAGTTGTTAATGTGACCACTCCAAAATAAATGCCTATACATAGAGGTGCAAATCCCCCTAACTCCAATGCCTCAGGTATCAGACCTAACATACAGGCAGACATCATTACTCCTGCGGTGAATGCTAATAAAATATCACGCAAGCTATGAGTCAAAGACTGTGAGATAAATAGTACAAGTAACGCCCCCAAACCAGTGGACATTGCTGATAAAGTACTTCCCAATAGTACAGTGGCCATGCTTTTCTCCATTCTATCTTCAGATTTTAATAGTTGTCCTATTATATTGTATTATGATGTTGTCAGAATATGATTAACGAGAAAAGGAAGAAATAATAAAGCAGGACTGCTTAGTAGAGAAATGTGGTTACTGGCAGCCCTGCTTTATTTGGAATATAAGTATATACATTTGAACTTAGATAACGGTGACGGTTTTTCTTTTAATTTATTTGTTTGGAAGGCAGTGCGATTTTTATTGTTGTACCCACTTGTTCCTTGCTGGTAATGCAAAGGGTTCCTTGGAAAAAATGAATGATTCTTTGACAGACAAACAGACCTAAACCGGATCCGTAATCTTTTGTTGTGAAGAAAGGCTCGAAAATCTTAGATAATATCTCTTTTGACATACCGTGACCGTTATCTTGAATAATAATTTGTACTTGGTCATTTTCTTCAGATATGCTTACAATCACCTCATCTCCGGGTTTGCAAGCTTCAAAACTGTTTTTTGCTATATTGAGGATCACTTGTTTAATCTGGTCTTCATAGCAATTGACGATATAAGGTTCGTCATCTAACTGAAAGCGGATGGCTATATTACTATTGGCCGCATCACTCTCGAGTATAGGCATAATCTCTTTAAGTATATCTTGTAAATTGACGATTTCGAATGGCTCATGGATTGTCGGTTTCCCAAGGAAAAGAAAATTGTCCACAATTTTATTGATTCTTGTAATTTCTTTCTGAATGACTGAGAAGTACATTTTATCTTCCGGCTGTTTATACTTTTCGCTCATCAGTTGAACAAGGCCCTTAATGCCTGTCAGCGGATTTTTTATTTCGTGTGCAGTTGTGGCAGCCAACGTGCCAATCATCTGCATTTTTTCATTATTAAAAGATTTCTTCTGGCGAATTGCTTCTTGTTTAAATAAAATATATTGAATAATAAAGAATATGATATGGGCAATGCTTAAGAAAAAGATAATGAAATTGAGTAAAGAAGTCATTTTCAGACCTTGATTTTCATTTGCAATATATAAGTGCAGTATCCATGGTACTTCGGTAAATGGAATACTCATATTATAAGAATCTTGATTTTCTTCACCATTTAACAATAATATAGTCTCTTTCTCCCGGTTAGTGATTTTCCCTGCAACATTTGGTGTAAGCATTTTTAACACATTCGCAATGTAGTCAAGCCGTAATTGAACGTGCAAGTAGCCTTCTATATCAGATTTCTCATTTAAGATCGGCTTACAAACGAAGAAATAAGAATAAGAATTTTCATCGCCTTCTATTTTGTCTGACACATATGTTTCTTTTAAAGCAGAGCAGTCTTCTGTGTAAATATCTGGTGCTTTTTTGCCGTTATATTTATCGGTAGTGCCTGTCTCAACGACTCCATTTTTATCTAATAAAAAAAGGTCTCCGTAACGCTGATCAGTTTTTTTAGTAAGCATCAGTAATTCCATCGTTGCATGATTGTTATCGAGTTTATTTTTTACCACGAGCTCTAATATATCTAAAGATTTACTAGTTTCCTTGATGAGAGTATTTATATACTGCTGGTAAAGATTAACGATGTTATTTGCTTGTGTAATCCGGTTCAATTCCTCTTGGTATGATAAGTACTTCCAAAAAATGAACAGCGCCAATATAGTGGGCAATACAATAATTAAAAAGTATAGATATATATTTTTTCGAATCGTCTTCATGTATACACACTTTCTTATATTAATATATTTTGATTGAATATTATGTTAATTTAATAAATATCTGTGATGACATGATGAAAGAAAAACATTCTAAATCATTATAGCAGAGAAGTAAATATATTTCATAAATTTGCAATAAAATGCGCAATTTTATTTTGGGAGCTGAAGTAAAAAGAAGATGCAACCTTTGAATAGCTTGTCTATTTTGGACAATCTCTTCATATACTGTGGCAAGGAGGGCAACATATGAGGTCTAGAAAATCAGGGATTGTTCAAATTGCCGCTGTATATGTAGGAACCATTGTCGGTGCGGGCTTTGCAACCGGAAGGGAAATTGTTGAGTTTTTTTCGCAATATGGTTTATACGGATTTCTGGGTATTATTATGACGGGTTATTTATTTATCATTTTGGGCACAAAAATAATGTTATTGGCTCTTTCGATTAATGCTCAAACCTATCAGGAATTGAACAGCTTTTTGTTTGGACCAAAATGGGGGCTGGTAGTCAATTATCTTTTTTTTATGATGCTGTTTGGTGTTACGGCAGTGATGCTGTCCGGTGCGGGAGCAGTGTTTGAAGAACAATTGGGCATTCCGAAAATGATCGGTATTTTTTTTACAATCGGTTTAGCGTTAATTATTTTACATAAGGGTGTTCAAGGGTTAGTTGGGGTTAATTTAGTAGTAGTTCCGATGATGATCTTGTTTAGTGTCGTTTTATTCGTCGGGAGGCTGCAAAGTCCGGATTTCCAAGTTGACTTGCTGGCAATTCCGGAAAATGTGAAGTATTGGGATGCAATTGTTTCTCCTTTTCTTTATAGCGCTTTTAATCTTGGGTTAGCACAGGCTGTGTTAATACCGCTCGCTTATGAGGTTAAAGATCCAAAAATCATTAAGGGAGGGGGAATTGTCGGCGGCATATGTCTGACTGTCATCTTGCTTATAAGCCATGTGTCGCTCCTATCCTTACCGAATATGATGTTTTTTGATATTCCGAGTGCTGAGCTGATGAAAAGCTTAGCAAAACCATTTTATTGGATTTTTATCGCAGTTATTTATGGAGAGATTTTCACATCTCTTGTCGGTAATGTTTTCGGACTCGAACGACAACTTAAAAGAGTGCTAAATTGGAAGAGTTTAACGATATTTGCAGGCATCTTTTTAATAGTTTTATTAATCAGTGTCGTTCAGTATCGAACATTGCTATCCGTGCTGTATCCGATATTCGGCTATGTATGCTTACTGTTTTTGTTATTATTGGCATTAAAAAAACCAAAGAGTCTGTCCTGAAAATATGAAGGCAGACTCTTAACATGTACGGTTATAAAGGAAAAATGAGTAGTAATATGCAATCGAATACAAGGTGTGAGGCGATTACAAGTGACAGGCTTTTTTTCCATTGATAAAGGATGGCCCATACGAGACCAGCAACTGCCGCAGCAACAACAAGTGCCAAGTTTTGTGAGTAAATTATCGGCAGGGTGTATAAAATAGCAGAAACAATAACTATCAAAGAAGGCTGTAATTTAAAGTCATTTAGTTTTCTTTGAATGTAACCTCTCCAGAAAACCTCTTCGCCGGGAATAATGACAACAAATAAAACTAGGTAATGCCATGCTGAAATCGGACTGAATTCTTTATATAGATTCTTCACGTCTTTTGCCAGGTCAGTAAGATGAAGCCAATCAATCAATAAATTCCCTATAAAGAAAAGGGCATATAATAGTAAACCGGATATAAATCCGTATAAGATATTCTTTGTTAACGGCAGTTTGGTAATCGCATTCTTTTTATTATCCGCAATAGCATAGCTCATACAGAAAAGCATTGCAGCAGTGTATAAATACCAAAAAACATTATCATTATGATAAGCAATGTATATTAGAATATGTGCACCGACTAAACCAAGAAGCAATCGAACATCTGTGGCGCATCTTTTCATACTATTTCCTCCTAAAAGTATATCGAATTCAAACGTAACAGTAGTTATTGTATTTTATTCTCACAAACTTTACAACAATATACGTTTAAAGTAATAATTTTCTAGATTTTCGCATAGGAAAAAGACCGGTTGTGGGATATTCGGATTTAATCCCACAATCGGTCCCTAGCAAAATAACAATTATGCTTCAATAATTCTGTAGTTTTTATGGTTTACTACAGTTTTTTGCTCTAATTCGAGATCACGGTAGTTTTCCATGTATGTAAGATCAACAATTACGGAATTTTCGTTTACTTTCTCTACAATGCCTTGCAATCCATCTTTAAATTCAATTAAATTTCCAATTTTAGCAATCTTCATCATTATCACACCTTTAGCATTCTATTAATTTCCTTATGTTGAAACAGTTTGCTCGTATGAAATATTAAGAGAGTAATTTATGTATGTAACATCTTCTTACATTTTTGAATTATACTTTACAGTTTGCACTATTTTCATTTAAACGTAAAGAACTTTTTGGAACTTTTTAATTTTCGGAAAGTGGAAATGATGAAAAATTGTAACTTTTATGTAAGTACTAACCATTTTGTGCGGAGAGGAAATTGATATTAGGGAATGAAGTGGTTAAAATAGTGATGCTTATAGGTAATTGTGTGGATTGAGAAAAGTAAACACAGAAGGTGGAGGTGCGTAGGATGAGTATAGAGCTTGCAAATGAATTGCTGGAGAAATTATCTAAAGGAGAGTTATCGGAGATTCAGGTAACGAAAGAGGATTTTTTATCGTTTCGTGAGCAGCTAGTGAAGAGAGAAGACTTCAAGCATTATAGAGGAATTGCCAAACATGGCGGCTTGACAACTTATGTGTATTTGGAAGAGGCGCGGAGCTAAAAAAGTTTAGGACCTCTTAATATTAAGAGGTCCTTTGCCCGCTTCTTCTTTCAGAAGCATATTGTTTATCTTCGGCAGTTATGAGGCTAGAGTAATCAAAATCCTCATCGAATTTAAAACCATATATGTAAGACGAAGAACTGTATGTTTTCTTCCAAACGATACGGCCTGACAGAAGCAATGTATGGCTGTTAAGGACGGCTTCAATAGTGATACACCATTTACCGTCTGCCGGCAACTGCAGGTTACTAAGATTGATTCGCTGTCCATTACTCAATTATTTATTTAATATACAAAATGTTTAGACTATTAAAAAGGCAATTACATCATTTTTTTCCACTATCTTCATTAACTTTATTTACCTATACTTATTTATGCAAAAAGTTTTGAAAAAGCCATTGTTTCATTCCGTCAGTAGTGCTATGCTACTTTGGGTAAGAGGTGTAGCTGTTAGGTTTTAATGACTGACCGTTAATGTACGACGTAGTTTTGAAAGCCTTTTTTGAATAATAACTAGTTGAAACATACATCTTCCTTTTTTGGGGCATGATGAAGATATGGTTATTTACAACAAAGACAGCAATACTAAATCATGAATTATAAAGGAGTTCGAAAATACATGGAACAAAAAACATTCAAAGTAATAGAAGATTCAGGGATTCATGCTCGTCCAGCAACTTTATTAGTTCAAGCAGCTGGTAAATTCGAATCAGATATCAACCTGGAGTACAATGGAAAAAAAGTAAACCTTAAATCAATCATGGGCGTTATGAGCTTAGGAATCGCTCAAGGTGCTGAAATCACAATTTCTGCTGAAGGTAGCGACGCTGCTGAAGCAATCGCTTCTTTAACTGAAACTTTAAGCAAAGAAGGTCTTGCTGAATAATGACTACAATGTTAAATGGTATTGCTGCATCAAATGGTATTGCAATAGCAAAAGCATACCGTTTGATTGAGCCAGATCTGACTGTAAATAAAACAGCTGTTACAGACGTTGACGCAGAAGTAAGCCGCTTTAAAGCCGCTGTTGAAAAGTCTGTAACTGAACTTCAAGCAATCAGAGATCGTGCTAAAGTAGAATTAGGAGCAGATAAAGCTGCTATTTTCGATGCACATCTTCTAGTTGTGAATGATCCAGAATTACTTGGACCAATTGAAGATAAAATCAAAAGCGACAGCGTGAATGCAGAGTATGCTCTTAAAGAGACTGCTGACATGTTTGTTGCTATGTTCGAATCTATGGATAACGAATATATGAAAGAAAGAGCAGCTGACATTCGTGACGTAACGAAACGTGTTCTTGCTCACCTTTTAGGTGTTCAAATTCCAAACCCAAGCACAGTAACTGAAGAAGTAATCATCGTTGCAGAAGATTTAACTCCTTCTGATACTGCACAATTAAATCGTACTTACGTAAAAGCGTTCACTACTGACATCGGCGGAAGAACATCTCACTCAGCTATTATGGCTCGTTCTATGGAAATTCCGGCTGTTGTTGGGACAAAAGAAGCGACTTCTGCAATCCAAAACGGCGATATCATCATCGTTGATGGATTAGACGGACAAGTTCACATTAACCCGACTCCGGAACTGATTGCTGAATATGAGCAAAAAGCAAAAGCTTATGAAGAGCAAAAAGCGGAGTGGGCGAAACTAGTTAATGAAAAAACTGTTTCTAAAGATGGTCACCATGTAGAATTAGTTGCGAATATCGGAACTCCTAAAGACATTAAAGGTGTAATCGATAACGGCGGTGAAGGCGTTGGTCTATACCGTACTGAATTCTTATACATGGGACGCGACAACTTCCCGACAGAAGAAGAGCAATTCGAAGCATACAAAGCTGTACTTGAAGGTATGACTGACGGCAAACCTGTTGTTGTACGTACATTGGATATTGGCGGCGACAAAGAGCTTCCATACTTACAATTACCACACGAAATGAACCCGTTCTTAGGGTACCGTGCTGTACGTCTTTGCTTAGAAGAGCAAGATATGTTCCGTACGCAATTACGTGCTTTATTGCGCGCAAGTACATACGGAAACTTAAAAATCATGTTCCCGATGATTGCGACTCTTGGCGAATTCCGTCAAGCTAAAGCAATCCTTCTTGAAGAAAAAGAAAAGCTTGTAGCTGAAGGTGTAGCGGTAAGTGATTCTATCGAAGTTGGTATCATGGTTGAGATTCCATCAACTGCGGTAATGGCTGACCTATTTGCGACAGAGGTTGATTTCTTCTCTATCGGAACAAACGACCTGATCCAATACACTATGGCTGCTGACCGTATGAATGAACGTATTTCATACCTTTACCAACCATACAACCCTGCAATTCTTCGTTTAGTTAAAAACGTAGTAGATGCAGCGCATAAAGAAGGTAAATGGGCTGGAATGTGCGGAGAAATGGCTGGCGACGAAAACGCTATTCCATTACTTCTTGGTTTAGGACTGGATGAGTTTTCAATGAGTGCTACATCAATCCTGAAAGCTCGTTCTCTAATTAAAAACCTATCTAAAGCAGATATGGAACAATTAGCAGAAAAAGCAATGCAATTAAAAACAAATGATGAAGTATTAGAAGCTGTTAAAGCGGCTGTACAAGCTTAATCATTTTTGAGGAGTCCCTTTTTGAGGGGCTCCTTTTTTAATCTTTCAATGCATATTTCGACATTATCAGGTTTAAAAAATATATCAAAGGGAATTTGATAACAAAGCAAACTTTGTTGCACATTCAAAGTTAGCTACATTCTCCTTTTTTCCTATATGATTGCGGAGCCTGAATTAAGCAGGCTCTCTTTTTTTGCTATTGCATGAAGAGAAAGAGACAAGAGTAGGTGTGTTATAATGAAGAAAAATGAAATTGAGGTGGAATACATGTCGAAGCAAACAGTCGGATTTATCGGAATAGGCGTAATGGGTAAAAGCATGGCATCACATATAATGAAGGCAGGGTATCCATTAGTTGTTTATACAAGAACGAAGGAAAAGGCTATGGAGTTGTTGGATGAAGGGGCGAATTGGGCTGATTCGCCAAAACAATTGGCAGAACAAGCGGACATCGTCATTTCAATGGTCGGATATCCGCATGATGTCGAAGAAATTTATCTAGGGGAAAACGGAATCATAACGAATGGGCGAGCAGGGCTGTATATCATTGATATGACGACATCAAAGCCGTCTTTAGCAATTAAGCTACATAATGAAGGAAAAGAAAAAGGAATATATGTACTTGATGCGCCTGTTTCGGGAGGCGATATAGGTGCTAAAAATGCCAAACTCGCAATTATGGTTGGCGGCGATGAAGAGGTCTTTAATAATATGAAGCCTTTATTGGAAGTAATGGGAGAAAATATTATTTACCAAGGTAAAGCCGGGTCCGGGCAACATACAAAGATGTGCAACCAAATTGTAATCGCATCTAATATGATAGGTGTATGTGAAGCGATTGTTTATGCGGAAAAAGCCGGGTTAGAGCCGAATAAGGTTCTTGAAAGCATATCCACAGGTGCAGCCGCGAGTTGGAGCTTATCGAACTTAGCACCAAGAATTTTAAACGAGGATTATTCTCCGGGTTTCTTCATTAAGCATTTCGTTAAGGACATGCAAATTGCTTTAGAGGAAGCAGAAGCGATGGATATGGAAACGCCCGGTTTATCATTAAGCAAAAAAATGTATGAAACACTGAATGAACAAGGCGAAGGCAACAGCGGTACGCAGGCATTGTATAAGTATTGGAAATGAAAAAAGGCAGTTGAAGTTTAAAAAGCTTCAGCTGCCTTTTTGAATATTCAACGTTGCAAAAATGTTTCAAGTCGGTTGAGAGCCTGTTCTAAGTTTTCAATTGAATAGGCATAGGAAATCCTGAAATATCCTTCACCGTATGGAGTGAATGCACTTCCGGGAACAACGGCGACTTTGCCTTCTTCAGCGAGCTTCAGAGCGAAGTCGAAAGAAGAATCGTATCCTTGCGGGAGCTTGACGAAAAAGTAAAAGGCGCCTTCTGGTTTCACGACATCCAAATTCATTTTCTGAAGTCTTCCGTATACATAATCACGGCGTTGTTTATACTCCTCCCTCATCGGTGCTGCATCATCGAATCCGTCGGTTAAAGCAGCTAATGCTGCCATTTGCGAGATTGAAGACGCACAGGATACATTATATTGATGCACCTTTAAAATTTGTTGGCATAACTCTTTTTCGGCAAATAAAAATCCAATCCTCCAGCCGGTCATAGAATGGGATTTGGAAAGGCCATTAATGACAATAGTTTGGTCCCTTATATAAGAAGCAATACTTGTATGTGGCTGTTCAAAAACAAGTTCGCTATATATTTCATCAGCAATGACATATATATTATGTTTTTTGATCAGCTCTGCTAATTCTCGTAATTCGCCTTGAGACAGTGTTACGCCTGTAGGATTAGATGGATACGTCAAAATAATACAGCGCGTTCGCTTGGTAATATATTTTTCTAAAATGGTTGCTGTCAAACGAAAATCGTTGTTTGTCAAATCTGCATAAACCGGTTTTGCTCCGCATAAAGTAATGATTGGTTCATAGCCGGGATAAACGGGCGCAGGGATAATAACCTCGCTGTCCTCCGTTAAGATAGTCCGGAGAGCAATATCAATTGCTTCACTTGCTCCAGTAGTGACAATTACCTCATCAGCAGGATTGTAGTATAATTGATATTTTTTATTAACATATCGGCACGCGGCTTCTCTGACTGCGATAAAACCGGCATTGTGTGTGTAGACTGTATAATTGTCATCAATCGCTTTTTTTGCTGCTTCTTTAATATGTTCAGGCGTCGGAAAATCCGGTTGCCCGATTGTAAGTGAAATGACATCTTTATATGGTGCTACCAGATTGGAAAACTTCCTGATTCCGGAAATTTCGATGTTCTTGACCCGATCATTTATGTAGTTCAAAACTTTCCCTCCTATCATCAATATCTCTATATTATCACTTGCATTACATAATTGAAATAATCGTAACTGTGCTAGTTGCAATGTATAGTGTCAGCTATCAAAGGGCATCTTAGGGGCAACTTGCAAATAGTAGGAGGTATTGTATTTGAATTATCAATATGCATCATTTTTCAGTAGAGTGGGCGCTTATTTCATCGACTTATTAATTGTCAGCAGTATATTGACTTTGCTTACTTATTTAGGAGTGCTTTCGTTCTTTGGTATTGATTATGATATTTCTCAACTTAGCGATACTGCATATTCTATAAACAACAACAGAGGGTATATGCTCATTACTATCATCATTGGTATTGCTTACTATGCCGGTTTACAATCTTCAAAATGGCAGGCGACAATTGGGAAAAGAATGATGAAAATAAAAGTGACAACAATGGATGGGAGGAGGATTGGTTTTATCCGAGCTGTGGTTCGATATATAGTGATGTTTGGATTGTCAAATATTTTATTTATCGGTTACTTACTAGCTTTATTCACCAAGAAAAACCAAGCGCTTCATGACTTAATAGCAAGAACACTTGTAATCAAGGATTAGTTTTCTGACGGAGTTATTTTTCTGATATTAATACATAAAATTAATAAATTTGTCACTTTTTAAGTAAAAAATGGTAAAATGGAGAAAATGAGATATTTGGGGAATAGAAGTCTATGCTTTATTTAGAAGAGATATTGCTGCAATTTTTCATAATCATTAGTCCTATTATTTTTTATCAAATGTATTTCAATGATGAAAAGTTATTTCCATTTACATGGAAGCCGCATAGAACGCTGCTAATATTGATGATGTTCTCGAGTTTGATTGTGATTAATTTTCCAATTTTTGTTTACGACGACAAGTTTATATTGGATTTTCATTCTCTGATTATTATGTATGCTTTTTTGTATGGAAATCGCCGATTAGGAGTCTTTCTTGCGGTATTTACTTTATTGTTTCGTCTACTTGATAATTATTTATGGGGAATATATGAATTTGTTCTTTTTCCTCTTATTTATCTGATTCCGATTTTGTTGCACTCACGCTGGAATAAGTTGTTTAAGAAAATGAAATATGTATGGTCGTTCATAATGGCTTTAGTGTCCGTCAGTGCGCATATTCTGATTATTTACATAACGAGCCTGATTAATCCGGCAGAGTTGACAACGGTAAAATTGCCGTGGCTGCTATACTTTTCATTAGCGTACATACTTTTTTTCTTTGTAATAATTTATATAACAGAGTTTATCAGTGAGACAATCCGACTTCGGCGTGCTGTAGAAAACTCTGAGAAAATGATGGTGGTCAGTGAATTGGCGGCCAGCATTGCGCATGAAGTCCGCAATCCGTTAACCGTCGTAAAAGGGTTTGTTCAATTGGTGGAAAAAGACTCTAACGATTCGAATAAAGAATATATGAAGCTCGTATTATCAGAGCTGGACCGGGCAGAATCAATCATTACAGACTATTTGCAGTTTGCGAAGAAGAACCAGCAAAGCAAGGAAATCATTTGTATCTCGCAGTTATTGCAAGCTGTACATACAGTTATGACTTCTTACACAAACATGAAAGGGATTGTTTTCCAGATTTATGTGAAAGAGGAACTGTATATTAAAGGTGATTTAAGCAAGATTAAGCAAGTATGCTTTAATTTAGTGAAAAATTCGGCTGAAGCAATCCAACATGAGAACGGACTAATTAATTTGTCATGCAGCAGCTCTAACAACTATGTAGTGATTGAAATAGAAGATAATGGTGTCGGAATGGAACAGGCCGAAGTTGAAAGAATCGGCGAAGCTTTTTATACAAATAAAGAATCAGGCACCGGTCTGGGTGTCATGGTGACTAAATCAATTATCCAAGATCATGATGGATTCATAGAATATGCAAGCATCAAAAATAAAGGGACAAAGGTAAAGGTTATGTTGCCAAAATATGATGGATATTTAGTGAATAGTGCAAAAAAATGAATATTTTGTAATAAAATAAAGAAACTACGTGTTATAGTATTACTAATTAAAGATAAGTTTAGATGGGGAAGGCGAAAGATATGTTACAAACAAAGGGGATTTTATTAGAAAGCGGTACAAACGAACTGGAAATAGTTGAATTTGGTGTAGGGAATAATCACTTTGGAATAAATGTAATAAAAGTAAAAGAGATTATTAACCCCGTTCCGATCACCGTTGTTCCACAATCGCATAAAAATGTAGAAGGAATAATTGAACTAAGGGGAGAAGTGTTGCCGGTAGTGAATGTTGCTGCAGCATTAGATTTTCCTCCATCAGAGAATCCTGCGCAAGATAAGTTCATTGTAGCGGAGTTTAATAAACAAAAGATTGTATTTCATGTACATAGTGTTACACAAATTCACCGTATTTCTTGGGAGCGAATCGAGAAGCCTTCAGAAATGTATCAGGGTCGTGAAAGTCAAATCATAGGTGTAATTAAATTAAACGGAGATATGATTTTGCTGTTGGATTTCGAAAAAATGGTAGTTGAGATCAATCCGGAATCAGGCATTAGCGTTCAGCAAGTGCAAAAACTCGGCAAGCGGGAGCGCTCCGAGAAAAGAATTGTTGTGGCAGAGGATTCGCCTTTATTGCGCAAACTGCTGAATGATACTTTGACAGAAGCTGGGTATCAATATGTCGAGTTTTTCGAAAATGGGAAGGAAGCTCTAGATTATTTGGAGAGTATTGTCAGTTCCGGCAGAAAGCTCGATGAACAAGTACAATTGATTGTTACCGATATTGAGATGCCACAAATGGATGGACACCATTTAACGAAGCGAGTAAAGGAATCAAAGGATTTCGGGAAACTTCCTGTCATTATATTCTCTTCTTTAATTACGGAAGATCTGAAGCATAAGGGGCAAATGGTCGGGGCTAATGCCCAAGTGAGCAAACCTGAAATTGCTGAATTAATTATGTTGATTGATCAGCACATTTTATAAGCTAGTAGAAGGGATGTTGTAATCATGTCAAAACTAATATTACAAGCTAAGCAATTTGCTGAGCGTGCGCACGCAGGCCAAGTCAGAAAGTTAAATGATGAGCCGTTTATGAACCATCCGATAAATGTTGCTTCAACACTGCAGAGCGCCGGTTTTGACGAAACAGTAGTGGCTGCCGGCTACTTACATGATGTCGTAGAAGACTCGGCTGTTACGATTGCAGAAGTATCCGAACGATTTGGAGAACAAGTAAAAGCACTTGTAGAGGCTAATACTGAAAATGGCAAACTTCCATGGAGAGAACGAAAAGCACAAACGATTGTAAATGCGGAACACGGTTCGCTGCAAGTAAAAGCTTTAATCGCGGCTGATAAACTGGATAATTTATCTAACATCTTAAAATATGAAAAAGATATGGGGGAAGAAGTGTGGTCTGCTTTCACAAAAGGGAAGCAAGATCAATATTGGTACTACTCCAACATATGTGAGGCACTCTTTCGAAATGTGATGAAAGAAAAACTGCCGGAATTCTTTGTGGATTATAAGAAGCTGGTAGAGGAACTTCAAGAGCTCATTATGAAGTAAAAATAAAGCCGCATAAGCAAAAGGCCTTATACGATTTTTCGTATATGTGGACCGTTTGTATATGCGGCTTTTATCTGTCTATATAAGAAAAAATAATAGCTGCTTAAAAGTTACTTGTACATTTTTTTGCCGAGAAAGGAAGATGTGAATACATTGGCTTCGTTTTTACGTTGTGTTGAAAAATATGAACGTTCAAAAGATCTGTTTTGTGTCTTTGCTGTTCGTCTGCGAATGTCTTGCTTAGGTGCTTCTTCTTCTGTCGGACCGATATAAGCATTAAGGATTGCTTTCGCTCTTGTTAAAGACATATGTGTTTTTGGATTTCTTATGTTAAGAGAACGCTTTCCAAGATGCGGAAGGCATTTAATATCCTCTTTAGATGGAGGAAGATGAAATACATAATCTCCGCACTGGATAATGACATCTGATTGTTGTTGGGCGTTTTTGGGGTTATCAGAATAATGGAGACCCAGTTTTAGTGCTTTCCCTTCCTCTATCAATTTTTGAAGAGCTTGTCTTTTTAATTTATAGAGCAATTTTGGCATCGGTGCTGCTTTCGCATGTTTATTGACAATAAATATTGCTTGATAAAGTTCATGTTCTTTAAAGGTTTGAGAATGTGATTGCTTCTCTTCCATTTGGCAACTCCTTTCTTTAAGGTTATACATTATATTTATAAACGTATCCCGATTTGGCGATTTGTCTTTATTATAACATTTTGCTGCGTTAAAGTGATGGAAACATCTAAATATTCCTTATTTTTGACGGTTTTTTTCAAATAATCCGCAAAAACAACATAAATTTGCACGTTTTACTGATTTTCAATGCATTTTGTCAGGGAAAATAACAGAAAGGGGACGGAATTGTGTCCATTTTTCGAGAAGTAAAGGATAAAAATTTGTAGAAAGGAATAAGGAGCATGTAAATTGTTCCTCTTTGCAGCGGGCGGGGACAAACCCCGCACCGAAAAACTCACTAAAGCAACCGCTTGTATCATACTATTTTTAACCGTGTGTGTCTATAGCATATTATTTGTAAATCTTATATTACGTGTAAATATTGATCGTTTCTTGAGTATTTCCATACATCGGATTAAACGGCTGCGGTTGGAAGCTTTGGGGATATGGATACGGTTGCGGAAAATAGCCGTATGGCGGCTGGTAAGGCGGATAAGGCGGATAAGGAGGACAGCACGGCCGATTAAATAATAATGGAGCGACTGCCAGACCTGCGACGAAAGGCAGGATACCGAAACCGAAAAACCGCTCATCCTCTTGGCCTTGTTGAGGAATCGGCAAATTATATCCGTCTGTGTAATAGTAGTAAGGGGGAGATGTGTTTCTGAAATAGTACATTAAAAAACCTCCGTTTCTTCGTTGATTTGCGGGTGTACATTATAGTATGGACATCCGAATTTTATTGAGCCTGTACATATTGAAGCGTTATGTAGAATAGTCTTTTGCCTAATACAAGAAAAGGACCGTGATGATTTTTCTTATTGTATAAGAAATTATAAAAATTCACATTGTGTATAAGTTAAAACAAGTGTATCGACGTCCAGCTCCAGCGCCCAGTACCTATTGCCCTTCGGCAACCATCCTTTCGATAAGTCAACGTTGAAATGTGGAATCGGCCTGCAAGCAAGGTACAGCGACTAAAGGCGCTACGTCCGCATATCTTCGTCGATGTGACTCTCATCCTGAGAGCATCAGTTCATACGATGCTTTTTAGAGGGCGCTTCCGCTTTTGTTCTGTCCATTCGTCCTATATTCTATTATAATAATGTTGATGATACATAAAGCTTGGGGGTTATATATTGACTACTTCACCCATGATTATTACATTCGTTATTTTATTGTTTGTAATTCTATTCTTTATACAAGGAAAATACCGCCCGGATTTTATTTCGGTCGCTTCACTATTGGCGTTGACTGTTCTTGGGGTTTTAACGCCGGAAGAAGCGCTTTCCGGATTTTCGAACAGTATTGTATTAATGATTGCAGGCTTGTTTATAGTTGGCGCCGGTATTTTTGATACAGGACTGGCAAGCAAGATCAGCAAAATGCTGCTTCGTCTCGGAGGCAATAATGAAAGTCGGCTGTTGTTTATTATTATGATAACAGTGAGTCTATTCGGTACGGTCCTTAGTAATACGGGAACGGTCGCAATCCTGATTCCGGTTGTCATGAGTATTGCTGTTCAATTGAATATAAATCCTTCCAAGTTTTTAATTCCATTAACTTACTCAAGCAGTTTAGGAGGCTTACTGACGTTAATCGGTACAACCTCTACGTTAGTTGTAAGCGATGCGCTTGTTCATGAAGGTTATCCTGCGCTTGGTTTCTTTACGATTACCGGTATAGGGTTTATTGCGCTTTTGGCTGGTATGCTTTACCTGCTGACATTCGGCAGAAAGCTTTTGCCGAAGAAACAGACGAATTTAATAGCTGCAAATGATGGTTTTTCGCCCGGTGAGCTTGCGGGGATCTATAAAGTATATGACCATTTGCATTTCATTTATGTGCCGCAATCTTCCGATATTGTCGGAGAGAGAATTGTTGATTTGAGCTTAGCTGGGCAATATGGCATTACAGTTGTAGAGATTGAAAGAAAAGTAAAAGAAAAACTGCCGCTCTTAAACAATACGCAAACAATCGTTGCGAAAGCAGGCGATGTCATCTATCCAGAAGATCTTTTGCTGATTTTTGGAGAATATGAGCAAGTGCAGCTGTTTTCTGATAAGTATGAGCTTGAAGTAAAACAGTTCAGCTTGAATGAAATGAAAGAACATTTTTTAAACAAAACTTTCGGCATGACAGAGATTTTGCTCACGCCGCATTCTTCATTAGAAAATCGAACACTCGCAGATATTCATTTTCGCAAGCGTTATGACTGTAACGTACTGGCTATTAAGCGTAAGGGCCAATACATTCAATCCGGCTTATCGATGGAACGTTTGAAGCAAGGAGATGCTTTGCTTGTTCACGGACAATGGGAAAACATTGAGATGCTGGCATTGGATAAGAAAGATCTCGTTGTGCTGGGAACGGTGTCTAAAGATGCCGATTTAGCTTTTGCGAAAGGTAAAGCCCCGATTGCGGGAGCTATCATGCTTTTCATGCTGGCGTTAATGATTTTTGATATATTCACTCCTGTTATTAGCGTTCTTATAGCCGCTTTTCTAATGGTAGTAACCGGTTGTATTCGTACGTTCGAAGGCAGCTACCAGCGAATTAGCTGGGAAGTAATTGTTGTCATAGCTACAATGCTGCCTATGGCAATCGCTTTGGAAAAAACAGGTGGCATGCAATTTATCAGTAATATAATCCTTGAGTTGTTCGGCGGATTTGGGCCATATGGTGTACTTATCGCATTCTTCATTTTGACAACTGTTTTTTCCCAGTTTATCAGCAATACAGCTACAGCTGTTATTTTTGCACCTATTGCGATTACGACAGCTGTTAGTTTGGGATCGAGCCCGTATCCATTCGTAATGGCGGTTGCCATGGCTGCAGGCATGTCATTTTCAACGCCGATTGCCACACCGGCTAATGTATTGGTAATGAATGCTGGGGGACTGCAGTTTAAGGATTTTGCCAGAATAGGCGTGCCGATGCAAATATTTATCGGCATTATTGTCTTAATAGCATTGCCGATTCTATTCCCTTTTTGAGTAAACTGTTTAATTTTTCTCTTCTATAAAATAGAAAAAATAGTATGATAATGGTAAAATGGAAAGTATATAAAACTATCAAGAATAATGTTCGGGAGGTACAACATGGATAGTATGGAAATGTTGACAAATCTTGAACATCTACAGCCATATTTTCAACCCATTTTCAGTGCGGATGAGCACGTGGTAATCGGGTATGAAATACTCGGACGGTATGTAAATGATTCAGGTACGATAGACGTAGCATCTCTTATGCAAGATGAACAAGTTCCGGAAGAATATCGGATTGAGGTCGACCAATACTTAATTCAGCTTGCCTTGAAGAAGATTAGTGCTTCAGACGAGAATTTTTTAATTTTTATTCGCTGTGAAGCGGATTTGCTAATGCTTGATTATGGTGACAGCTTGCTGGAGCTTCTAAAGAATCATTTGGGGGAAGATGCCCTTTCCCGCGTTGTAATTGAGTTGTCAGAGAACAGATTTAAAGGTGATTTTGATAGTTTGCATCACTTATTGACATATTACAAAACATACG
Organism: Peribacillus faecalis; assembly: GCF_014712675.1. Classification (GTDB taxonomy): domain Bacteria; phylum Bacillota; class Bacilli; order Bacillales; family DSM-1321; genus Bacillus_AD; species Bacillus_AD faecalis. The sequence goes on along the minus strand of NZ_JACXSI010000001.1, from coordinate 160,894 downwards.
GAATTAAGATTGCGATTAACGATTTAGGATTGAATAGCCATCTTGAAAAGATTGCGACTTTGTCTCCGCAAATTCTGAAGATTAATAATGAATTGCTCATTTCAGAATCGTGGGATACACAAAAGGATTTCATTTCATCAACAGGAATTTTAGCAAGAAAAATAGGCGCAAGTCTGCTTGTTGAAGGAATTGAAGATGTGTATCAGCTGCAGTTTGCCTGGAAGAATGGAGTTCGCTATTATCAAGGGGTTTATTTAGCCGAGCCTGCGGATCATTTTATCGATCGCGAACAATTAAAAGATAAGTTCAAAGAAGAATGCCACCGTTTCATTATTTCTGAAAAAAGAACGCTTGAGAATCGTTATTATGCAAAGAAAAAAATGCAAGAGACAATTCAGACGATTGTAAGTAAAGTAAAACCTTCGAGTGTGGATTTAGTACAGTTGAAGAACTTGGCGACATTACTTGACGACATCTCTTTCCGCTTATATGTATGCGATGAAGACGGATTCCAAACGTCTCCTAATATCGTTCGCAGTAACGGGGAATGGGTTATTCAGGAAGAGTATAAGCAAAAGAACTGGAGCTGGCGGCCATATTTCTTGAAGACAATTATTACGATGCGAAATGACCAGAAGGGTGAGCTGTCGGATTCATACAGCGATATTGAGACAGGCGAGATCATCCGGACATTTTCGGTTCCATTAAACGCTCAAGAATATTTATTCATTGATATATCTTATAACTATTTATTCGAACATGATATTTTTTAAAGCCAGTCCCTTTAAGAGGTCATCCTTTGACTTTTTAAAGGGGCTTTTTGTTTCATACGTTTACGAGTGGGTATAAAAAACAAAGTGATCGCAAACGCTGTCATATATTGTATGTTTTTTACGAACAGCATATATATTTTTATGGCAGCTCATATTGATAAAATATAAATAAGTAGTATAGGAGGAGATGGGAGTGAAGAATAGGTATTGGCTGTTATTGACTGTCATTTTCTTGACTTTTGCGTTTGGGAGTTTTGCTTCAGCTGAAGAGGCAGTAGTGTTCGATTATCAGATGATCGAGTTGACGAAGGAAGCTGCGGAAGTGCCATATTCTTTAAGCGACAAAGGGTATTCATATGTTGAAGTGAAGAAAAAAATGTCGCCATATTTTACAGAATCTTTCATTGAACGATTTATTACCATTAATATGATGAAAGATAAAGACGGACTTTTTTATGTTCTGGGCACGGATTTTCCTATTTACTATATACCCTTTTTTATGTTCGAAGGAGATACTTGGGTGTTAACCGATGCTGAGCTTGACCGAGCGGCTGTTTATGAGTTTTTTCCTCAGTCAACGGAAGGCCCAATCGGATATGATGATCATTATGAAGCAGTTATCTTTGCATGGGTGAATGACCAATGGAAGATAAAAGCTATCGACCCTCAATTTGATCCAAATCAATTTGTAACAGAGGCAAATAAGGAAGTAAACACAGTGAAGGTATCTGAACAGTCAGGCAATATTGAGACTGAAGAATCTAAAGATAGGGAGTCTTCGATTGCTGAGACAGCGAAACATTGTTATCGAATCGTGAAATCTGCCTTATCAAACATATTGGAGTGGAGTTTTTGAGTTACTTTCTATGAAAGTCTGATTAGATAAAGAATCTTTTCAGGCTTTCTTTTTATTATTTCGTGAAAACGCTACCAAAAATTTTTGCAGTTTTTTTGTGAAAAAATTCATGAATAAAAAGGATATTGGCAAAAAATGTCGTATTATATTTCTTATAATAATATAGTTATTTTAATGACAGCGGAGGCGAGGGTTATATGTTTAGACCGTATGAGACCGGGCGGTTTTTTGATGAAATGCTGCAAGGAAAAGAGCCAAAAGAACATTATCAATCATTTTATTCTAAATTATTGAAATTTTCAGAAGAAGAGTTGAGAGAGAAGCACGAGACAGCACAATCCAGTTTCCTGAGGCAAGGAATTACATTCACTGTATATGGTGAAGAGGGTGGTACAGAAAGGACAATGCCGTTTGATTTTGTCCCAATTATTTTCCCGGCTGACACGTGGAAGATGATTGAAAAAGGAATGAAACAGCGAGTAGAAGCGCTCAATTTGTTCCTTGATGACATCTACAATAACCAGAATATTGTTAAGGCGGGAATTGTGCCATCTGAACTCGTAAATGAAAATGCTTATTATTACAAACAAGTAATGGGGACAAAGGTTCCACTTAATAACCACATCTTTCTCGCAGGTATCGACTTAATTCGCGATGAGCATGGAACGTATCGTGTTTTAGAAGATAATTTGCGCAATCCATCCGGAATGTCTTACGTCTATCAGAATAGGTATGTAATGAGACAGGTGTATCCGGAATTCTTTTCAAAACAATCAATTCAGTCATTGGATTATCAACTTTCCATAATGCGATCTGCACTTTTATCACATATTCCATCCAATATGGAGAAACATCGAGATCCTCAAGCTGTCTTGTTGACAGCAGGTGTATACAACTCCGCTTACTATGATCATGTATTTCTTGCACAACAATTGAATATTCCGCTTGTAGAAGGGCGCGATTTGATCGTCAAAGACAGCATTGTTTATAGGAAGACGATTCAAGGACTAAAAAGAGTTGACATTATTTATCGCCGTATCGATGATGATTTCCTCGATCCGAGTGTATTCCGCGAAGATTCCTTATTAGGAGTCAACGGAATAATAGAAGCTTTTAAAAATGGAAATGTAGCGATTTTGAACGCTGTAGGCAATGGCGTGGCTGATGATAAGGCAATGTACGCATATGTGCCGGAAATGATTCGCTATTATTTAAATGAAGAACCGATTATTCCTAATGTAGAAACATATTTATTGAGCTGTGAAAAACAATTGGCTTGGGTTTTGGATCATTTGAATGAATTGGTTGTCAAAAATGTCGGTGCATCAGGTGGTTACGATATGCTTATAGGACCTCACGCGACAAAGGAAGAAATTGAGGCATTCCGCGCAAAAATAATCGAAAATCCAAAACAATACATAGCACAGCCGACCATCAAATTATCAAGAGCGCCTGTCTATCAGCAAGGCAGATTTTATCCTTGCCATATTGACTTGCGAGTTTTTGTCATGAAAGGCGATGATATACATGTCTTGCCGGGAGGTTTATCGAGAGTGGCTTTAAAAGAAGGTTCGCTTGTTGTAAATTCCTCGCAAGGCGGAGGCGGAAAGGACACATGGATATTAAAGGAGGTGTTTCAGAATGCTTAGTCGTGTGGCCGATGCATTATATTGGATGGCAAGATATAGTGAAAGAACAGAAAGCAATGCCCACATTCTCGGTGTACAGCTAGTGAGAATGCTGGAGGAATCGGGCGGAGATGAGACAAATCTCCAAGATTGGAAATCGATATTGGAGATTTGCGGCAATCGCTCTGAATATGAGAGTTTATATGCTGATTTGCGTGTCCGGAAGATTGTTGACTATTTAGCTTTTACAAATAACAATTTAAATGCTCTGTCAGTGATGACGAGCAATGTTCGTGAAAATGCCCGCATGACGCGAGATATCATTCCGAATGAACTATGGGAGGTTTGGAATGAGCTGTATTTATTCTTACAGCATGAGAAATATCAAGCGCGGGCACAGTCGCAATTTTCGCTGCGTGACATAAATACGTTTTTGCAGCGGATTAAGAGAACAACTATGACAGCTACCGGGTTTATAGACTCTGCAATGACGCGCGATGAGGCATATCAATTTATTAAAATCGGAAAAGGCCTTGAGCGAGCAGGCAAAACAGCTTTAATTGTTCAAACGATGCTCCAGCGATCTATTAGAGACGGGGCGAGTTTCAAGGAGTATGATATGAACTTTGCTCTTCAGCTGGTTCATGGCTATGAAGATTACTCTAAAAAGCATCGGACGAAAAGACCGGAGCTGATTTTAAATTATCTAATTACTGATCGTACTTTCCCGGGCTCTGTCCGATATGGACTGGAGACGGTGAGACATGCCATTAATGCGATTGAAAGAAAGCAGGTTGCTCCTTATTCAGTTAAAATGTTCGGTGTACTTGAAGAACTGATGACAGCTGTCAAAACAACCGGTATTGAACAATTCAGTCTTGGAGAAGCGCTGGCATTTACAAGAAATCTTTCTAACTTATGTGCACTTTTTGGCGATGTTTTCTCTTCCACATATTATTTAGTTGAAGCAGACGGGAAAAGATGAATATGTACGCCAAGTAAACAGCCCTTAAGTGAACAACAGTAATTACTCATACTTTACGGGGTGAGAGGGAAATGAAATATAAAATAGTTCATACGAATACGTTCCAATATGAGACGCCTGTCGAACAAAGCTTGAATACGATTCGTCTGAAGCCGAGAAACAACGAATGTCAAAGGTTGCTTTCCTATCGTTCCAGAATTACGCCTGCTTCAATGACAAGTGACCATGTTGATATTTGGGGCAATAATATCGGCAGTTTCTTTATCCCTGAGAAGCATCAGCTCCTCGAAGTGGAAACGAAATCGATCGTAAGCATTCAAAAAGCGCCTTATTTGCAGCAAATTCAGTTTTCTTCAGAAATGAAAGCTATCTTTTATTCGAAATTATTCCATGAGCATTATTTGCCATATTTACGAACGACAAGTTATACGTACTTAGAAAAACAGCAGGTCGATGAAGTGATATCCATAATCGGTCCAAATAGTAACCCGATTGATTTTTCTATTCGGCTGATGGAGTTTTTGTATAATGAATTTACATACAATACGGAGGCGACCACAGTAGAGACAACGGCAAAAGAAGCATTTGGATTAAAGAGTGGTGTATGCCAGGATATAACTCATGTAATGCTCGGCATACTAAGGAAAAATGGCATTCCGGCACGTTATGTCAGCGGTTATTTATATATCGGCCAGAATTCGAATTTAGTTGGGGATAATGCGACACATGCCTGGGTGGAAATTATGGTGCCGGGTATCGGCTGGATTGGCCTTGACCCGACAAACAATGTAGAGGTGTTGGAGAATCATGTGATTTTGTGCAAAGGGCGGGACTATTCAGATGTCAGTCCGCTGCAAGGTGTTTATCACGGTGGTCCGCATACATTAGAGGTTAAAGTAGAAGTAAAAAAGTTGAAGCATGAGTAAGTCAACTAAAGACTTATTCATGTCGTGAAAGCCTGAAAAAGCCAAGTCATTGCGGATATAAACGCATTGTCTTGGCTTTTTTGTTAAGCCTCTGATATGAGTAGTTCTTCGATTCTTTCTTGATCAAAGCCGATAATTGCCTGTTCGTTTATGACGATTACTGGTGTGGAAAATGCGTCATATTTCACCATCATTTCGTTTTTTGCTTTTTTATCACGGGTAATGTTTTTTTCTTCGAATGCGATGTCATGGTTCTTAAAATACAATTTCGCAAACTCGCATGGTGGACAATTCGATTGTGAATAAATAATAACTTTGTTCATGTTGAAAACTCCTATTGTTTTTTAGTTAAGTAATCAATAAGACCCATAGAGGATACACTTAAATCTAATGATAAAATTTCGAATACAGGATGTTCTTTCGTCAACCCTTTAGATAATAAAAAGTCGGTGCAAATTGTCATCAGACTATCTGTTGTTTCTTGGACGCGCTCTTCAAAGGATAATGGTTTTGCCATGGCTTTTTCTGCTTCCGCGATGAAAATAGGCAACCAGTAGCGCACTTGTTTAAACACTTCTTCAGGATGATCATGCTGACCATAATGGCCAAAGAAGATAGACTGTGCCTGTAAGTCGGAGAATAACTGAAGTGATTTTAGCATCGCTTCAGGATCAAATTGGCTTGGCGAAGTCGAAGGCATGACTAAATTGAAATTTTCATCGTCAAGCTCGCGGTAATATATACCGGCTGTATCTCCCGTGAATAGGCCATTTGTTTCAGAATCATGAATAGCTATATGGTGATTAGCATGTCCTGGTGTGTGGTAAAAGGTGAATGTACGGTCTGAAAGTTTTAACTTTTCACCATCAGCGACTGTTAGAATTCTTTCTTCACTGATAGGAATAATTGGATCGAATAACTGGTCGAATTCTTCTCCATACACAGCTCTCGCACCTGCAATAAGGCGGCTTGGATCAACTAAATGTCTGGCGCCTTTAGGATGCACAATCAACTTGGCATTCGGACAATGCTGCAGCATTAAGCCGGCACCGCCAGCATGATCTAAATGGATGTGAGTGACGATAATATACTTTATATCTTCAAGTTTAATTTCGAGCTGTTTCAGGCCTTCTAGTATGTAAGGAATGGACGGGCTTGCGGAAGTTTCGATTAGACTTATTGAATTTTGATCCTTAAAAACATAGGAGCCTGTTCGATTTTTTCGCTGTATGTCGTGACAATCTATGCAATATAATGTACTATTTATTTGTTGTACTGTTGGCATACTTAATACCTCCATTTCAATCGGATACTGTCATTTTAAATGGATAAATGCTAAAAGTAAACAATGAGAGAAAATTCAGAATACACTAATGCGTAGCATACGGATAGAATTGTGTGTTATAGTGTAACCTACTGATATGAATTTTGTTACATACTGAAAGGAGATGCTTATTTTGAGTCAACTACAAGGCATCATTACTAGATTATTTAACTTACAAGAACAGGCCAAAGAAACAGAAACTGCTCAACGCTTTTTTGAGATAGATGGTGTGAAGAAGTGTCAAGTGACATATTTTAATAAGACAGCTATGTTTGAGCTTGAAGTTTATGATGAAAAAGAAAAATCATCTAAATACCAATTTGACAACATTGATATGATTGCGATTGAAATTTTTGAAATTCTTAACGCGTAATAACACCAAAGCATTCCTTACCATGTAAATGGTTTCGAATGCTTTTTTTTATGAGAAAAACCGTCACCGGTTCTTTTTCATCATGAACTATGCAACTCAGATTTACCTCGATGAAAAAGGAGCAATGCGGCAGATATAAGACAGTCCGGATGGGAAATCAGCTTTTAGATTTCATAGCCGGAATGGATTATACTCCTAGCATTGCAGGTGTAAGGTTAGACAATGAGAAAAACCGTCACCGGTCCTTTTTTATTTTTGAACTCGCCTCTTGAGTTCACTTCAATGAAAAAGGTTCGCTTTTTTATGCTATAATAAAACGGAAGCTGCTTTCAGCTTTTGTACGGCAAATACGTTAAAGTAAGGTAGGAGTTAAATTATGCTGACTTGTAATAATGATGGACTTCTTTCTTCAACAATTGAAAACTACATAATATCCGCTGAAAGAGTCGCACATGTTCAAGTAGATAATTCGCTTGAACATGGTTTGCTCGTTTTGACGAAAAGTGGCTACACAGCAATTCCGGTTCTAGATCCCCAATATAAGCTTCATGGCTTAATATCCTTGCCATTAATATTTGACCGAATTTTAGGGATTCAGCGTATTGAATTCGAAAAGCTCGAAATCTTAAAAGTCAGAGATGTCATGAATGCCGATATCGCTCGTCTAAAGCAAGGTGCGACACTTGAAGAAGCTTTAGATCTCCTGATTGATCACCCATTTATTTGTATTGAAAATGATGAAGGTGTATTTGAGGGGATTCTGACGAGAAGAGCCATTTTGAAGGAACTTCAGGACCAAGTGAAAACTAAGAAGGAAGAAGAGACAAACAAGGGAGTCTAGAAAGATTAGACTCTCTTCTTATGTCTCCTTTTTCATTGAAGTGGTATCTAGGAGCAAAATCAAAAATGAAAAAGGACCGGTGACGGTTTTAAAAAAGTAAGAAAGTATAACTTCGAAATAAGAAAGCTGTCTAACCTTACACCTGCCATGCTCGGTCCTAAGCCATCCACTCTGTGAAACCAAGAGCGGGTTTCACGGCGCGGCTGTCTTAGTCCTCCCGCATGTCTCCTTTTTCATTAAAGTGGTATCTAGGAGCAAAATCAAAAATGAAAAAGGACCGGTGACGGTTTTTAGATGATTAGAGGGGTAGTATGAATTTTTCAGAGTATCAGCTGTTGACCGTTTTAGCTCAGGAAATGAATATGAGAAAGGCTGCTGAACGATTATTTGTATCGCAGCCAGCTTTATCCCAACGTCTGCAGACGATTGAAAAGGCTTGGGAGACAAAGATCTTTATCCGTTCGCAAAAGGGGTTGACCTTAACACCAGCCGGCGAGGAAATTATTAAGCTTGCACAAGATGTGATGATGCGTGAGGAACAAGTTCGCGAATCGATTCAGGCAATGGACCGAAAAGTGTATGGCACACTGAAAATCGCTTGTGCAACAATTGTCGGGCAAAATTGGCTCCCGAAAGTACTGAAGCGCTACGTCAATAAATATCCGCAAGCGAAAATTTCATTAGTGACAGGCTGGAGTAGTGACATTTTAAAAGCTTTATATGATGATACCGTTCACATTGGTATCATTCGTGGAACTCCTGACTGGAAAGGTGTCCGTCATCATCTATTTAAAGACCATCTTTATTTGGTCGATACAGAGATGAATAAGCTTGAGGATGTATTGAAAACAAATCGACCGTTCATTCAATTTAAGAGCGATTCTAATTATTATCAGGAAATTCAAAATTGGTGGCATCATCATTTTCAAAGCACACCAAAGCAAACGATTGTTGTTGATCAAATTGAGACGTGCAAGCAAATGGCGCTTAATGGCATCGGTTATGCAATTTTGCCAGCAATCACGATTCAAAACCACGATGTCGATATTTTTAAAATTCCTTTATTAGATGAGCATAATGAGCATCTTGAGCGGGACACATGGTTGTTAGGATATGAAAAGTCATTCGAGCTTCAGCAAGTGCAGGCTTTTGTTGAAGTTGTCAAAGAATATATAGAAGAAACAAGTATGCAATAATTAAGAACGTTTAGCTTGTTTTAAATGAAGCGGTTTGATAAAGTAAAAAATAGCATATTTACTGAATATTAGGAGGAACTTCTTTTTATGAAAATGTTAGATGCAAAAGAAATTATCGCATTTATTGGAAATGCAAAAAAAACAACACCTGTAAAAGTTTACATTAAAGGTGACCTTGAAGGTATTAACTTTGGCGAAAGCTCAAAAACGTTTATTGACGGTAAATCAGGCGTTGTGTTCGGCGATTGGGCAGAAGTTAGCGCTGCTTTAGAAGCTAATGCTGCTAAAATTGAAGATTATGTAGTGGAAAACGACCGCAGAAATTCGGCGCTTCCATTATTGGATATGAAAGGCGTTAATGCTCGTATCGAGCCAGGCGCAATCATCCGTGACCAAGTGGAAATCGGCGACAACGCAGTTATCATGATGGGCGCTTCTATTAACATTGGCGCTGTAATCGGAGCTGGCACAATGATCGATATGAACGTTGTTATGGGAGGTCGTGCGACTGTAGGTAACAACTGTCACATCGGAGCTGGTGCAGTTCTTGCTGGCGTAATCGAGCCGCCTTCAGCACAGCCTGTAATCATTGAAGACAACGTATTAGTTGGTGCTAATGCTGTTGTATTAGAAGGCGTTCGTATCGGCGAAGGTTCAGTAATCGCTGCCGGCGCAATTGTTACAGAGGACATTCCTCCATACTCAGTAGCAGTAGGCGCTCCAGCCCGTGTCATCAAACAAATCGATGACAAAACAAAATCTAAAACTGAAATTATGCAAGAGCTTCGCAAACTATAAGAAGTAGCATAACGAATGACCTATCGGTGGAAATCGCCTTTAGGTCATTTTTAAAATGGTGAAAAACGAGCAGGAGGATGTATGGTGAGCGATTTTATTAGTATAAGAAGAGATTTGCACCAAATACCTGAGTTAGGCTTTCAGGAATTTAAGACGCAAGCCTATTTGCTAGATTACTTAAACGGGCTTCCGAAGGATCGGCTGACAATAGAGACGTGGAAAACCGGTATTTTTGTAAAAGTGAAGGGAAAAAAACCGACGAAGACAATAGCTTACCGTGCTGATATTGACGGTCTTCCTATTGAAGAACAAACTGGTTTAGCATTCCCTTCTAAGCATGAAGGGCGAATGCATGCATGCGGTCATGATTTCCATATGAGTATCGCTTTAGGGGTGCTGACACATTTCGTTTCTCATCCAATCGATGATGACTTGCTGTTTATTTTTCAGCCGGCAGAGGAAGGTCCAGGTGGAGCAGAGCCGATGATGACATCGAGTTATATGGTGGAAAATAAGCCTGATATGATTATCGCTCTCCACGTTGCGCCAGAATATCCAGTCGGAACAATCGCTGTCAAACCAGGGTTATTATTTGCCAATACATCAGAGTTATTTATTGATTTGAAGGGCAAGGGCGGACATGCTGCTTATCCTCACCAAACGAATGATATGGTCATTGCAGCATGCCAGTTCGTCAATCAATTGCAATCCATTGTTTCGAGAAATGTGAATCCATTAGATTCAGCAGTTGTTACGATTGGAAAGATTACTGGAGGCACAGTTCAAAACGTCATTGCTGATAATGCCAGACTGGAAGGGACAATTCGTACACTGTCTGCAGAAAGCATGAAGAAAGTGAAGTCACGTATTGAAGCATTGGCTGAAGGTTTGAAAGTCGGCTATGAATGCGAAGTTACGATTGATTATGGTGCGATGTATTACCAAGTGGACAATGATGAAACCTTGACAGAGGAGTTTGTGGCATTTGCTGAGGAGCAAACAAACATAAAAGTCATTCGTTGCCGTGAAGCGATGACGGGTGAAGATTTCGGCTACATGCTGAAGGAGATTCCTGGTTTCATGTTTTGGCTCGGCGTCGATTCGGAGTATGGTCTCCATCATGCGAAACTTAATCCGCATGAAGAAGCGATTCCGAAAGCGATCGACTTGTTAGTGAAGTATATACAGTATAAAGGTAATTAAATAGTAATAAAGGTTGACGCGTTCTTTGGCGTCAGCCTTTTTGCTGTCATCGTGCAAAACTATTATTATTCACAACTGACTAGCGACAAAAGGTCATCGCTCTTAATAACTACTACTGCTTTCTCTTCATCAAAGTCATTAAAACATTCCTCGGTAATAAGAGTATTCGCTTGATAGTTTTTATATATTTGATTAATTACTGTACCGCCTATTGTAAGGATAACGATAATTCTGAATATTAAGATGAACATTCTTAGTTTGTTTTTATTCAAAAATCTCTCCTCCTTCCATCCTTGTATATTTCGCTATATTTTACTGTATTTCCTACTCATCAAACAAATCTCTAGAAAACTTTAGTTTTATAAAGGGGGGGAGAGGGAATTTATTGTAATGAAAAGGGGGACTTGCAATGGATATGAATTTAATTGAACAAGAGCTTGCAAAAAATGCTTGCAGAAGAGGACCGTTTGTTTTAGAAGAACCGCATATAGCAGAAGCGTTAGCTTATTACGGAAAAGAGATTTTACCGGAAAGTACTTATGGAGCATGCGGGTTTAGCGCTTTTGGAACGTTTAAGCTAACGAACAGCATGAAGGCATATACGGACTTAGCTTTTTTTCAAGATGCAGGAGAAGAGACAGCTATTTCAGCTCATTTTGCAACGAATGCTCATGGAGTGAATACTACTGAAACAGTGCGAGAGCCTCATGAGTTTACGGTGAAATTTCTTGCGGACAAAGGGAATTATGAGTTTGTCGGTAGTAATTTGCCGGTCAGCTTTGTTCGTGACCCTATTGTTTCTCTAAAAATGAAAGGGGAATTAAATAATTTAGACCCTGTACACTATTGGTCATTTATGGCGCAAAACAGTGAGACAACAAATATGCTCTTGCACTTGTACACAGATGAAGGCATTCCGGCCTCTTATCGTACAATGCGCGGTACAACAGTACATGCGTATAGAATGACAAATGCTGAAGGTAAAGAATATTATGTGAAGCTTCGGTATATTCCGAAGCAAGGTATCGTCAGTTTAAAACCCAATGAGGCAGAGCGGGTAAAGGTGCTCGATCGCCATTATGCGACACATGATATGTATATTGCCATTGAGAGAGGCGATTATCCTGAATGGGACTTATTTATGCAAGTTTTAGATCCGGAGAAAAACGCTCACTATTCATATGATCCGCTTGATCCTACTAATGATTGGCTTGAATGTGATTTTCCTTACCATAAAGTCGGGATAATGACATTAAATGAAGTAGCAGTATTAGATAGAGAAGAAAGACTAAGCGAAAAAGATTATACAACGCAATGGCTTGAAGGAAGCCTGTCAAAACAAAATCAAGATGCCTATAAGCAAGCAGGGGAAATTTACAGAAGTTATCGTGAAGATATCCAAAAAACAGTAATTGCTAACCTGGTTCACGAATTGTCTCAGTTAAAGGATTGCAATGTTGATATAGTCAGGGAAGTAATTATGCACTTCTATCAAGCGGATAAACAGTTAGGAGAATCGCTTGCTGACGGCTGCGGCATTCATTTAAGAGATTTAATACATTAAAAGCAAATAGAGAGGCCCTCGATCAGTCATAGTTTTTCGAGGGCCTTTTTTTACATTACATGTTATGTCTTACAAACGCGGTTATTTACTTAAGTATAAGCAGGACGCTTATTGATTAAGCCTGCTTTTAATTACGCTGACAATATCATCAGCTGTTAGTCCGTTCGCTTCAATGATGGACGCTTTTGTGCTCGTGTCTTGAATACCCATAACGTTCGTATCCAAACCTGTTACTACACAAAAGTCATAGTTAACATTTGCCGCATCGGCAGCATGTCGCAGCTGGGATACGTCATAGCCTTGTGCGCTTAAAGCCTGCTGAATATCCGTTAATCCTTCCTCTACACCAATTCTGGTCATTTTAGCACCTCCTTATCTATAAGTAATTTTCCATATTTCGGTGTTTTTATGTATTCATGAAAAATTATCAGTAAATAAAATTAGACAAAAATTAACTATATCGATTAATATTATCGTAATAGATAGGGGGCAAGAGAAATGAAAAAATCAAGAAGAACCGGATTTATTCAGTTAGCTGTATCTTGCTTATTGCTGGAGAAGCCGATGCACGGCTATCAAATTATGAAGGAGCTGGCTGAACGAAGCGGAAATGTGTATAGTCCCAGCGCAGGCACGATTTATCCGATGCTGCAGATGCTTCAGCAAAACGGATATGTCGATGTCAAAGAAATAGACGGTAAAAATGTCTATGAATTGAATGCGATTGGAAGAGAGCATACAATGAAACGCATTCAAGATTTAAATGGCAAAGATTTTTGGACGGAGTGGAGAAGCGTCCTAGAATGGAAACAATCGAAGGAAGCACGGCATTTGAAGCACGAGTTGCTGCTGCTGAAAGAGCAAATACGTCATGCGGAAAAAGTTGTTCGCAATCAGCCGGAACAAACAGAAACGCTTGTCAGCTTATTGAAACAATTGCAACAGGAGCTTAAAGACTTCCAAAAGAAAAATGAGTAGTTACATAATGTGGATATGAAGTAAGAGGGTGTAAGAGGATGAAATCTTTTCGTAAATTAATGAAATATATAAGACCATATATGTGGATAGCTTTTCTTGGTCCTTTTTTCATGTTTGTTGAAATTGGAATGGACTTAATACAGCCTGCTATTATGCAAAATATAATCGACAACGGGATAGCGGAAGGAGACAAAGCTTATGTTGTGACGATGGGTATTTGGATGCTTGTATCAGCTGTCATCGGACTATTGGGAGGGATGGGGAGTACAATTTTCAGCACCCGTACTGCAGTGAATGTCGCTGCGGATCTTCGTAAAGATGTATTTCGGAAAATCGGCTATTTCTCAGGTCCGAATACTGATAAATTTGGTTCAGGTAAACTGATTACGATTTTGACAAATGATATAACGACATTGCAACAGGCGATTATGATGACATTAAGAATCTTTGTCCGAGGTCCGATTATGTTTATCGGTAGCATTATTATTGTGTTTTTCACTGCTCGAGAATTATTTCCGATTTTAATGGTTGTTGTGCCGATTCTCGTTGTGCTGATTGTCATTTTCACGATTAAAGCAGGAAGTTTGTTTGGCAAGGTTCAGGAAGCGGTCGATCGCGTCAATACGAAACTGCAGGAGAATTTGGCGGGCATGCGTGTTGTTAAAGCTTTTGGCCGCCAACAACATGAAGTGAAGCAATTCCATACGGTGAACGATAATTTGACAGCTGTCAATATACGTGCTGACCAAGTAATTATGGGATTGTCGCCGATTTTATTATTTATTGTCAACCTTGGAATTGTCGCTGCGATTTGGATGGGAGCGATTAAGGTTGATAATGGAACGGTCAACGTTGGTGTCATTATCGCTTTCATCAATTATTTGACGATTATTATGAACTCGCTAATGACGAGTAGCCATGTGCTTATGCAAATTACCCGTGCCTTTCCTTCCGGCGACAGGATTATGCAAGTGCTCGATACAGAAGAGGACATTAAGCAAATCGAACATGCCGAGAAGAGGGAAAACATACGTGGAGAATTGCAATTTGAAAATGTCAGCTACAGTTACAGCAAAAACGGCGAATATGTACTGTCTGATTTAAATTTTCATGTTAAAAGCGGTCAAACAATCGGTGTGATTGGTTCAACTGGAAGCGGGAAATCAAGCTTAGTTCAGTTGTTGCCTCGTTTATATGATGCAGATAAGGGTGAGATTTTACTTGATGGTATAAATATTAACCAATACGATTTGACAACATTGCGTGAAGCGATTGGATTTGTGCCGCAAAAAGCGCTGTTGTTTTCCGGCACTATAAAGGAAAACTTGGGATATGGCAAAAAGTACGCTACGGAAGAAGAGATGGAGACGGCTATTGTGTCTGCGCAGGCTGCTGAATTTGTCCGAAAGCTTGATGGAGAACTGGATTACCATTTGACTCAAGGAGCATCGAATTTATCAGGCGGGCAAAAACAGCGTATTTCCATCGCTCGTGCTTTTGTGCGTAAGCCGGCAATTATCGTCCTTGATGACTCAACTTCTGCAGTCGATGCTTTATCTGAAGCGGCAATCCAAAAGGTGCTGAAAAACGAATTTGCAGGAACGACGAAAATTATTATTTCTTCTAAAATTTCATCGGTTAAAAACGCTGACCAAATTATTGTGTTAGAGGATGGGAAAATAGCGGGAATCGGTACACATCAGCAACTAATTATCGAGAATAAATTGTATCAAGAAATTTATGCTACTCAGGTCGGCAAGGAGGCGGGAGTGAAATGAGTCAGACGATGAATAAACAAAATGAAGCTCCTCAGTTTCAGCGGCCAGGAGGAGGCCGTCATTACATCGGTCCGAAGAAAAAAGCGAAAAACCAAAGACAGACTGCAAGACGTATTTGGTTTTATATGCAAAAACAAAGAATAGCAATTATTGCTGCCATTGTATTTGTGCTATTTTCTTCTGTTTTGAGTTTGCTAGGCCCGTATTATATAGGGATTATTATCGATGATTATATTATTCCTCGAGACGTCAGCGGCTCGGTTCGGATGGCGATTATATTAGCAGGCATTTATGTATTTGCTTCGATTTTTACTTGGCTTCAGCAATATGTGATGATTCATGTATCACTCCGAACGATTCGCAACATACGGTCTGATTTATTTGCGAAGCTGCAAAGTTTGAGTTTGCGCTTTTTTGATCAACGTTCGCATGGAGAACTGATGAGCCGTGTGACCAATGATATTGATAATATGAATAATGCGCTCACTCAAAGTGTCGTACAAATCTTTTCATCAGCATTGACGATTATCGGCGTGGCCATTGCAATGATCGCTCTTAACTGGATTTTAGCGATAGTATCATTTTGGGTCATTCCGTTAATGATTTGGGCATCAAAAGTTATCATTCAATTCAGCTCCCGCAATTTTTCGAAGCGTCAAAAGGACTTAGGGGAACTGAATGGTTTTGTGGAAGAAAGCATTAGCGGCAAAGAAGTAATTACGCTCTTTGGTAAAGAGAAAGATTCAATCGCACAGTTTGGCAACATCAATGAAAACTTGCGAACTTCAGCGATGCTTGCGGATACGTATAGCGGTTTTTTAGGTCCGGTCAATAATTTTATTAACAACTTAGGTATTGCGCTAATTATCGGCACAGGAGCATTGCTGACATTGAACGGTATGACAACGGTCGGTGTTATCGCTTCATTTGTCACGTATTCACGGTTATTTTTCCGTCCAATCAATCAGCTTTCAAGCTTAATGAATACCCTCCAAGCGGCAATTGCCGGAGCGGAACGAGTATTTGAAATCATGGATGAGGTGCCGGATTTGACGGACAGCGAAACGGCTGTTGGGATTGAACGGATTAAGGGTGAGGTAGAGTTTAAGAAGGTGCATTTCGGCTATAATTCTGATAAAGAAATATTAAAAGGAATTTCTTTACGTGCAAAACCGGGCGAAACAATTGCTCTTGTCGGTCCGACTGGTTCAGGCAAAACGACCATCATAAATCTGTTATCGCGGTTTTATGATTTTCAAAGCGGATCGATCATAATTGATGGACAAGATATAAAGGATTACCGAATTGATGATTTGCGAAAACGGATCGGCATTGTTCTTCAGGAAACGTATTTATTTTCCGGGACATTAATGGAAAACATTCGCTACGGACGTCTCGATGCAACGGACGAAGAAGTAATTCAGGCAGCGAAAGTTGCTTCGGCGCATCAGTTCATCAAACATTTGCCGGGAAAATATGAGACGATTATCAATTCAGGCGGCAAAAATTTAAGTCAAGGGCAGCGTCAGTTATTGGCGATTGCCCGTGCTGTATTAGCAAATTCGGATATTTTAATTCTCGATGAAGCTACGTCGAGCATCGACACAAGAACAGAGATTGCTATTCAATCAGGAATGCATCATTTGACGGAAGGGCGAACGACTTTTGTGATTGCCCATCGTTTAAAAACAATTGAAAATGCTGATCGTATATATGTCATTCACGATGGGGAAATTATTGAAGAAGGTACTCATACAGAACTTCTTCGGTGCAAGGGATTTTATTTCCGTTTATATGAAAGCCAATTTAATGTGTAAACATTTAATCCGCCATTCCGGTTTCAAATCGGATTGGCGGATATTTTTGTTAGTATTTTTCGGATTTAGTAAATGATAAAATAAAGAAAATACTGGCTGGAGGTAATATTTCATTGAAGCTATACACACAAATACCGTCATTCCTTGAAGACGCTGTTTGGCTTAATGGCGAAGTAACTAATGAAGAATTAGAGGGAAAGCCGACTTTTATTCATTTCTGGTCGATTTCCTGCCATTTATGCAAAGTGGCAATGCCAAAAATTAACCAATTCAGAGATCAATATCTTGATCGATTAAATGTAATCTCAGTACATATGCCTCGCTCAGAAAGCGATTTAAATGTAGAGGAAATCACTAAGCAAGCGGTTGAGCATGATATAAGCCAGCCGACTTTTGTCGACCAGCATAAATTGCTGTCAGAAGCTTACGAGAATAAATATGTTCCCGCGTATTATTTATTTGACCCAAAAGGCAAGTTGCGACATTATCAGGCCGGTGGAAGCACGATGAAAATGCTCGAGAACAGATTGCTGCGCGTGCTGGATGAAGCGAAAAAATAGAATAGTAAACAAATGGTTCAGCCTTAAGGGGTGGGCTTTTGTTTAAAGAGAAAGTATAACTCTGAAATGTCTCCTTTTTATTGAAGATAATTCAAGTAGTGAAATCAAAATAAAAAAGGACCGGTAACGGTTTTTCTATGAGACACCTATTGCTTTGTTCTTCAATATGATATACAAGAACTTTTGCAAGGAAGCGGTGAGATATATGAAAATCCAATATAAAAGTTCAGCATATCCTCCTCCGTTTCTTCAAATTCAGAAGCGAATTATGGATGAGAATCATTTTTTTAGTCCTAAAAAGGTGGAGGTATGTGAATACTACACCTTATCTGACGGATGCCGAAAAATGTATACGGATGAAGACGCATTGAAAGAATACTCATCGGAAACGATTTTCCCGCCGTGTGAGGTATCTTATTACAATCTATTTATTAATGGTGTCTTGCAACCGCCATCGGCTTATTGTGTGGAGAAAGGAAAACTCATTTTAAAAACGGCAGATATTCCAATAAGGAATGCGCCGATTATATTGCAGATGATTAAGCTTTGAATCTTCAAAAAAGGGCTGTGAACCATATTTGGTTCACAGCCCTTTTTTGAAGAAGTTAATTATGTTTTTGAATCGGGATAGCTTTATAACCATACACTTGCCAGGCAGTTCAATAAAGTGAATTGAAGAGGAGGACTCAAAAGAAAAATTGGCCGATGACGGTTTTCCTTACGTGTAGATGGTTGTATTTGCATTAGGGTAAAAGTTCGATATTTCTAAGACAACCGGACTATCAGGCAAAATGTCCGATTCTTCCGGGATAATAATGGTCAGGTTGCCATTGCCAGGAGGACCGGGTGTGTATGACAAAAGATCATCCATCTGCAATACACCATTAACATAAACTTTGAAAAAACTGTTGGATGCTGTTAATGCCGGCAACGCTTCAACATCGGCTCCGGTGCTGTCAAAGAAGCATTTAGTATCGATTTTGAGCGTGTTAGGCCCTGTCAGCAGACGATTCGTATAATAAAAATAGCGTTCAACTACAGGGTTGGTATTCATCGAGCTTGTAGCTTCAACTGCCAGCTTCATAATTTGAAGAGCCATTCGGACTCCCCCTTTGTTTGATGTAGTAAATTTTTCTTTTTGGTTAATTATATTGTATACACTTTTAAATTAAGAGGTTCCTATCATTGTTCGGTAATTAAATTCTAAATATTTTTAATTTTTAGTAAAAATATATAGAAAATTATTTCGATTACCGATATATTAAGAAAATACGAATTTTTTTCATTTTTTGCATTGTGCAGAAGAGGGGATGTTAGTGAATACATTTAAAAAGTTAAAAAAATATTATTGGCCGCATCGTTCACATTTGTTTTTATCATTATTTTTTCTGCTTATTATGACAGTCATTACAGTTGTGTATCCGATTGTATTGCAGCTGACTATTGATGAAGTCATCCTGCTTGGTAAATATCATTGGATTCCATATTTAGCTTTAGGGTTTATTGCACTCATGGTTCTAAAAGGAATAGCTTTATTCATTAATCAGTATCATGGTGATATTTTTGGCATACAAACGGTATTTCATTTGAGGAATGCTTTGTATAAAAAACTGCAATACTTAAGTTTTCAATATTATGATCGAGCGAAGACAGGGGATTTAATGTCGCGACTGACAGCCGATGTGGAAGGGTTTCGTTTCTTTTTATCGTTTGGCATCGCGGAGCTGATCAGATTGGTAACTCTCATTACCATCAGTTTAGGCGTCATGCTGTATTACTCAGTGTCGTTAACTTTGGTGACGATGATTACATTGCCGTTTCTTGTTGTGGTGGTCATTCGCTTTGAGAAGACGGTTACACCTGCTTTTCGTGGCATTCGAAAATCTTTCGGCAAGTTGAATACGAATGTGCAGGAAAATATAAGTGGTATTCAAACTGTTAAATCATTGTCGCGCGAGGAATTCGAAATCGGCAAGTTCAATAATGCGAACGGCGATTATCGCAGTGAATATATACATACATCCGGAATTTGGGCGAAGTACTTTCCATTAATGGAGTTTTGCGGCCATTTGTCGGTCGTTTTTCTGTTTAGCTATGGCGGGTATTTGGTCATCGGCAATCAGCTAAAGCCGGGAGAGCTAGTCGCTTTTTACAGCTTAGTTTGGTACATCGTTTGGCCGATTGCCAATTTAGGTTATATGGTCAACTTATTTTCACAGTCCAAAGCTTCGGGGGAAAGATTGCTTGAAATTCTTGACGAAGATAAAGAAGTGCAGGAAGAAGAGACTGCTATTGACGCATCAAATGTAAGAGGCGAGCTGCAATTTTGCGATGTGTCTCTAAAGTATAATGACGAAGATGAAGAGGCGCTCTCGAAAATTACGTTTAAGCTCCCGCAAGGAAAAACGCTTGGAATTATTGGTGCCACCGGAAGTGGTAAAACATCAATTACACAGCTGATTGCTCGTTTCTATGAGCCGATTTCAGGTGAGATTTATTTGGATGGACGGCATATTAATGAGTTCACATTGACATCTTTACGGAATAATATTGGCTTTGTTCTGCAAGAGTCGTTTCTTTTTTCATCTACCATTAAAGACAACATATCGTACGGAAAGCCTGAAGCGACGATGGATGAAATTATTGAGGCAGCTAAACGGGCGCAGGCACATGACTTTATTATAAAGCTGCCGGATGGCTATGAAACGATGCTCGGCGAAAGAGGATTAGGTTTATCGGGAGGACAAAAGCAGCGGATCGCGATTGCCCGGGCTCTTTGTTTAAACCCGGCAATTATCGTGTTAGATGATGCGACAAGTGCGGTAGATATGAAAACAGAGCAAAATATCCAAATCGCCTTGAATGAAGTGATGAAAGACCGCACAACGATTATTATTGCTCATCGTATCTCATCGGTGAAGCATTGCGATGAGATTTTAGTTTTACAGCGCGGAGAAATTACTGAAAGAGGAACTCATGAGGAGCTTATTAAGGAACGGGGCTTGTATCGCTCTATTTACGATATACAATTCAGCGACAGAGAGCAGATGAATCACGCTTAACAAAGGGGGGATTGAGTTTGGAAAATCAAGTGAAAGAAAATGTGCTGAAACGCTTTAATTATTCAACTGACCAGGCAATCGATAAGCCGTTCAACTGGAGACAAATGTGGCGGCTGTTAGGCTATTTGAAGCCGTACAATAAAGGACTTTTACCGTTGGCTTTCTTGTCTGTCATTTTTGTGACAATTATTAGGCTGGCTATTCCGATTATTATAGGGGTTTATATAATTGAAGAAGCAATAATCGGTAAAGATACGGAAAAGCTTATATGTATGGTTTCGCTTGTAGCAGTGCTTTATTTGATGTCTTATATCGCGAGTATTTACCGTATCAAATGGATGAATATGCTGGGGCAAGGGGTCATTTATGATTTGAGGAAGCATTTATTTACGCATGTGCAAAGTTTATCGCATCGTTTCTTCGATCAACGGTCAGCAGGAAGCATTCTTGTTCGGATTATGAATGATATCAATTCCTTGCAGGAGCTTTTTACAAATGGGGTAATTAATTTGCTGATGGATATTGTTATGCTGATCGGGATTATCGCGATATTATTTACGCTCAGTCCGGAACTGACTTTAGCCGTTTTAGTAATTTTACCGTTAATGTTCATGATTTCAACAACTTTAAGAAAGAAAATCAGACGCAGCTGGCAAGATGTGCGCTTACGCCAATCTAAGCTGAATTCGCATTTGAATGAAAGCATTCAAGGAATACGAATTACACAAGCCTTTACGCAGGAAAAAGAAAATAGGGCATTTTTTAAAAATATTAATTTTGAGCTATTCGATAGCTGGCGCACAGCTTCGCGCTTAAATGCATTGTTCCGTCCGTTTGTGGAAATGACAAATGCGCTTGGGACAGCTGTGCTA
Source organism: Peribacillus faecalis (assembly GCF_014712675.1). Taxonomy (GTDB): domain Bacteria; phylum Bacillota; class Bacilli; order Bacillales; family DSM-1321; genus Bacillus_AD; species Bacillus_AD faecalis. The sequence continues at coordinate 139,360 of NZ_JACXSI010000001.1, read as the reverse complement.
ATTTGGTACGGTACGACATTGCTGATTGACGGCAATATTGAAATCGGTGTTTTTGTTTCGTTTGCTTTTTATTTAGGGATGTTCTGGGAGCCTATATCGCGACTTGGGCAAGTATATAACCAACTGTTAATTGGGATGGCTTCTTCTGAGCGTATATTTGAATTTTTGGATGAAAAGCCGCTTGTTGATGAGAAACCTGATGCGATTCATCTGCAGGATGTAAAAGGTTTAATTACATTTAAAGATGTTGAATTTTCATATGATGGAAAAAGAAAGGCTCTGGATGGAATCAGCTTGGAAATGAAGGCAGGTAATCGGGTCGCGTTAGTTGGGCACACCGGTTCGGGAAAAACGACCATCGCCAATTTAATTAGCCGTTTTTATGATTGCACAAAAGGGGAAGTGCTGATAGACAGCATTAATATAAAAGATATTTCTATTGCCTCTTTACGCAATCAAATCAGTATCGTTCTTCAAGAGACATTTATCTTTTCCGGGACAATCATGGAAAATATCCGATTTGGAAATCCGAAGGCAACTGATGAGGAAGTGATTGCAGCAGCAAAGGCTGTTGGTGCTGATGATTTTATAAGCCGATTATCAAAAGGCTATGAAACTGAGGTAGAAGAGCGCGGCAATGTGCTGTCGGTAGGAGAGAGGCAGTTATTATCGTTTGCGCGTGCATTATTGGCAAATCCGAAGATAATTATTCTTGATGAAGCGACCGCAAGCATCGATACAGAGACAGAAATGAAAATCCAAAAAGCGCTGCAAACATTGTTGGTAGGGCGTACTTCAATTATTATCGCGCATCGTCTTTCGACTATAAGAGACTGCGATATGATTTATGTGCTTGAGAATGGAGTCATAAAAGAACAAGGAAACCATCAGCAGCTGATGAACCATAAAGGACATTATTATCATTTGATTGAAGCACAGTATCAAATGCAAGCAAACTCGTAAAAGAACGGCAATTAATCAAAAGAATCATTGGTTCCGTGCATGTGGTATGATAAAATATGAGCAATTGAGAAATAGCAACGCAAAGCATGGAGGAATGATTGTGAAGAAAGAATTTGCCGTTATCGGTTTAGGTCGTTTCGGGGGCAGTATATGCCGTGAATTAGTAGCACAAGGTATGGAAGTGCTGGCGATAGACCATAAAGAAGATCGTGTAAACGAGTTTGCATCAATAGCATCGCATGCCGTCATCGGTGATACAACGGATGAATCGGTTTTGAAGAGTTTGGGCATCCGAAATTTCGATCATGTTATTGTTGCAATCGGTGATGATATTCAAGCAAGTATTTTAACTACTTTAATGCTAAAGGAACTTGGCGTAAAGCATATAACTGTTAAAGCACAAAATGATTATCACGAGAAGGTGCTGATCAAAATAGGTGCCGATCAAGTAGTCCATCCTGAAAGAGACATGGGGAAAAGAATTGCCCATAAAATTGTCTCTAATAACATATTAGATTACATCGACTTGTCTGATGATCATTCGATTGTTGAGATTGTCGCAAGTCCTAGATTGAATGGAAGAACTTTGATTGACTTGGATATTCGAGCTAAATACGGCATTAATATAGTCGGTTTGAAAAGAGGGAACAAAGTAATCATTTCACCTGCAGCTGATGAAATGATTTATGTTGGCGATATTTTGATTGTATTGGGAGCAGATACAGACATTAATCGTTTCGAGAAGAAAGTGCTGGAATAGAAGGAAAGAGGCGAACCATATAAGTGGGGTTACGCCTCTTTTTTCATTGAATGACGCTCTCGCACAGCTTATTGTGCGTTGACAGTACGGAGAACGTCGTCTCTGTGGGAGATAACGCCTTCAGAAAAGAGGAAATTAGACACAATAAAAAGGAGCCCTATGAGGAACTCCTTTTTCGTCTATACATCCAGCTCCAACGCCCAGCACCTAATGAATTTCGGCAGTCTCCCTAAAGTCAACAGCGAATCACTAACGTTCTTTGTGTTTCCTTTACCTCAGTCGACGGCCTCCATTTCATACGGTGCTAAACGGGCGTTTGCGCTTTTGATTATTTATCCACTTCCATAATGATCGGCAGAATCATTGGGCGACGTTTTGTTTTTTCATAAAGGAAAGGAGCAAGTGTGTCTGTAATTTCGTTTTTAATTTCAGACCATTGGCTTGTCTTTCTTTCCATCACTTTATTAAGATGCTTTTTAAGCAAGCTTTGAGCGTCGCTGATCAGATCGCCTGACTCACGCATGTAAACGAAACCGCGTGAAATGATATCCGGACCGGCAGAAATTTTGAACTCTTTCATGTTGATGCTTACTACGACAACAACCAATCCTTCTTCAGAAAGAATGCGACGGTCACGAAGCACGATGTTGCCGATATCGCCGACACCGTTACCATCGATGTAAACAGAACCGGACTGAATTTTCCCGGCAACGTGAGCGGTATTAGAGCTTAATGCCAACACTTCTCCGTTGTCCATAATGAAGCAATTTTCTTCTTCAACGCCGCAGTCGATTGCGTGTTGAGCATGCATTTTTTGCATGCGGTATTCACCGTGAATTGGCATGAAGAATTTTGGCTTCATAAGACGAAGCATCAGTTTTTGTTCTTCTTGGCCACCGTGACCGGAAGTATGGATGTTGCTTAGTGATCCGTGGATTACATCAGCTCCAGCTTTAAACAGCATATTGATTGTACGAGATACGCTGATTGTGTTACCCGGAATTGGTGATGAAGAAAAGACCACTGTGTCTCCAGGAATGATTTGAATTTGACGGTGTGTGCCGTTTGCGATACGAGATAGCGCAGCCATCGGTTCGCCTTGGCTTCCTGTACACAAAATCGTTACTCTATTTGCAGGAAGGCGGTTAATTTGCTGAGAATCAATGAATGTATCTTTTGGACATTGGATGTAACCTAACTCTTGTCCAATTGTAATAGCTGCTTCCATGCTTCGTCCGAATACCGCTACTTTTCTGCCGTTTTCGACTGCAGCTTCGACCACTTGTTGAAGACGGTGAATATTCGATGCGAATGTTGCAAAAATAATGCGCCCTTCAACTTTTCGGAAAATATCGTGAATGCTATCTCCTACGCGTCTTTCACTCATCGTGAAATGAGGCACTTCACTGTTTGTGCTGTCTGATAGCAAGCAAAGTACGCCTTCCTTGCCGATCTCTGCCATTTTAGTTAAGTTAGCAGGTTCACCGACTGGAGTGAAATCAAATTTGAAGTCACCTGTGTGAACGATTTGTCCAGGAGGAGTCTTTACAACAATACCGTACGAATCCGGAATGCTGTGAGTAGTTCGGAAAAATGTTACCGATGTTTTTCTGAACTTGATCACATCATCTTCCCTAATTTCAATTAGTTTCGCCTGTCTTAATAAGCCGTGCTCTTCAAGCTTGTTTTTGATTAAACCTAAAGCAAGCTTGCCGCCATATATCGGTATATTAATTTGTTTCAGAAGATAAGGAATTCCGCCGATATGATCTTCGTGTCCGTGTGTGACGAATAATCCTTTAATCTTATCTTCGTTTTTAACCAGGTAGGCATAATCCGGAATAACATAGTCAATGCCCAGTAGCTCATCTTCAGGGAATTTAATTCCGGCATCAATTAGAATGATCTCGTCCTGAAATTGAACCGCGTATGTGTTTTTGCCGATTTCACCAAGACCGCCGAGTGCGAATACAGCGGTCTGGTCGTTTTTAACAAATTTCATAAATTATCATAGCTCCAATACTTTAAAGTCTTCATTTTCTTTTTCATATTCTAAGTATGCTTCATCGACAGGCGTAACTAACTCGATGTTGTAATTTCTGTCTTTTAATTTGCTTCGAACTTCACGAACTGACTCTGCTTCAACGAAAACCGTTTTCGTTTTTTCACGTACAGGTACTTCGCTCATTAGTTCTTGGTAGTATACTTTGTAAATCATAATCAAATCTCTCCTTAAGTCCTTAACATAATTAATTTCATTATATATAAAAGCAGCTTTTTTTTCATGTTTTTCAACATGTGCTCATATAATTGCGAATTGTTATAAGTGTATATTAGAAAACTTTACATGAAAGAACAAGCCCTCCGCAAGTACTGAAGGGCTATTAATTGAAAAAATCTATGCGATTGTTTTCTTTCTTAGCATATCTTTCCATTGTTTTAGCAACTTCTTCCGGAGCTTTTTCAGCATCGCAGATCACTTCCTTAATATTAATTGTAAACGAAAGTAATAGAAAGTAAATAAGACTTTCATGAGAATTTTAACTTTTTAGGGTTTATTTATAATATTAGTATATGAAGACTACTTTTTTTCTTGCTGAGAAATAATAGGGTTGTCTGGTAAAAAATTCATAAAAATAAATGTGTTGTTAATTGGTGAGTCAAAACGGTAACATTATTGTGATAACAATCGAGTGAAGAAAAGAGGCTTAATTGTGGAGAAAAAAATTGTTTTTTTTGATATTGATGGAACATTGTTAGATTTTAATAAGGAGTTGCCGGAATCAACGAGAGCGGCGGTAAAAACATTGAAGGAAAACGGTGTTTATGTGGCGATTGCAACCGGTAGAGCGCCATTTATGATAGAAGAGATCCGAAAAGAGCTTGATATTGATTCCTACGTTTGTTTTAACGGGCAATATGTTGTTTTTGAAGATGAAATTATTTATAGAAATCCGTTATCAAAAAACAAATTACATAATCTACTGGAACATACAAAGGAAAAGCAAGTTCCGGTCGTCTTAATGAATGAGTATGGAGCCAGAACGACAGTGCCTTATTCTAAGCATATTGAAGATTCATTGCGCAGCTTTAAGCTGAAACATCCGGAATTCGATGCGGAATATCATCATCATAACGATATTTTTCAATCATTATTGTATTGTTCCGAACAAGAAGAGAAAGAATACATTCAAGAACACACAGACTTGAAATTCATTCGTTGGCATCCGATTTGCATGGATGTTGTCCCGTTTGGGGGATCGAAAGCAATCGGTATCAATGAATTTATTAAAAGAGCACAATTTCAATTGGAAAATGTGTATGCGTTCGGCGATGGTCTGAATGATATCGAAATGCTGCAAACAGTCGGCACCGGCATCGCGATGGGCAATGCGGAAAAGGAATTGCTGAAACATGCTGATGTAGTTACAACTGCAGTAGATGAAGACGGTATATATAATGGCCTTTTAAAGGTCGGATTAATATAAGAAAAAGGGTGTCTCGAGTGCGAGATACCCTTTTTCTTATCTTTCCACAGGCGTTCCGTTTTCCACAGGCGCAAATGGATTTTCTTTATTAATGTGATCGTAAAACATAATGCCGTTAATGTGGTCGATTTCATGCTGGAATACGATGGCTACCATACCTTTTAAACGAAGTTTGATCTTTTCTCCGTCAACTGTCACGGCTTCGACTGTTATGCGGGCATAACGCGGCACGTAGCCAGGGACAGGTCGATCAACAGATAAACAGCCTTCTCCACTTGATAAATACGTTTTTTCAATAGAATGGCTGACGATTTTTGGGTTGAATAATGCATAGCTATATAATTTGCCTTTTTCATCTGTTACATGGACAGCGATAATTTTTTTCGAAACAGCAATTTGCGGAGCTGCCAATCCGATTCCCGGGCGCAGTCCATATTTTTCTGCTGTGACCGGATCTTGACTGTTGATAACATATTCCAGCAAATCTTTAGCTGTCTGTTGGTCTTCTGAAGAAGCAGGTAATTTAACATCCTTTGCCACTTGGCGCAAAACCGGATGCCCTTCAAGGACGATATCTTTCATTGTAATCATTTTATTTCACCTCGTACTAATTATATGTAAGGCTTCTTGCCATATGTATTTGGGTTGTAACTATCAAAGTTTAGTTTCTCAAATGAGATTGTAAATTTCAATAAAGAAAGTTTGTTTTATGTAAAAAAGTATAGCATGGCATAAAAATAACTGTAAGAAATTTTATTTAATATTATTTTGTTTAAATAATAAATAAGCGGATGATGAAGGTAGTAGTGAAGCGTTTATAAATAACGTTTCGAGAGGAATATATTGGAGAAAACCGCGGAATATCAATGTTTTAAAATGGTATCCCCTTTCGCAATTCTTTTTGTATAACAGGAGGATATAATATTATATAACAGATTTTAAAAAGGGTAGTAATCGATAATAATATAATTTATAAAGTTATAGCTTTTTAATGGTTCAAACAAAAGATTTGACAGTTATAATCCTGTGTTGTAAACTGCAAGTGTGAAAGTAATATTGTTATAATGTTAATGTCGTAAAGTACTGATACAGTTTTTTGGCAGCGTTTGCAGATAGTTGTAATCTGTGAATGACTGCTTTGCACAAAGTCAGAAGTCCTCATGGATATAAAGGAACAGTAAACATGTATATGCAAGATTATTTTTATCAATAAAATTTTAACTCTTAAAACTCTTAAGAATATTAAGGACGAGGTGAACGAAATGACTGCAATTAATAAGATGCTATTGGATGCAAATAAGCAATTTGAAGCGATTGAAGAACAATTTCAAACATTGCAGATTTTGAATGAAGACGGAGAAATCGTTAATAAGGAGGCAATGCCTGATTTAACGGATGAACAATTAAAAGAGCTTATGACGAGAATGGTATATACGCGTGTGCTTGACCAACGCTCTATTTCATTGAATCGTCAAGGTCGTTTAGGTTTTTATGCACCGACTGCCGGACAGGAAGCTTCACAATTAGGTTCGCAGTTCGCTTTGGAAAAAGAAGATTTCATTCTTCCAGGATATCGTGATGTGCCGCAAATGGTTTGGCACGGACTGCCTTTATACCAAGCCTTCCTATTTTCAAGGGGACATTTTGAAGGGAATAAAATTCCGGAAGGCGTGAACGTCATTTCTCCGCAAATCATTATCGGAGCACAGTATATACAGGCTACAGGTGTGGCTCTTGGCATGAAGAAGAATGGAGCGAAATCTGTCGCAATTACATATACAGGTGATGGCGGTGCTTCACAAGGAGATTTTTACGAAGGGATCAATTTTGCCGGAGCGTTTAAGGCGCCTGCAATCTTTATTGTTCAAAATAACCGCTTTGCAATTTCAACACCGGTTGAGAAACAGTCTGCTGCCAGAACTATAGCGCAAAAGGCGGTTGCAGCCGGAATACCTGGTATTCAAGTTGATGGTATGGACGTATTAGCTGTCTATGCAGCGACTTTAGACGCGCGTAAACGAGCAGTAAATGGTGAAGGGCCTACATTAATTGAAACTTTAACATATCGTTATGGTCCTCACACAATGGCAGGAGATGACCCGACTCGTTACCGTACATCAGATACGGATAATGAATGGGAGAAAAAAGATCCTTTAGTACGTTTCCGTAAGTTTTTAGTAGCGAAAGGCTTGTGGAGTGAAGAGGAAGAAACAGCTGTAATCGAGAGAGCTAAGGAAGAAATTAAAGAAGCGATTACAAAAGCGGATGCTGTACCTAAACAAAAAGTAACAGACTTAATGAATATTATGTATGAGAAAATGCCGGCTAACTTGCAGGAGCAATATGAAATATATAAAGAAAAGGAGTCGAAGTAAGCGATGGCACAAATGACAATGATTCAAGCAATTACAGACGCACTGCGCACAGAAATGCGCAACGATGAGAAAGTTCTTGTGTTCGGGGAAGATGTTGGCGTAAACGGCGGCGTATTCCGTGCGACAGAAGGATTACAGCAAGAGTTTGGAGAAGAACGTGTATTTGATACACCGCTTGCAGAATCAGGTATTGGCGGTTTGGCAATTGGTCTTGGGCTGCAAGGCTATCGTCCGGTTCCTGAAATTCAATTTTTCGGCTTCGTTTTTGAAGTAATTGATAGTATTGCAGGACAAATGGCTCGTATGCGTTTCCGATCAGGAGGCAGATATAATTCTCCTGTAACTATTCGCTCTCCATTTGGCGGAGGTGTTCATACACCTGAAATGCATGCAGATAGCTTAGAAGGTTTAATGGCACAAACTCCGGGAGTTAAGGTTGTCATTCCATCTACACCTTATGATGCGAAAGGATTGCTCATTTCGGCAATTCGTGATAATGACCCAGTTATTTTTCTGGAGCACATGAAACTGTATCGTTCTTTCCGTGAAGAAGTACCTGAAGGAGAATATACGATTCCTCTTGGTGTAGCGGATGTAAAACGAGAAGGAACAGACCTGACGATAATTGCTTATGGAGCAATGGTGCACGAATCTCTTAAGGCTGCTGCGGAACTTGAAAAAGAAGGGAAATCTGTAGAGGTAATCGATCTTCGCACGATTAGCCCGCTGGATATAGATACAATTATTACTTCTGTTGAAAAAACAGGAAGAGCCATCGTAGTGCAAGAGGCACAAAAACAAGCGGGAATAGCCGCGAATGTAGTTGCTGAGATTAATGAGCGCGCCATTCTTAGCCTAGAAGCACCTGTATTAAGAGTGACAGCTGCTGACACGGTATATCCATTCTCACAAGCTGAGCAAGTTTGGTTGCCAAATTATAAGGATATTATTGAAACAGCGAATAAAGTATTGAATTTTTAATTAATGGTTTGGTGGATTTCAAACTAAAGTAACAAAATGGAGGTTGATTCAGTTGTCTTTTAAATTTAGAATGCCGGATATCGGTGAAGGAATACATGAAGGTGAGATTGTTAAATGGTTCATTAAGCCTGGTGACGATGTACAGGAAGATGACGTACTGTGCGAAGTGCAAAATGACAAAGCGGTTGTAGAAATCCCTTCTCCGGTAAAAGGAAAAGTGGAAGAAATATTGGTGGAAGAAGGTACGGTTGCGGTAGTGGGTGACGTACTGGTTACATTTGATGCACCTGGCTATGAAAATCTGTCATTCAAAGGCGATCACGGTGATGATGCTAAGGAAGAAGAGTCAAAACAGGAAGAACAGCCAAAACAAGAAGAACACAAGCAACCTGAAAGTGCTGAGAAAGCCGTAAAACCGAAACGTGTCATCGCGATGCCTTCTGTCAGAAAATATGCGCGTGAAAAAGGCGTAAATATTGCAGAAGTGGCTGGAAGTGGAGATAATGGACGTGTACTTAAAACAGATATTGATGCTTTCTTAACAGCGGATACAGTTAGTGAAACAGTGGAAACAGTCGAAACTGCTGAAAACGAAAAAGTAGAGAAAACGGATAATATCAAGGTTATTGAAGGTGAATTCCCGGAAACTTCAGAAAAAATGAGCGGAATTCGTAAAGCAATTGCCAAAGCTATGGTACACTCTAAACAGACAGCTCCTCACGTGACCCTTATGGATGAAATCGATGTGTCGAAATTAGTCGCACATCGCAATAAATTCAAGGCGATTGCAGCTGAAAAAGGAATTAAACTTACATTTTTACCTTATGTAGTGAAAGCGTTAACGAGTGCTTTACGTGAATATCCGATCTTCAATACATCAGTAAACGATGAAACAAGCGAGATTATTCATAAGCATTACTATAATATTGGAATAGCCGCAGATACGGATAAAGGTTTACTTGTTCCGGTCATTAAGCATGCGGATCGTAAGTCAGTATTCTCTATTTCAAATGAAATTAATACGCTTGCAACGAAAGCACGTGAAGGGAAGCTAGCTCCGAGTGAAATGAAAGGTGCATCATGCACAATTACGAATATCGGCTCAGCTGGTGGACAATGGTTTACACCTGTTATTAATCACCCAGAAGTCGCAATACTCGGAATCGGTAGAATTTCTGAAAAAGCGATTGTGAAGGATGGCGAAATTATTGCGGCACCGATGCTGGCACTTTCGTTAAGCTTTGATCACCGAATCATTGACGGAGCAACTGCTCAACATGCAATGAATCACATTAAACGCTTGTTGAACGACCCAGAATTACTATTAATGGAGGCGTAAGAAAAATGGTAGTAGGAGATTTCCCAATCGAGACAGAAACTCTTGTCATCGGGGCAGGGCCTGGTGGCTACGTTGCAGCAATTCGCGCAGCGCAATTAGGACAAAAAGTAACAGTGGTAGAGAAAGGCACAGTTGGCGGTGTTTGCTTAAACGTTGGATGTATCCCGTCAAAAGCATTAATCTCAGCCGGTCATCGCTATGAGCAAGCGAAACATTCAGAAGATATGGGTGTAATCGCTGAAAACGTGAAGCTTGACTTCTCTAAAGTACAAGCATTCAAAGAAAGCGTTGTTAACAAGCTTACTGGTGGTGTGGGCGCTTTATTAAAAGGCAATAACATTGAAACAGTTTATGGCGAAGCATATTTTGTCGATGCAAACACAGTTCGTGTAATGGATGAAAATTCAGCTCAAACTTATACATTCAAAAATGCAATTATCGCTACTGGTTCAACACCAATCGAAATTCCTGGCTTCAAATATTCAAAACGCATTATCAACTCAACTGGCGCTCTTAACTTAACTGAGCTTCCGAAATCAATGGTTGTAATCGGCGGAGGATACATAGGTACGGAGCTAAGCGGTGCTTATGCGAACTTCGGAACAGAAGTAACAATTTTAGAAGGTGGCCCTGAAATTCTTGGCGGTTTTGAAAAGCAAATGGCTGCTTTAGTTAAACGCAACTTCAAGAAAAAAGGCGTTAACATCGTTACATCTGCATTAGCTAAAGGCGTTGAAGAGTTTGAAGATAAAGTAATCGTAACGTACGAAGCAAACGGCAAGGAAGAAAAAGTGGAAGCGGAATATGTTCTTGTTACTGTAGGACGTAAACCGAACACGAAAGAAATCGGTTTAGAGCAAGCTGGCGTTAAAGTCGGCGACCGCGGATTAATCGAAATCGACAACCAATGCCGCACAAACGTAAGCAACATTTACGCAATTGGTGATATCGTGGCAGGTCTTCCATTAGCACATAAAGCATCTTACGAAGGTAAAATTGCTGCTGAAGCAATTGCTGGTCATCCATCAGTAATTGATTATTTAGCAATTCCTGCGGTGTGCTTCGCAGAGCCTGAATTGGCATCTGTAGGTTATACAGAAGCAGAAGCAAAAGCAGAAGGTATCGAAATCGCAGTCGGCAAATTCCCATTTGCTGCTAATGGACGTGCTCTTGCATTAAACAGCACAGACGGATTCTTGAAATTGATCACAAGAAAATCTGACGGACTTGTAATCGGCGGTCAAATCGCTGGTCAAGGCGCTTCAGACATGATTGCGGAAATCGGTTTAGCGATTGAAGCAGGGATGACAGCGGAAGATATCGCAATGACAATTCATGCCCATCCAACTTTAGGTGAAATTACAATGGAAGCTGCAGAAGTAGCGCTAGGAAATCCAATTCATATTGTAAAATAAGCTGAAAATAAAAAGGTTATCAATCTAGCATTGCTATTTTGATAACCTTTTTTTGATGAAATTAATCAGGGAGAACCGGTGACGGTTTTACTGCAAAAATCTTACTAGTCTTTGTCTAGCCCCAGCGGCCAGCCAGTGTTCATCTTGGATAATCTCCCTTGAGTATCTTGTCAAATTCATGACTGATAAGTGATGAATTTGACAGCTCTATGGTCTAAGCCAAATCACTTCAGAAATCTTACAATTTCCTACGTGATTCGTCTTATGCAGGTCGGAGGCTCTCAGGACGAGAGTCACAGCGACGAAGATATGCGGACGTAGCGTTTTTAGTCGCTGTACCATACTTGCGGGCCGCTTTCGCTTTTCGGTTTCCGCATGTCTCCTTTTAATTTGCGACATATTTAAGATGGTAATCATCTGTAGACGCTGAGAATTTTTGAGTATGTGCCCTCCCAAAAGGACCGGTGACGGTTTTTCGATAGAATACTGTTTGAATTAAAACATATAATATAGAATCAGATTTTTCATTGTCGGGGATGATGTTATTGAAATTATATGTAGTTCTGATGCTGCAATGGATTGTGTGGAGCTGCTTTACGTTAGCGGAGTGGCTTTCACAGCATGATCGCTTATTATTTAAAGCAATTATGTTTTTGTTGTTTTTCCAATTATCGCTTGTAATTGGGAAAAAGATTTTAAAGTCTTCTTTTTCGGCAGCGTGTATGACGATTGTCAGTTTAGTAACCTACATGGCAGTTCATCTCGTTTTGCAGCAGTGGACAGGGCCAATCGGGACATAAGCGGTTATCTTCTTTTGTAATGATACATGACACGGTTGTTGAATAAGTGCAGTTCTCCATGAAGTTGTTTTGATAAAAATTTGCAAAACTCATTAGCTTTTGCTTTATCTCCGTGAGTGGACTTGGATGTAAGGGTAATTTGTATATAACTTTGAAGACGGTCTTCATTTTGGTGTTTTAATATTTCTTGGTTAACGGCAACGATTAATGCGCTGTAGCGATCCATGTCAGAATGTAATGTGAACCACCGTCCTTTTCCTTCTTCTGTTTCTTGAATTTCATACGGAAAAGCGTACCGATCGTAATCCCAGCCTAATTGCTTGCCGGTCTTTCCTGTTATCTCTTTGTAATAAAGGAATAATTTTTTTAGCTCATCTGTCGTAATCGTTTGCTTTAAAGAAGCCGGCACGAGTTTAATGTAAGCGTGACTGTTGCTTTCCATTCTTTTCTCCTCCTTATCTGTTTTCTTCTTTAACTATATTCTAGCATCTGAAAAAGATGAAAAACCATCCTGAATAGGTTTAAAATATAATTTACAAAAATTGTAAATTAATATAAGGTTAATGTAATATTATCTTATTAAAGGGGGAAGGTGCAATGGAGCTTTTTGATAAGTTGTATGATGAGTTTGAAAATGCTAAAGTTCGATTTATCGGTTTTACGACAAATCATACCCGTTATGATTTCGGCATTATTTACACGAATATGTTTTTTGGTAAGCCATTGGTGGTTTGTATGCAAACCGGACGCTCGTCTCTCCTTGAACAAAAAGATATTGAAGATCTGGATCACTTGCAATCAACTTTTAAAATATCAACGCGTGAGCAAGCGAAAGATTTAGCTGATTTTTTTCTCGAAGAATTGCCGGAAGTGCCTTTTCAGTCTGAATATGATTGAACTGCAACATAAGTTTGATAAAAAATATATGAGGACCTCAGGAAGCATTATTTGAGGTCCTTTTTTAGATTGTGTTTGTTTAGTGGTTATTAAAATATCAAAATATTTGATAAAAATGTTAAATGTTACATACAATTTAGGCTTGATATTTTAATTGTGTTATATTATTATAAATTCAAGCGAATAAAGCGTTTACAATAAATCGTAAAGGGGAATACAAATGGGAATTATGGGAACTATTGTTTGTCAAACATGCAACGATACGATTGAATCTTTTGAAAACGAAAAAGTGAGTGTTTTATACTCGAAATGCGATAACTGCCATTCTCACGAAGAGAAGTAATTATATGATAGGGCCTATCTGAATTATTCAGATAAGCTCTTTTTCTTTTTAAAGAGAAGATAAACTTTTTGAACATGGATAGCTCGGTTTTTCTTTTTGGGCGACATATTAAAGAACTTCCATTAAAATTAAAGGTAGTTCCAATATTTGTGAGGAGGAATGACGATGAATTGGGAAACGAGAGTAACGCAATTGCTGGGGATTCGCTATCCTGTTATTCAGGGAGGGTTGGCTTATCTCGCCTATTCAGATTTGGCGGCAGCAGTAAGCAATGCCGGAGGGTTGGGGCAAATTACGGCGATGAGCCTTAAAGACCCTGAAGATTTAAAAAAAGAAATGCGCCTCGTTAAAGAAATGACGGATCAGCCGTTTGGCGTTAACTTCGCAATCGGACAGCAAGGAAGACCGTTTGAAAGCTATGTCGAGGCAGCGCTCGAAGAAGGCATGAAAATCGCTACCATTACCGGCGGCAATCCGAAGCTTGTTTTCGATGTGTTGGAAGGGACAGATGTGAAGAAGCTTGTATTAGTTGCTTCTAAGAGGCAGGCCCAAAAAGCAGAGGAGCTCGGTGCTGATGCGGTTATGGTTGTCGGCCAAGAAGGAGGCGGCCACTTAGGCAGAGATGATGTCGGTACATTTGTGTTAGTGCCGCAAGTTGTCGATGCGGTTTCAATCCCGGTCATTGCTTCAGGAGGGATTGGTGACGGCAGAGGATTGATGGCAGCTTTAAGTTTAGGTGCTGAAGGTATCGAAATGGGCACACGTTTCATCGCCACAAAGGAATGCGTTCACGCAAGCGATGCTTATAAACAAGCGCTCATTAACGGCACAGAACGCGATACGGTCGTTATTAAACGTTCGATTGGAGCGCCTGCCCGCGCTTTATCCAATTCGTGGACGGATCAAATTTTACAATTAGAAAAAGAAGATGTAGGATATAAAGGATTAAAAGAGTACATTAGTGGAGAAACAAATAAAAGGTACATATATGAAGGTAAAGTCGATGAAGGCTTTGCTTGGGCAGGACAAGTGCTTGGCTTAATTAAAGATGTGCCTACCGTTGCCGAATTATTCAGTTCAATGATTTCGACAGCAGAGAGTATTCGCACTAAGTGGCAATAACTGATGAAAGAGTGAAGAAAAATGGAATATCAATATCCGATTGACATTGATTGGAGCACAGAAGAAATCGTTGATGCAATTGCCTTTTTTGAAGCGGTCGAGCAAGCGTATGAAAAAGGTATCGAAAGAGACTTGCTGATGACGAAGTACCGCCGTTTTAAAGAGATTGTTCCGAGCATTGCCGGAGAAAAAACAATTTGCAAAGAGTTTGAAGAAGTTAGCGGATATTCATCATACCGAGTTGTGCAAGCGGCTAAAGCCGGCGCAAACGGTGATCGAATAAAGCTATAAAACGAACGGGTATGTAAATTTTTGTATTTACATACCCGTTCGTTTTAAAGTACAATACAATTAAAGACTTCCAAGTTTTAACCTGTTTTTTACGATTTCACAAGTTAATTCGTTCTCTTATAAGTACAATTAATTATAATTTAGTTTAATTTGTACAGCGGCATTAATTGCTTGAATGTATCGGTTATCTTTTTAATCAATTCTTCTCCGGACATCTTGACCGCCTGTTCTTGAGGGATTTGAACGCCACATAGCAATTCCGCTTTTTTTACTGTTTGGAGTCGAGTAAACATTAATTCCAAATCTTCCTTGGATAAGTCTTGATGCTTTTGGCTTCCAGGCTGCATATGGTCGACTGACCAAACAAAGTCTGCTGGTACGTGGTTTTGGATGAAATCAATATTTTTTAAGAATTTTTTTCCAATCTCAACTTTAGCAGGTGCTTCATAAATGACAGCATACCAGATGAACAAATGAGTACCCCACAATCCGATTTGAAAATGCGGCATCATTTTGTATCCGCGCTTATTGGGAGCAAAGGCAACCCATGTATCTTTAGGAGGATTGATTGTGCGTCTTGCGTGCTTTGCCACATGAGGGAAGATTTCATCTCCGGACAGAATCGACAATTCTTGAGAGAAATGTAGACCTAATTCGTTCAATTTTGGTCTGATTGTTTCAATTAAAGCCTCCATTCTAGATTCAAGTCCTTCAATCTCAAATACGTTAAAATCTTGTTCTGTAAATCCTTGAAACTGTTCCATATTACAATCTCCTTGTATCGACAATATTTACAATTAGTTTATCATACTGAGGCAGATAATGAGAACGATTGTGCTGTTTTAGGTTTTGAAAATCTGTTTGTAAAAGGGGTAATGGTATGAAACAAACGTTAAATTATGCATTAATTGTTGAAGAAATAAAGGCGAACCGGAATTATCAGTTTCGTGAGGAGTTAGATTCCGAGCTTGGAAAACTATATGAGGCTATGCAAATGAATAATGATGAAGCAAAAAATAAATGTAAACAAAATTTGATGCGTATTCGCAGGGAACTGATGGATTTAAATGAGGATTTCGGTCGTAAATAATTTATATACTAAAAAAACCGCAATTTTTTCAAGATTGCGGTTTTTTTTAGTTTGAGAATCGTCATCGACGTTCAGCTTCAGCGCCCAGCGCCTAGTTTACTTCGGCAACCTCCTTACGATAAGTCAACATCGAACACTGTCGTTCTTCGTGTTTCCTTTATCTCTGAGAGAGAATCGCCACGGTCGCATGTCTTCGTCTACGGTGCTAAACGGGGCGCTTACGCGTTTGATTATAAACGTCCTGCTTCTCGGTATTTTTTTTTCAACACGAACCCATATCCCATGACAGCACATAAAGCAATTAAGGATATAATAATACCAGCAATGCTACCTAAGCCGCCGATAATCTCACGAAGCCCAATGCTGATACCGACTCCGGCCATACAAACTGCTGCGAGTATTGCTAAAAATAAGAAAATTACTTTGTCACCCATATTATCACCTCGTCAAAATTATTGTACAGAAAAAAATTGTTTTTTTCCACTATCAGTGTCAGTGTGTTATAATGTTTTAGTTAATCTTAAATAGTAGGAGTGGAATTGCTTGAATTATCGTAACGATATCCGCAATATTGCCATTATTGCCCACGTTGACCATGGTAAAACAACATTGGTTGACCAATTATTAAAACAGTCAGGAACTTTCCGTGAAAACGAGCAAGTTGCTGAACGTGCCATGGACTCAAATGACATCGAAAGAGAACGCGGAATTACAATCTTAGCTAAAAATACAGCTGTTCAATATAAAGATACAAGAATCAATATTCTTGATACTCCTGGACATGCCGACTTTGGCGGTGAAGTAGAACGTATCATGAAAATGGTTGATGGCGTAGTCCTTGTTGTTGACGCATATGAAGGATGCATGCCGCAAACACGTTTCGTATTGAAAAAAGCATTAGAACAAAAAATTACGCCAATCGTTGTTGTAAACAAAATTGACCGTGATTTTGCAAGACCGGAAGAAGTAGTAGACGAAGTAATCGACTTATTCATCGAGCTTGATGCGACAGAAGATCAGTTAGAATTCCCTGTAGTATACGCTTCAGGAATCAACGGTACATCTTCATTAAGCCCGAACCCGGCAGATCAGGAAGATAATATGCAATCATTATTCGAAACGATTGTAGAAAAAATTCCTGCTCCGATCGACAACAGCGAAGATCCGCTTCAATTCCAAATTGCATTATTGGATTATAACGACTACGTTGGACGTATTGGTATCGGTCGTGTATTCCGCGGAACAATGAAGGTTGGCCAGCAAGTTGCTCTTATGAAACTTGATGGATCAGTAAAACAATTCCGTGTAACGAAAATTTTCGGTTTCACAGGATTAAAACGTATTGAAATTGACGAAGCAAAAGCAGGCGATTTGGTTGCTGTATCAGGAATGGAAGACATTAACGTAGGTGAAACTGTATGTCCGGTTGAACATCAAGAAGCACTTCCTGTACTTCGTATTGATGAGCCTACACTTCAAATGACGTTCTTAGTAAACAACAGCCCGTTTGCCGGTCGTGAAGGTAAATGGGTAACAGCTCGTAAAATCGAAGAGCGTCTTCAATTGCAACTGCAAACAGACGTGAGTTTACGTGTTGATCCGACTGATTCTCCAGATGCTTGGATTATCTCAGGACGCGGTGAGCTTCACTTATCAATTCTAATCGAGAACATGAGACGTGAAGGCTTCGAGCTTCAAGTTTCTAAACCTGAAGTAATTGTTCGTGAAATCGACGGCGTTCGCTGCGAACCTGTTGAGCGCGTTCAAATCGACATTCCGGAAGAGCATACTGGTGCAATTATGGAATCTCTTGGCGCTCGTAAAGGTGAAATGCTTGATATGGTCAACAATGGAAGCGGTCAAGTTCGTCTGACATTCTTAGTGCCGGCACGTGGTCTAATTGGATACACAACTGAATTCTTAACGTTAACACGTGGATTCGGTATCTTGAACCATACATTTGACAGCTACAAGCCAATGGCTCAAGGACAAGTTGGCGGACGTCGTCAAGGTGTACTTGTATCAATGGATTCAGGTAAAGCGACTCAATACGGTATTATGGGTGTTGAAGACCGTGGTGTGATCTTCGTTGAGCCAGGTACTGAAATTTACGAAGGTATGATTGTCGGAGAGCATAACCGTGAAAATGACTTGACAGTTAACATCGTAAAAGCTAAACAAATGACTAATATGCGTTCGGCAAACAAAGACCAAACATCAACAATGAAAAAAGCGCGTATTATGTCTCTTGAGGAATCATTAGAATACTTGAACGAAGATGAGTATTGCGAAGTAACACCTGAAAGCATCCGTTTACGTAAAAAAATCCTTGATAAAGGTGAACGTGAACGTGTAGCGAAAAAGAAAAAATACGCTGAAACAAACTAATTTCCCGTATTTTTAATACGAAATTTCACAAGCCTAACACATCTTATGCTTTAAACGAAGCTATAAGATGTGTTAGGCTATTATTGTATATAAAGGCAATTTTTAGTAAGTTACAAAGCGGGAGGAACTAGGGATGGAAGCTAATATTACAGAACGGTTAACTTTTTTTGCATCGCTGTTTGAAATTGATAAAAATCCGGAACAAGGAATGTGGTATTTATACATTACTGTGCTTATTCTATCTATAATTGTCTATAAATTGGGATTTGCAAGAAAACTTTCGTTGTTGAAAAATATCATCATCTATATCTGTTTGGCGTTCGGCTGCACGATTTTGACTTTCTTCGCAGCGTTTTTGCCGATGGCTGAGGGATTGCTGATCATTGCATTATTCCTTGGAATTTACCGTTTTCGATTGTTTCTTCACCGCAGAGCACAAAGCGGCGATCATGCATAAGATTAAATGAGCGATGCAAAATGATTGAAGGGAGCGATTGATGTTGAGATCTTTACAGGATGCGATATATAATTGGCTGTCGATTAAAGTAGTATGTGAAGCACGTCCGGATGATACGGCTGCTAAAGAGACAGAACAAGATTTTTCGCGACTGTTACAAGAAGAGTATGCAGTATCACATATTCAGGTAGAAAAAGAGGAAGAGCTTTACTTTGTTTCATGCCATTCAAAAGGTGAAGAACATACATACCGTTTTCCAAAAGAATTGATCGACTGTATGCTTGATAGCATTAAGGAAAACCCGGACAGATATCGGAATTATGAATGAAAAATAAAAAAAGGTAAGTGTACGATTAATCGTGTACTTACCTTTTTTTAGGCATATAATAGTACTAAGCTTCGGGTTTCTCGTGTGATTCATCTTAGTCCTATCGTATGGCTCCTTTTTCATTGAAGTGAATCTAAGTTAGCATTTCATGATGAAAAAGGACCGGTGCCGGTTTTTCTCGATGTCTAGCTCTAGCGACCAGCCTCTCGAGGACATAAGCCAATCCGTCTGGAAGGTGAAAAGCAACCTTCCAACCGGCTTGTCTTATGCTGGTCGAGGCTGAACGGGCCGCTTCCGCTTTTGCCGATGTCTAACCTTACACCTGCCATACTCGGTCCTAAGCTGCCTCCCCCAAGAAACCAAAGGCGGGTTTCTCGTGTGATTCATCTTAGTCCTCCCGTATGGCTCCTTTTTCATCGAAGTGAATCTAAGTAGCATTTCATGATGAAAAAGGACCGGTGCCGGTTTTTCGATTTACCAGTCATTATCTTTTGGGGTTGGCTTGCGGAAAACGAAGTTACCTGTTTCGATTCTTGCTGTTGTATTTTTTTCTATGCGATTGTGGCAAGTATGGCACATAAACGTATGTATAGGTCGATTGCGCAGTTTTTTTGCAGTCGGCGAATCATCTTTTAGTACTTCGATATTATCGCATATCACACATTTTACTCTCATTTTACACCTCTAGCTTGTTTTGTAATGCTAGTATATCATGTATAGCATATAAGTGAAATTTGTAAAAATAATAAAAGGAGAGATTTGAATGGCTAATATTGTGGAAGACCAGTTATTTCAGCCCCTTTTAAGCGAGCTGCAAAAGAAACAATTTGTCATTTTGTCTACAGTTGACTTTGAATCCGGAGCTCCGGATGTGAATGCAATTTCATGGGTTTACGCAAAGGATGAACGGACGATTGTTTTCGCTGTTGCAGCGAAATCTAAAATTGTTCAAAATATTGAGCGTTCGAATCAGGCGGTTATTACGCTTATAGCGAATGAATCCACTTATTCCATAAGTGGTGAAACTTCTGTTAAGAAACAGTTAATAGAAGGCATTACGTTAAAGTTATCGCTAATAGAGCTACATATTAAAGAAGTTAGGGATGTTATGTTTTACGGATCAAAAATCGTTTCTAAACCGCAATATGAAACGACCTATGATCAAGAGGCGGCGGATAAGCTCGATTTGCAGGTAATAGAGGCATTAAGACAGGCTTAGTCATTTATGGCTAAGTCTTTTTCGTCAGAAAAACGTCTCCATAGATGTTTTTTTGTGTTATATTTAGAATATTCAGTAAACAAGAGCTTTGCTTTGCTCTTCTAACTTCGGAGATAAGAACATATATTTTAGCAATACTTATATAGGGTTCATATAATGATACTATAAGTGCCAAAGCTTCAATTTCATGGACAGTATCATTGAATTATATCCGGCAGGAGGCATTATATTGAACAAAATATACGTGTTAGATACGAACGTCTTATTGCAGGATCCGTATTCGATTTTCTCATTCGAGGATAACGAGGTTATTATCCCCGCTGTTGTTCTTGAAGAAGTCGATTCGAAAAAGAGAAATATGGATGAAGTGGGGAGGAACGCCAGACAAATATCGAAACTAATCGATCAACTCAGAAAAAATGGGAAGCTTCATGAACAAATAAGTTTGCATAATGGGGGCACCATTAGAATTGAATTAAACCATAAATTTTTTCATCAATTACAAGAAATATTTGTAGAAAAAACAAATGATAACCGCATATTGGCGGTTGCAAAAAATTTATCAATTCAAGAGCAGCTGAAGGAAAAAGGGAAACAGGTCATTCTCGTCAGCAAAGATACGCTAGTGCGTGTCAAGGCCGATGCAATCGGGTTGTTGGCAGAAGATTATTTGAATGACAGAGTAGTAAATTTAGATCAAATCTATAGCGGTTTAGTGGAGATTCAGATTGACCAGGAAATGATGAAAAACTTTTATGAACAGGGAGAACTGGCTCTGAACATGATTACGAAAAAACAGCTGTATCCGAATGAATTCATACTGATGAAAGATGTTCTTGGCAGCAGGGCATCCGCTATCGGCATAGTCAACTATAACGCGACAAAAGTAAAACGGTTAATTTTTGATCAAGAACGGGTTTGGGGCATCAAGGCGAGAAATGTGCAGCAAACAATGGCTTTAGAATTGCTGCTGCGTGAAGATATTCCGCTTGTCACGATGGTTGGGAAAGCGGGTACGGGCAAAACGTTGTTGGCGCTGGCGGCGGCATTGATGCAAACCGAGGATCTTAGAAAATATCAAAAGTTATTTGTCGCAAGACCCATAGTGCCTTTAGGCAAGGACATCGGTTATTTGCCGGGGGAAAAGAGCGAAAAACTGCGACCGTGGATGCAGCCGATATTCGATAATCTGGAGCATTTGTTTAACACAAAGAAACCTGGCGAGCTCGATGCGATACTCTCCGGTATAAATTCTATCGAAGTCGAAGCGTTGACATACATTAGGGGGCGCAGTATACCGGAGCAATTCATTATTATCGATGAGGCACAAAACTTAACGAAACATGAAGTGAAAACGATATTGACACGGGTAGGGGAGCGGAGCAAAATTGTTTTAATGGGTGACCCCGAACAAATCGATCATCCGTATTTAGATGAATACAACAATGGTTTAACGTACGTGGTTGAGAAATTTAAAAGTGAGAGTGTAAGCGGGCACATAAAGCTTGTGAAGGGGGAAAGGTCAATATTGGCTCAGCTGGCGGCCAATATATTGTAGGGAGATACTTGATAGGATCTCATAGCTTTAAAAGACTGTGCCGACTTGCAGGATGAATCCCTGGTCAACACAGTCCTTTTTTTATATGTTACATTGTCTAACCTTATATCCGCCATGGTCGGAAGCCTACAGGATGTAGGTGACATCGGCGAAGACATGCGGACGTAGCGTCCCTAGTCGCTGTTCCTTACTTGCGGGTCGCTTCCGCTTATCGGTTCCCGCATGTCTCCTTTTTGATTGGCAAAAAAATATCAAAAAGGACAGGTGACGCTTTCTCTTATTCAATAATAAATTCGCGCACTTTTGTGATTTTATCTGTATCGTTATTATTGTAGTAAACATGAATCGGGCCGTCTTCAGTCAGTGCTTTTCCTTGGTTGGAGAAGCAAAGAACAAACTGATATGCCTGTTCGATCGGAAATGCATGGTTTCCTTCTTCGCTGACAACGATTACTGTTTCGGCAGTTTCGGTTGGGGCGCTGTTTTTTAAAAAATCACGGAACAATATTCCGAAAGTTTCTGTTGTCAATTGTTCTTTGATTGTTTTTTTCTTCTCTTTTTTCTCACTCGGAGGTGTTGCGCCTTCTGTTACTTCTCGATCCCAATGTTCAGAAGCGGCTTTTGTATATGCTTCTAATTGATCTTCTTCTTGAATTGCAGCGCCGAAGAAGTCTTCTAATTTTTGCTTGCGGTCATCAAATAGCCATACGCTTGGATCTAGAGTAATTGAATAGCCGACGTTTCCTTTAATTTGAACAATGCTTTCCATGATTATCCCTCATTTACATATAGTTGTCTTATTTATTATATCGAAGTTGAATAAGACTGGAAATTACAAAGCCTCAAGATGGTGTCAAAAGACGGACTATTTACTTAATTCTTATTTTTGAGTATTGATTGTCATATACCATCATATATTTCCTTGCTTTTTTACTATATTGAGGTTAAAATTTATAGATAGATTAGTTAGTTAATCGCTCTGAAATGGGGGATTTGAGAAATGACGTCGGAAACGATTTTACAACATCAGGAGAGAGCGTATGCTTTATTGAAAGCAGATGCTGATAAAATCTTAAAGTTAATAAAAGTGCAGATGGATAATTTGACAATGCCCCAATGCCCGCTTTATGAGGAAGTTCTTGATACACAGATGTACGGTTTATCGCGTGAGATTGATTACGCAGTTAGATTAGGATTAGTGAAGGAAGAACAGGGGAAAGCGCTTCTGGATCAACTGGAGCGACAATTATCAGCTTTACATGAAGCTTCTGTGAAAAAATAACATGTGTTAAAAACTCAAACAATGTCAAAGGTTGTTTGAGTTTTTTTACTTATTGAAGGCATTCACTCAATTATATTCTCGTGTATAATAAAAGAGTGTGTTTATTCGATTACATAACATGCAACTAAAATAAAATCTATGAAAATAAGTAAGGATGTTTTCAATGTTAAAAAAAATTGTGAAATCCATTGCGAAATCCTATGATTATAGTTTAATTGCTGCTATTTTTATTATCAGTATTTTTGGACTGATCATGGTTTATAGCGCCAGTATGGTTTGGGGCCCTTCAGTATATGGGTATGAGAGTGATTTCTTCTTCCAGAAACAAAAATTGAATTTGCTCGTTGCACTTGCAGTTTTTTTGTTTTTTGCTATTTTCCCTTACAAAGCATATGAATCAAAGAATGTGCTGTATTTAATTTTCTTCGGTTCTCTCGGAGTTCTGTCTGCACTTTTGATTCTTGGCCATACAGCCGGAAATGCGCAAAGCTGGTTTAAGCTTGGAGCACGAAGTATCCAACCTTCAGAATTCATAAAGGTGGGCGTCATTATCTATTTGTCCGCTGTGTATGCAAAAAAACAAGATTATCTTGATAAATTTAACGTAGGGGTTCTTCCTCCTATTTTGTTTTTGGTTTTTGTGTGCGGTCTGGTTGCGTTACAGCCGGATTTCGGAACAGCAGCCATTATTGCGTTGATTGCTGCGACAGTCATAATGTCTTCAGGAATAGGGAAAAAGAATATTATGAAACTTTTTGCTATTGCCATGGCAGTAGTATTAATTGTTTCTCCGTTTATTTATTTACTTAAAGATGATATCTTTACCGAAAACAGAATGGGACGTATCTCCAGTTTTATGGATCCGTTTGAATACGAACAATCAACCGGCTATCAAGTCGTTAACGGCTATATTGCGATGGGCACGGGTGGCCTGACTGGAACAGGCTTAGGCAACAGTGTGCAAAAGTACGGTTATTTACCTGAACCTCACACCGATTTTATAATGGCCATCATTGTGGAAGAGCTTGGACTGATTGGTGTAATCATTGTTTTTGGGTGTCTTGGCTTTATCGTATTAAAAGGGTTTTGGATATCCACTAAATGCACCAATGCTTTCGGCAGTTTGCTCGCCATTGGGATTTCCAGCATGATCGGCATACAAACCTTTATAAACTTAGGCGGCCTTACA
Organism: Peribacillus faecalis; assembly: GCF_014712675.1. Classification (GTDB taxonomy): domain Bacteria; phylum Bacillota; class Bacilli; order Bacillales; family DSM-1321; genus Bacillus_AD; species Bacillus_AD faecalis. The sequence continues at coordinate 115,075 of NZ_JACXSI010000001.1, read as the reverse complement.
GGAATTATACCAATTACGGGCGTTCCTTTGCCATTCGTCAGTTATGGAGGTTCCTCGAGTGTGCTTTTGGCAATAGCGATGGGGATTTTAGTGAACATCTCAATGTTTAATAAATATGACAAAAAGTATAAAAGTAAACAAACATTGCAGTATCCTAAAGAAGAGCAACAAACAAACTATTATCAGCAAAACAAATATGTTTCCCGTTTTAACAGTCAGCAGATGTAAATTCTGCTGACTTTTTTTGATAAATTCCACAAATCGAACAAAAAGATATATTTGTTTGCCGCTTTATATTGTATATTTAGTATATTAAGGAATTACTTAAGTTCCTTTTATAATATTTTTATAGAAAAAGAAGGTGTGAAGATTGGAAAAACGTATTAAAAAAGTGTTGGCTGCCAATCGAGGAGAAATTGCAATCCGTGTATTCAGAGCATGTACTGAACTAGATATTCGGACAGTTGCTATATATTCAAAGGAAGACTCCGGTTCATATCACCGATTTAAAGCGGATGAAGCATATTTGGTTGGGGAAGGGAAAAAGCCGATTGATGCCTACTTGGACATTGAAGGAATTATCGAAATCGCAAAGAAATCCGGTGTCGATGCAATTCATCCGGGTTACGGCTTCCTTTCAGAAAATATCCACTTTGCTAGAAGATGTGAAGAGGAAGGCATTATCTTTATCGGACCAAATACAGAGCATCTTGACATGTTCGGAGATAAAGTGAAGGCTCGCATTCAAGCAGAGTTGGCTAATATTCCGGTTATCCCGGGCAGTGACGGACCTGTTTCTTCTCTTGAAGATGTTGAGCAGTTCGGAAGAGAATACGGCTATCCAATTATCATTAAAGCTTCATTAGGAGGCGGCGGACGCGGCATGCGTATCGTTAATAGTGCTGAAGAGGTTAAAGAAGCATATGACCGCGCTAAATCAGAAGCGAAGGCAGCTTTCGGAAACGATGAAGTCTATGTAGAGAAATTTATTCAAAATCCTAAACATATAGAAGTGCAAATTTTAGGCGATCATGAAGGTAATATTGTTCATTTGTATGAGCGTGATTGTTCTGTGCAAAGACGCCATCAAAAAGTAGTTGAGATTGCTCCTTCAGTTTCATTGTCGGATGAATTGAGAAATAATATTTGTGATGCAGCTATTCAATTGATGAAGAACGTTTCCTATGTAAATGCTGGAACGGTTGAGTTTCTTGTAGCGAATGAACAATTTTATTTCATTGAGGTAAATCCTCGCGTGCAGGTAGAACATACAGTTACTGAGATGATTACCGGAGTTGACATTGTACAATCGCAAATCTTGATCGCTGAAGGTCACGGTTTACATAGCGACAAAGTAAATATTCCGCAGCAAACTGATATTCCTTTATTCGGTTATGCGATTCAATCACGTATCACAACGGAAGATCCTTTAAATAATTTCATGCCGGATACAGGTAAATTGATGGCTTACCGTTCTGCGAGTGGATTTGGTGTCCGTTTGGATGCAGGAAATGCTTTCCAAGGCGCTGTCATAACTCCTTATTATGATTCATTGCTTGTTAAAGTATCTACTTGGGCATTGTCATTTGAGCAGGCAGCCAATAAAATGAGCCGTAACTTAAAAGAATTCCGTATTCGCGGCATTAAAACGAATATCCCATTCTTAGAGAATGTGATTAAACATGAGAAGTTCAGAAAAGGTCAAATTGATACGTCTTTCATCGATACAACGCCGGAGCTTTTCTCATTCCCTGTGCGAAAAGACAGAGGCACAAAAATGCTGTCTTACATCGGAAATGTTACAGTGAATGGATTCCCGGGCATCGAAAAGAAAAAGAAACCGGTTTTTGAACAGCCTAAGCAAATTATTTTGCCTGAAAATCTGGGATATGCAGAAGGCACGAAGCAAATTTTGGATAGCCGAGGAGCAGATGGATTAGTCAATTGGATTAAAGAGCAAAAAGAAGTGCTAATCACCGATACAACATTCCGTGATGCTCATCAATCGCTTTTGGCAACTCGTGTGCGTACGACGGATATGCTTCAAATCGCCGAACCTACTGCCAAATTAATGCCTAACTTATTCTCAACAGAAATGTGGGGAGGAGCGACATTCGATGTAGCCTACCGATTCCTGAAAGAAGATCCTTGGGAAAGACTATTAGGCCTTCGTGAAAAAATGCCGAATATTTTATTCCAAATGCTTCTTCGAGGCGCAAACGCAGTCGGTTATAAAAATTATCCGGACAATGTCATTCGTGAATTCGTCCAATTATCGGCACAGGCAGGCATCGATGTTTTCCGTATTTTCGACAGCTTAAACTGGGTGAAAGGCATGGAGACAGCTATTGATGCAGTCAGACAGACAGGCAAAATCGCTGAAGCAGCTATTTGTTACACAGGCGATATTGACGATCCGACAAGAACGAAATTTACAATGGATTACTATAAGCAGTTGGCAAAAGAGCTTGAAAACCAAGGGGCCCATATTTTAGCCATTAAAGATATGGCAGGATTGCTGAAGCCAAATGCAGCCTATCGTTTCATTTCTGAATTGAAGGATACTGTGAATATTCCGATTCACTTGCATACGCATGATACGAGCGGAAACGGTATTTTGACATACAGTAAAGCGATTGAAGCGGGCGTTGATATTGTTGATACAGCTTTAAGCACAATGGCAGGGATGACATCGCAGCCGAGCATGAACAGCTTATACTATGCGCTTGAAGGTACAGACCGCAAGCCGAAGCTTGATATTAAAGCAATGGAACAGTTGTCTTACTACTGGGAAGATATTCGCAAATACTATCAAGATTTCGAAAGCGGCATGATTGCTCCACATACAGAAGTTTATCAGCATGAAATGCCAGGCGGTCAATACAGCAACTTGCAACAGCAGGCAAAAGCAGTAGGTCTCGGCGACCGTTGGGACGAAGTAAAGGATATGTACCGACGTGTGAACATGATGTTTGGCGATATTGTAAAAGTAACACCTTCTTCAAAAGTTGTCGGCGATATGGCTTTATTTATGGTACAAAACAATTTAAATGAAGAGCTAGTGCTGCAAAAAGGCGAAACGCTGGATTTCCCTGATTCAGTAGTTGAGCTTTTTGAAGGAATGCTTGGGCAGCCTGTTGGAGGATTCCCGGAGCAACTGCAAAAAGTCATTTTAAAAGGCAAAAAGGCCATTACTGTACGTCCGGGCGAGCTGTTGGAAGATGTTGATTTCGACCAGCTGAAAGAGGAGCTTTATAAAGAAGTAAAACGTCCGGTAACGAGCTTTGAAGTTATTGCTTATGCGTTATATCCGAAAGTATTCCTTGAGTATACAAAAACACAGGAACGTTTTGACAATATTACGAATTTGGACACACCTACGTTCTTATACGGAATGCGTACCGGTGAGGAAATTGAAGTTGAGATTGAAACAGGTAAAACGTTGATTGTTAAGTTAATATCAGTTGGACATGCTCATGCTGACGGTACAAGAACAGTTTATTTTGAACTGAACGGCGTACAGCGTGAGGTTGTCGTAAAAGATGAGAGCGTAACATCTACTGTGGCTACTAAGCCGAAAGTGGACCCGTCGAACAGCAACCATATTGGTGCAACGATGCCGGGAACGGTTATTAAAGTGCTGGTTGAGAAGGGCGAGAAAGTCCAAAAAGGCGACCATTTAATCATTACAGAAGCAATGAAAATGGAAACGACGGTACAAGCGCCGTTTACCGGTGTCATCAAAGAAGTTTATGCGTATAATGGTGAAGCCATTACGACAGGAGATCTTTTACTCGAGATCGAAAAGTAAATGAAAACAGCCCTGCTAAGGTTCATTGAGCCTTAGCGGGGCTGTTTTGTTCTTTACTATATAAGAATGCATTTTTCTTGCTTCGGCTAGCCAGCAACAATAAGTAGCTTAAAACGCCGAACAGACAGGAAATAAATAAAGCGTGAGCAAGTGCTACATAAAGATTTAGTTGCGTAAATATAATGATGGCTCCCGATATAACTTGCAGGGAGATAAGTATGAGAGCGGCAGTCCAGCCTCCGTATATCACTTTTTGATGTTTATAATACTTGATGGCTATGTATGTAACATAGGCAATCCACAGAAAGGCAATGCCGGCCATTCCGCGATGCCCCATTTGTATCCATTCATGAAGATTAATCGGCCAAGCGAATTCATTGTTTCGGCATAGTGGCCAATCAGAACATATGAGGCTGGCCTTTGCGTGCCGGACGAGTGCACCGGTATATACGACGAGAAATACATAGAGAATGATGCCGACAATATGAAAATTCATCCTCCGGTCGATAATTACCTTTTCGGCTTCGAATTTTTTATCAATTTCAAAAATAAGCAATGTCAATAAAAAAACTGCTGCAAATGAAATAAGCGAAATGCCGAAGTGGACTGCTAATATAAAGTCTGATTGTTCCCACATGACAGCGGCAGCGCCGATCAGTCCTTGGAAAACGAGTACGAAAAACGAAACCGCAGCCAGAAACTTTGTTTCACGTATATGACCGATTACTCTCCAACTCCAAATAGAAAGAATTAAAACAAATATCCCTACTGCCCCTGATACAATACGGTGTGCCAGTTCAATCGCTTTCTCCGGCGTTATTTCTGTCGGAATAAGCTCTCCGTGACAAAGCGGCCATGAATCTCCGCATCCATCTCCGGAATCTGTTTTTGTTACTAAAGCACCTCCGAGCAGTACGAGCAGCATACCGATTGTCGTAATAACGGCAAACCATTTTAAGCCTCTTTGCACTGAATATTCACCTACTTAACCATGATAGAAAGAACGCATTATTAAAATTGTAAAATTTGAAAATAATTTCTAATTTTACCCTTAAATACCATCATAAAGAAAAATGGTCATGACATCAAATGAAAATTATCATTTTAAGTAGAATGATATATTAAATGACAAAAAATATATGAAAATCATTGAAAGTTTTTGTAAATTTTGGTAGAAATATATAGGAATGCATATCATTTGATAAAAATGCGAGCTCCTTTAAAGACATGAAATCGTAATAAATTATACAAAAAAAATTCACAAAAGCCGCAAAAAAGGTGCTTTAATATACATATAATGTTAAAATTATCAAATAAATACTAATTTATGTGCTGTTTCTGGAAAAAGTCATTTTGATGGTATACTTTGGTTGAGCGCCTTTCAATACAAATATAGAAATGTATGGAATAATATAAGGTGAGAAAGTATTAATACATTTTTTACTTGGAAGGTTTTAAGAGGGGGAAATATAATGTCAAATTCAAAGGTCCTGGATCAAAAAGCGCTATCAGAATCTGATTCTAGCAAACAAAGGGGTACTACAAAAACGGCAGCATGGAATGATTTCCTTGCGCTTGTTAAAAGCGGCATCATAAAATCCAATTTAATCACCGTGTTCACGGGACTTTGGCTGGCTCTCCATTTTTTAGGGATGAGTTTTCTAAAAAACCTGGATATTGTTGTATTGGCTATCATCGGTTCTGCTCTTATTATTGGCGGAGCAGGAGCGTTAAATAATTACATTGACCGTGACATCGATCATTTAATGGAGAGAACAAAGAAAAGACCGACCGTAACCGGGAAAGCAAGTGCCAAGTCTGTTTTATTGCTTGGATTAACATTAGTGTTAGTCGGGACAATCTTATTGGCATTCACAACTTGGACAGCGGCTTTAATTGGCTTGTTCGGAGTATTTGCTTATGTCATTTTGTATACCTTTTCAAAACGTAAATTAGTATCTAATACAATTATCGGAAGCCTTTCCGGCGCAGTGCCACCGCTAATCGGATGGGCAGCAGTTGACGCTAATTTAAGTGTAATTGCATGGATGCTGTTTTTAATTATGTTTATTTGGCAGCCGCCTCATTTCTATGCTTTGGCAATGCGAAGAGTAGAAGAATATCGTGCAGCAGGTATTCCGATGCTTCCGGTGGTTAAAGGATTTAAGCGGACAAAGATTTCGATGATTTTCTGGATATTGCTGTTAATGCCGATTCCATTTTTCCTTGATCCGCTTGGTTTGCCGTTAATGATTATTGCGATGGCTTTAAATATTGGCTGGCTTGTATTAGGTTTATACGGATTTAAGATGAAAAATGATGATAAATGGGCGAAGTTAATGTTTATTTATTCATTAAATTACTTAACAATTTTATCTGTTTCAATGGTCATTGTGACCTTGATATAAATTTGCGGGGGTTCTTTCTTTTAAAGAATTTCATATATGGGATGTAGCAGCTACGGGATGTTCGCACAAAGGGGATTGTGAGAAATTTCAAAACGAAAGAGGGGTTTATTCAGTATGGAGAAACAGCTACAAAAATGGCGTCTTACTGGAATGCTTTCGATTGTAGCGCTAATTCTTGCAGGCTGTGGGGAACCTTTCCTCTCAGCACTGCAGCCGGCAGGCGAAGTGGCTGAAATGCAGTATGATTTAATCGTGCTCAGTACAGCCATTATGGTAGGAGTTGTTGTTGTCGTAACGATCATTTTCTTATACGTTGTTTTCCGTTTTAAGCGTAAAGGTAATGATCGGAAAATTCCGAAACAGGTTGAAGGCAGTCATACTTTGGAATTGATTTGGACGATCATTCCGATTTTGCTATTGATTATATTGGCTGTCCCGACAGTTTCGTATACTTTTCAGTTAGCTGAGACGAAGGGGATTGATCAAAAGGTAGCTGAAGGGGAAGTGCGGGATGCAGTTGTAGTAAATGTAAGAGCAAATCAATTTTGGTGGGAATTTGAATATCCGGACTATGGGGTTGTAACAAGTCAGGATTTAGTCGTTCCTACAGATGAAAGAGTCTATTTCAATCTTACTGCATCCGATGTTAAACATTCTTTCTGGGTACCTGCTGCCGGAGGGAAAATTGATACAAATACGGATAACGTCAATCAATTTTTCTTAACGTTTGACAGTGAAAAAGCCGAGGAAGCCGGCAATATGTTTTATGGGAAATGTGCCGAGCTTTGCGGTGAAGGTCATGCATTGATGGATTTTAAAGTGAAAACGGTATCGAAAGATGAGTTTGATGCTTGGATTGGTGACATGAAAAAAGCAGTTGAGACTCCGCAAGTAGAGGGAGCAAGTGCTAAGCAAGGGGAAGCCATTTTTATGGAAAGCTGTATTTCTTGTCATGCTGTAACAACAAATTCAGACACTCCGACTGCGTTGCGTGTTGCTCCGAACTTGGCTAATTTCGGGGAACGTGAAATGGTAGCTGGAATTAAGGAAAACACTGAAGAAAATGTAAAAGCATGGATCCAAAACCCTCAAGAGATTAAACCAGGCAATAAAATGCCTTCGTACCCACAATTCAGCAATGAGGAATTGAATGCTTTAACAGATTACTTAATGCAATTGAAAGTCGAAGAGTAATGGTGGACAAAGGGAGGTAGAAATGTGAGTACTTATGCTCAAAAAAAGGGGATAGGCGCTTTTGTTTGGGACTATTTAACAACTGTCGATCATAAAAAAATAGCCCACTTATATTTAGTTGCAGGCGGACTCTTCTTCATTATCGGCGGACTCGAAGCAATGTTTATCCGAATACAGCTTGCTAGGCCAGATAATGATTTTATTAGTGCCGGTCTGTATTATGAGATGCTTACAATGCATGGTACAACGATGATTTTCTTGGCTGCGATGCCATTGGTGTTTGCGTTTATGAATGCGATTATGCCATTGCAAATTGGCGCTCGCGATGTAGCTTTTCCTTTCTTGAATTCGTTAGGTTTCTGGCTCTTTTTATTTGGAGGTCTATTTTTAAACCTTTCGTGGTTTTTCCAGGCTGTTCCTGATGCTGGATGGACATCTTATGCGTCATTATCGTTAGCATCTGAGGGACACGGAATTGATTTTTATGCTTTAGGCTTACAAATTTCAGGTGCAGGAACGCTAATCGGCGGAATTAACTTCCTTGTTACGATTATCAATATGCGCGCACCAGGAATGACTTTTATGAGAATGCCGCTATTTACATGGTCAACATTTGTCGTATCAGCTCTCATACTATTTGCTTTTCCTCCGTTGACTATCGGGCTATTCTTAATGATTTTTGACCGCATGTTTGGCTCCAACTTCTTTGATGTAACAATGGGCGGAAATACAATCATTTGGGAACACTTATTTTGGATTTTCGGACACCCAGAAGTATACATACTAATCCTTCCTGCATTCGGGATCTTCTCAGAGATTTTTGCAACCTTCTCCAGAAAACGACTTTTCGGTTATTCTTCCATGGTTTTTGCAACAGTATTAATCGGATTCTTAGGCTTCATGGTATGGGCTCACCATATGTTTACTGTCGGACTTGGCCCGGTAGCAAATGCTATCTTTGCTGTCGCTACAATGGCAATAGCTGTTCCGACTGGAATCAAAATATTCAACTGGCTATTTACAATGTGGGGCGGCAGTATAAAGTTTACTGTTCCGATGTTGTATGCTGTCTTTTTCATCCCGTCGTTCGTCATGGGTGGTGTAACAGGGATTATGAATGCTGCAGCTCCAGCCGATTATCAGTTCCATGACAGCTATTTCGTTGTCGCTCACTTCCATTATGTTATCGTCGGTGGTGTAGTATTTGCGTTATTGGCAGGTGCGCATTTTTATTGGCCGAAAATGTTCGGTACAATGCTTAGCGAAAAATTGGGCAAAGTGACATTTTGGTTTTTCTTTGTCGGTTTCCACTTAACATTCTTTGTGCAGCACTTCTTAGGATTAATGGGTATGCCTCGCCGTATTCATACATTTTTGCCAAACCAAGGTTTGAATTTAATGAATGCAATCAGTACAGCCGGTGCGCTGTTAATGGCAGTAGGTACTGTCGTCTTGTTGTACAATGTTGTCGTAACATCAATCAAAAATGAAAAAGTCGGGAACGATCCGTGGGAAGACGGGCGTACAATTGAGTGGGCAATCGCTTCTCCGCCGCCTGAATATAACTTCAAGCAATTGCCGTTAGTGCGGGGGCTTGATGCTTATTGGCTTGAAAAGATGGAAGGCAAAAAAGGAATGCTGCCTGCTGAACCGATAGGGGATATTCATATGCCGAATGGTTCGATTATTCCGTTTGTGATGTCTTTAGGCCTGTTCATAGCCGCCTTTGGTGCGATGTATATGCCGGATGGAACAAGCTGGGCGATTCCGGTACTTATCATCGGTTTATTGATTACACTTCTGTCAATGCTTGTTCGTTCAGTTAAAGATGATCTCGGTTATCATATTCATAAAGAAGATTTAATGGAAGATGATGATAAAGGGGGGATCGCATAATGCATATCGAAGAAAAATTCACAGAAGAAACGTGGCCTTCTTCGCCTGAACAAGCCACCTTAGAGGGGAAAAATAAGTTTCTAGGATTTTGGTTTTTCCTTGGAGGCGAAACAGTTCTATTTGCGACGTTGTTTGCGACCTACCTTGCATTAAAAGATAAAGTTCCGAACGCCGATCATTATTTGGCGAAAGATATGTTCAGTATGCCTCTTGTGTTCTTGGCAACTATGCTCTTGTTAACAAGTTCTTTAACAAGTGTGTATGCTATGTACCACATGAAGAATTTTGATTTTAAAAGAATGCAAGCATGGCTGTTAGTGACAGTGCTGCTAGGTGCCGCGTTCTTGGCTCTTGAAATCTATGAGTTTTATCATTATGTGCATGCATATGATTTTACTTTTACATCAAGTGCATTTGGATCGGCTTTCTATACATTAGTTGGTTTTCACGGAGCCCACGTTGCTTTCGGTTTGATGTGGATTACCGCGCTTATGCTTCGTAATGCTAAACGCGGGTTAAACTTATACAATGCGCCGAAGTTTTACGTTGCCAGTCTTTATTGGCACTTTATCGATGTAGTATGGGTATTCATTTTTACCGTTGTATATTTGATGGGAATGGTGGGATAAGTAATGGGAAATAATCATGAAAATTCAGCTCATCCTAAGGTAGATGTACAATTTAGACGCAGGAAAAACCTTGAAGATATGAAATATCAGATCATTTCTTTTTCTTTAATGATTTTCTTGACGCTCATCGCCTTTGTCGCAATTGGTTATGATGGCATTTCAGATGGATTTGCTGTCATTACGATCTTGCTTTTGGCAATTGTTCAAGTCATATTCCAATTGTATTATTTTATGCATATGAGCCATAAAGGGCATGAGTTGCCGGCGATGTTTTTATATTCCGGGCTTACAGTCGGAGCGGTTACAATTTTGGCGTTTGTGACAATTGTCTGGATTTAAAGTGAAACGGGATAAAGGCTGACTGATAGAAAGGCGTTTCTTCTCTCGATGGAAGTGGTGCTTTCATTTGGTCAGCTTTTTTCTTATACAATTTTAATGGAGGTGAATGAAATTGACTTTAGATATATTCGGTTTTCGTGCGTTGTGGAGTCCGTATTTTATGCTGTTTCTCATTGGTGTTGCACTGCTTTATTTTTTAGGGACGACAGTGTACCGGCAAAAAATCTGCTCAGTAAGTGAGCCTTTAGCAAAAAAACACGTAGTATTTTTTTGTGTGACAGTTGTACTTTTATATATTGTAAAAGGTTCGCCTGTCGATTTGCTTGGACATATTATGTTCAGTGTACATATGACTCAAATGGCTTTGCTATACTTATTAATTCCACCGATTTTCATACTTGCGATACCGAAGTGGCTATGGAGACCTTTTTTGCAAATTAGTATTATAAAGCCACTGTTCAGTTTTTTTACGAAACCGTTAATTGCTTTGTTTTTGTTTGTTGGAATGTTCTCCTTATATCATATTCCAATCATATTTGATGCTGTTAAAACAGATATGCTGCTACATGCGGTTTACACGACTGTATTGTTTGCTGCAGCTATATGCACGTGGTGGCCGCTCGTTAATGAACTTGAAGAATACCAAGGTTTCCTCGGTTTAAAACGGATTGGCTACATATTTGCAAACGGGATTTTACTTACCCCGGCATGCGCTTTAATTATTTTTGCTGATCTGCCGATGTATCAGACCTATTCAGATTCGGCATTTTGGTTGAAAGCAATGGAATTATGTGTACCTGCCGGTATGCTCGCGACACTAGATTTATCCGGTCCAGAAATGTTCAACAGCATGTCTTTGTTGGAAGATCAACGAACGGGAGGAGTGATTATGAAAATTATTCAAGAGCTTGTTTACGGATTTTTTATGGCAAAAATCTTTTATGCCTGGTTTAGAACAGAGAGTAAAGACAGCATTGATATGAATCCGAAAGTAGGAGAATTATAGTGGAAGTCCACTGTTTTGTATGCGATTTATAATTTAATCATGAATTAATTGTCAGTATTGTTACATTTATTGAAAAATAAAAAATAGTTTATTAGAATAAAAAGTGAATATACGAAGAGAGGACGTCTTAAGTTATGTCTCTACCAATTTTGCCTACTATAAGCACGGCGTTTATTTTATTGAGTGCGATTACTGTCGCAATCGGCTGGGCACAGATTAAACAAAAAAACCGTACTGCGCATCAAAAAACGATGATTTTAGCTGCAATATTTGCGGTTACTTTTTTCATCATTTATGCAAGCCGAACTCTATTTATCGGAAATACAGCTTTTGGCGGTCCAGATGATATAAAAATCTACTATACAGTATTTTTAATTTTTCATATTTTGTTAGCTACAACAGGTGCTGTATTAGGAATAACCATGCTGGTTTCTGGTTTTAAAGGGAATTTCAGATTACATAAAAAGCTTGGTCCGAAGACGAGTATTATCTGGTTTTGTACAGGTATTACCGGGCTTGCTGTCTATTTATTGCTTTATGTTATCTACAGTGGAGGAGAAACAACATCAGTGATTAAGGCGATACTTGGGACATAGACAATAAAATATTAGTAGAAAAAAGAGGCCAATTAAAGCATCCAGCTTAAATTGACCTCTTTTTCGGTTTTAGTTGTCTAACCTTATACCTACATGCTCATTTCTATTGGAGTAGTATCAAGGAGTGAAATTAAAAATGAAAAAGAAACGGTTTTTCTTACTTTGTAAAAGCAAATTGATCTACTGCTGTTTTTACTTCTGCAAGAATGGATTCACACTGTTTCAATAAGCTTGGTGGGAAGTATTCATCTTCTCCGTATTCAACACCATGAGGATAATAGTGCTTACCGATGATTGGTGTTAACAGCTGAATGGTCGCGCGATGAGCGCCTACATCCCCTTCTTTTGCGTAACCTAAAATGCGAAGGTAATATACGCCTTCTTTTTCTTCAAATTTTCGATCGTAGCAAACTCTTTCATAATCCCATTGCTCAGCGCGAATTAGACCAAATTCCGGTAAACAATCGTCCAAGCGATTAAGGTCTGCAGTTACTCTTTCAAAGCCTGTGTCTTCAAAACGCATTGTTATAACCTCCTTGTCGGTGCTGTTTAAGTGCAAATAGCCATTAATAGAAAATAATAGAAAAACATGCTAAATTTTCCCTCTTGTTAATAATATTATGAAAATAGGCAACTTGCAATGAGCAGTTGAACATGAGGGTGCGTTTTCACAAAAGCGTCATTTTTATCGTGTGCTTTTGGTAAATGTTGGGCATAAGTGATTTTGTTCGTTTCATCTATCTAGTGTGTGAACAAAATGTTATAATTATATTGCTATTATTAGAATATTTGTCATAAACGTGCCAAAGATTATTGGTTTAAAAAACTAGATTGAAATACACAATAGTGAAAGGAGGTAATAACATCTGAAAGGACTTCTGAAAACTCTGTTATTAGCAATTATATTTTGTATAATAGGTTTCTACCTTTTTGATAACAATCAATCCTCGAATGAAAGCAACAATGAGCCATCCTTTATAGCAGATTCGCAGAATAATATATATGAAATTCCGGATGGCGGTATTCTTTCACTTATTGAAAAAGATGTCCAAGAGGTATCTGCTCTTTTCGGAGAACCGGATCGAATTGATTTATCGGCTTTCGGCTATGAATGGTGGGTATATGATCGAGGCGAGGAAAACTATCTGCAGGTTGCCGTTCAGGATCAACAAGTTGTTTCAATCTATGCTTTAGGGAACGAGTTAGCTATTGATCCTTTTGAAATTGGTCAGCGTGTGAATGAACTGTATCAAACATTTCACCCGCAAGTTGTAATCGATGTTGAATATGATGGAACGACCTATCAATTCGAATTGAGTGAAGAAGATTTGGGAATGAGACCGTTAATTAAAATTGGAGATTTTTATGCTCAAATTTATATTGATAGATTTACCGGTTTGGTGACAAGTGTTCGACTTCTAACGCCGGAAGTGCTTGTACTGCAAAGACCTTATGAGATGATTTACCGAGGTGACTTGCCTGAATCGAATGAATTGTCGGATGAAGAATGGCAACTCGTTGATCAAGGGAATGAACAACAAATATTCTCTATTACGAACATTATTCGAAACAGGTTTGAAATGAATCAAGTCGAGTGGGATGAGGAGACGGCAGAAGTCGCTCGTCTGCATAGTTTGGATATGTTTGAAAATGGCTTTTTTGCTCATGAATCCCCTGGCAACGGAAGTTTGAGTGACCGTTTAGAGAGCGGAGAAATCTCTTTTAATGGAGCTGGTGAAAATATAGCGGCAAAATATGTAGATGGTGTCGCAGCTTTTGAAGGCTGGCTAAATAGTAAAGGGCATCGTGATACATTATTAAATGAAGATTTTACACGCTTAGGTGTAGGTGTTTATCAAAGCTATTTTACTCAAAATTTCATTATACAATAATCAATTTAGGATTGAATGCTGATTAAATTTCAGATTCAGTCCTTTTTTTAAAGATGAAAAAGCACCGGTAACGGTTTTCCTATAAAGATAATAAAGCTTCGAACTTAGACAGCTGTCTAACCTTATACCTGCCATGATCGGTCCTAAGCCACCCCATCCAAGAAACCAAAACCGGGTTTCTTGGGTGGTTCGTCTTAGTCCTCCCACATGGCTCCTTTTTCATTGAAGACAAATCAAGAAGTGAAATCAAAAATGAAAAAGGATCGGTGACGGTTTTTCTTCTCACAATTCCGCTCTTTGTTCATATAGTGTAGTAGGTGAATGTGCATGTTAGTCATGCATAGGAACAAGTAAGTCTATGAGGTGAAGGAAGATGTCGGAAAAGCGCTCCTTGGAAGAGTTTAAAGCATTTTTGAGAAAACATCCTTCATTAGTTTATGAAGTGAGAAGAGGTGTTTACACCTGGCAGGAAGTTTATGAGGATTGGTACTTGCTTGGCGAACAAGATAAGCTTTGGGAAAGTTATCGGAATGCTGGAGCCGATTCTGTTGAACAGGAAAAAAAGAATGCGGAACAAGAAGCTGCATCGGCCTCTTTGTTTGACGCTCTGAAAAGTATGGATGTGCAATCGATGCAAAAGCACGTTGCTAATTTAAGTCAAGCGCTTGGTACAATATCAGGCGTGATTTCGCAATTCCAAGGCTCTTCGGAAAAAGACAGTGCTGAAACTGCTCCCGCTAAAGCAAAAAGTAATCCCTTTGCTTTAAGAAGAGATTAAGAAAGCAGGGAAGTATAGTGAGACAAGATGTGTTTGATTTTATTAAAGGAAATCAAGATTACTTAAACTATATTCGCCTGCAGCCGATGTGGTACCGTAAACTATCGAGAAATCCTCAACTGATGGAAGAGATGGGGATAGAAGCAACGTATCATTTCGAGAAGTCAATTCCGCAGCGGGTGAATAAATTAACAAACGGTGTACAGGTAGCTTCGATTATGCTCAATATGCTGCAAGGAATGAACAACAAATCTTAGTAAAGTCACCTTCGTACCTGATACAGCTATATTTTCATTCTCCGTCATATCATGGTAATATAAACGGTAGGAGGTGGCTTGAATGATTGCGACTTTAGAAAGAGTAGAAATTCTTCAATGCGCAGATGAACTTGCGCAGATGATTATGAAATCGGAAATAGGGGAAAATTACTTTATTTCTTTATATAAATTACAAAACGATCCGGACGCTCAAGAAAAGATTAAAAATTTTACGAGCATGAAGGAGCGGTTTGAGGAAGTACAAAGGTTCGGCAAATATCATCCGGACTACAAATATGTCAATCTCGAGACGCGAACGAGAAAAAGAGAGATGGATTTGCACCCGACTGTTATTGAGTTTAAGAAAGCTGAAAATCAGCTGCAGGAAATACTGGACCAAATAAGTGTTATCGTTGCCGGTTCCGTCTCCGAACATATAAAAACACCCGCCGGAAATCCGTTCTTTGAAAGCGTCTGTTCAAGTGGAGGATGTGGATCGGGAGGCAGCTGCGGTTGTTCGTAAAAACTAGCTAATTTACGGGAAGATAAAATATAGCTTCCTTGAGTATTTTGTCAAATTCATGACTGATAAGCGATGAATTTGACAGCTCGAGGTTATAAGACGAATCACATAAGAAATTTTACAATTTCCTGTGTGATTCGTCTTATGCAGGTTGGAGGCTCTCAGGACAAGAATCACAGCGACGAAGATATGCCGACGGAGCATCCTTAGTCGCTGTTCCTTACTTGCGGGCCGCTTCCCCTTTTCGGTTGCCGCATGGTTCCTTTTGATTTGTAACATAAAAAAAGTAATTATTTTAAGATTTACTGCAAAATCTTAAGTATGCTTTTTACCCAAAAGGATCGGTGATGGTTTTTCTGTTGTTGATAGAATGAAGAGGTCTATGCTAAACTTAATGTAAATTCATTTTTAGGAGATCTCAGTATGTTGGTTGCCAGACAGGGAATTATTGTTTACTTACATACGTTAAAGCAAGTAAAAATGCTTAGACGGTTCGGTAATATACATTATGTTTCAAAAAAGCTGAAGTATGTTGTCTTGTATACCAATATGGATGACGTAGACGCGATTGCAGAGAAATTGAATTCCTATTCTTTCGTAAAGAAAGTCGAGAAGTCATATAAACCGTTCATTAAGACGGATTATGAGAACTCGAAGCCTGATAAAGCTAAAGAATATGATTATAAGATGGGTATTTAAAAGGGGCTATATTCTAGCCCCTTTTATTATTTCCTTAAAAAACTGATTCTGTTTAAACTAAGATAACGGAGGCAAGTAGCGGTTCATTCTTAATATCCCGATTAAGTGCTGATAATATAACTCTTTTTCTGCAAAAAAGTTGGATGGCTTCACTTGCAGCGGGATAATATTTTTGTCGATTTCTTTTGCTAGTTGCTCAAACATCTCAAAGCGCTTATTTGGCGTTTTTTCCGGATCTGGGACGCCTTCGCGGCAAACGTAAATCGGTTGGAACTTGCCGGGATCTGTCGGCTTCAAAATGACTGCCAATGAAACGACATTGCGGTCCTTAACAGTTGTTTGCAATGAAAGTAAAAATGCAACACGGTCTTGTTGGGCTTTTGCCAAATCAATTAGCTCGTATAAGTCTGAATAGCCTTCTCCAAGTTCAATAAATCGTTGAATCATATGTTCACGCCTTTCTTATCCTAAAAAATGACCCTATTACTTTAACATGTCCGCCCTCGTTTTGGAAGGATTCGAAAAATTTTAACTAATTTTCGTTCAATATAGTGTTTTTTATTACATGAATTTGGTACATTTTATAATATACGGAAATGAAGGGGTAGGAGCAGATGAGAAAAGCATTATATTTACTCACTTTCATATTAGTAATGACGGTAGGAGCAATTGTAATGTGGCAATGGAAGGTATACTCTGAGGCAAAGGGTCTGTCTGAAAAGACACAAACATCAGCAGAACAGTTCATCCGGGTCGAACAAACGAGTAAAAGATTATCTGTTATTCAAACGTTCAGCGGATTGGAAGCGGGTACATATAAAGTAGCAAATCCGATGGGGGTAGCTTATACAATAGAAGGAAGGGACGAAATGGCCCCTGTATCGGTAGTGGTAGGGGAAGATGAAAGTGAGATTATATTCGTATATGACATTCCGTTCGAACCGAACCGACCTGGCAAAATACTTGTGGATTGGGCAGTAGAACTTATAGATATTGAGACTCGGAAAACAAGGGTGGAGATTACTGTTACCGGAGATAAAAGGGCAGGAAGCTGGGCAGCCGGAGCTCCGTTAATCGGCAATGCAAAGAAAGATTATATTGATTATTATATGTTTGAGAATGAAGGTTCAGTTTATCCGATTTATTATCAGAACGGACAACTTATGTACTTAGAAGTTCGCGATATGGTCGGCCTTTATTATGAAGAAGGTACTAAAATAGAAGAAATGAAGCAGCTTTTACAGGAAAGTTCTTTTCTGGCAAACCATTTTATCGTATTAACCTCTAAACATGATCCATCAGATCGCCAAAACCTTTTCTTATTGGACAGTCGTCAATCAATGGACAAGCATAAAAGCAGGTTCGCTAACATGGAGATGAATGCGGCTTTTTCTTTTGCGGATGATAATGAAAGATGGCTGCAGAAAGTGTTGAACAGTTTGGTCAACGATGCGGAACCGGGCGGTGCGAAAGCAGGACAACTCGTTCAAGTCTTAAAACAGAATTTATTGGATTACGAAATGGATGCCTTTATAAAGTCGATAGAAGAAATGAAGCAGCCGTTAACGGCTAAGCTGTTAGACGGAGCGCTTTCTAGCGCTGTAAATAAAAATACTTCATTCTTCAGTCTCAATAATCTTGAGTCGGCGGCAATGGTACCGTTGTTTTATTATGATGAACGTAAGATTTTATTGAATGGGGCTCAATCGGAGCAGCCGATCGTCTATATTGATAAGAAAAAAGCAGTTCCGTTTCTTGCGATTATTTCAAATGCAGGTTTTCAGTATGAACAGATGGAAACAGGTGAGGTGTTTCTGACACGGGCAGAAGACACATTGCGGATGTATCCAGGAGAAAAGGTATTTATTTTAAACGGTACGGATTATTCCGTTAAGTCTCCTCCTATTTTCATGCTCGGTCAAGAACTGTATATATATGAAAACTGGCTTCGTGATATTTTCGGTATTAAGCTTGCGGAGCAGCAAGGGAACTTGACAGTTTTGGGGGATTGAATGGAGAATGTCTGCAGTGCTTAATAAAAAAGCCCTGCAGAGATTTCTGCAGGGTCCTTCTATTTCCAAAAGGATAGAAGGGAAAGGGAGAGGAGAAACCGGAGGAAGAACTTATGGGGAAACGTAAGTCTTCTCCGCGGTTGGCAACAACAACCTTGAGTAAGGTGCTGTTAAATATAATTATCACCAAAAAAAGTTTTGTTATTCATCCTTTCGATAATCTCCTTTAAGATTAATTATTATTGGCGATAGAAACACAATATGTTAGGATAAGATAGAAAATAAATAGTTATTTGGATAGTGGTGAAAGCAATGAGAGTAGTATCTGGAACATGTAAAGGAAGACCGTTAAAAGCAGTTCCCGGAGCTTCCACAAGACCGACTACCGATAAAGTGAAGGAATCAATCTTCAATATTATCGGACCGTATTTTGAAGGTGGGAAGGTTTTGGACTTGTTTGCTGGAAGTGGCGGATTAGGCATTGAGGCATTAAGCAGAGGAATGAATGAAGCCATTTTTGTAGATAGAGAATATAAAGCGGTTTCAACAGTTAAAGCAAACTTAGAGGCTTGTGATTTTTTAAAACAGGCCGAAGTATATAAAAATGAAGCGGAAAGAGCGTTAAAAGCTTTAATTAAGAGGGAGGTGGCATTCGATTTAATTCTTTTGGATCCTCCATACAAAAAACAGAAACTTGTCGACATTTTAACAACAATTACCGAACATGACTTATTAAACGCAGATGGAATTATTGTATGTGAACACGGTCATGATGTGGAATTGCCTGACGAGGTTGCGTCTTTGTCGCGATGGAAGCATGAATTATATGGAACAATACAAATTTCTATATATGAAATAAAAAAGAATGAAATGTAGCGGGAGGAACATAAATGAAGAGGATAGCAGTGTGTCCGGGGAGCTTTGACCCAATTACGAATGGGCATATCGATATAATCCAAAGGGGAGCGAAAGTTTTTGATGAGTTATATGTTGTATTGCTGAATAACTCATCCAAGCATCCATTATTTACGATTGAAGAAAGAGTTGATTTAATTAAAAAAGTGACGAGTCATATTCCGAATGTGAAAGTTGACACGTCTCAAGGCTTGCTTGTGGATTATGCGAAAAGCATCAATGCTGACGCAATTATCCGGGGCTTGCGAGCTGTTTCCGATTTCGAATATGAAATGCAAATTACCTCAATGAATAAGGTACTATACGATCATCTAGAAACTTTCTTCATTATGACGAAGAATCAATATTCTTTCTTAAGCTCAAGCATCGTTAAGGAAGTTGCAAAATACAATGGAGATGTATCTGAATTAGTTCCTCCGCTTGTCAATGAAGCATTAAAGAAAAAATACAGCAAATAAAAAATAACGCCCCTTCAGTCGTTAATAAGACAGGAGGGGCGATTTTATTATATCTTGAGAATGTGCTATACCAAAAGGACCGGTGATGGTTTTTCTTAAAAGATAAGAAGTATAATTTTGAACTTAGATGGCTGTCTAACCTTACACCTGCCATGCTCGGTCCTAAGCAACCTCCCACAAGAAACCAAAGGCGGGTTTCTTGTGTGGGGCTCTCAGGATGAGAGTCACAGCGACGAAGATATACGGACGTAGCGCTCTTAGTCGCTGTTCCTTCTTAGAATTTGTCTAGCTGCAGCGGCCAGCCCCTCGAGGTCATAAGCCAAATCACTCCAGAAATTTTACAATTTCCTACGTAATTTGTCTTATGCAGGTCGGGGCTGAACGGGCCGCTTCCGCTTTTCCGTTCCCGCATGTCTCCTTTTTCAACGAGGCCAATCCAAGTAGCATATTCATGTTGAAAAAGGACCGGTGACGGTTTTTCTTACTTTTGGAGTGTTCGGTTTGCATAAATCCATAAATATAATATTAAAGCAAATAAGGTGACAGTAGGTCCTATAGATGCAATCATTTCTAACAATTGCGAAAAGAAATAGTTTTGTTCACCGGCATTTATAGCTATCGCATCGGTAGAAGTGTCTTGTCCTTTCCTGTTTTCGTACAGTGGTTTCCAGACAATGATGGTAATAATACTTGCAAAAATACCGTGGAGAATGCGAGCAAAAAAGTAGGGAGCAAAACGAATGTCGGTCGGCGCGATAATGCTCGCTACCTGGGCGTGTACACTGAAACCGTTGAAAGCTAAAATGAAGCTCGTAAGGATGGCTTGCTGTAATAAAGGTACGTTACTTACGCTGCTGATCATTTGCGATCCAAGTGTAATTTCAAAAAGACCAGATATAAAAGGTAAGCTGAAGTCTGCGGATAACTGTAATAAGGACAAAATATATCGGAATATGTAAGAGATGTATTCGGTAATATTGATAATGTAGAGAAGTTTGTTAATGACGGAAAATAAAATGATAAAACCGCCGATTTGCAGCAAAGTTTCGATAGATGAAAGAATGGAGTCCCCTAGTATTTTTGCGAATGGCCGTTTTTCTTTCAATCTTGTATGGTGCATTTTCCTTAAGGCTTGTTTCAATATTAGACTTCGATTTTTTTCTGAAACACGCCGATTATCTTGGCCGTAAAAGCGCATTGATAATCCAACAAAGAAATTGGCGATGTAATGTGCGACAGCTAAAACAATGCCCAGTGCCGGATTATGAAAGAACCCGATTGATACAGCACCGAAAATAAACAGCGGGTTGGATGAGTTAGTGAAAGAGATCAGTCTTTCTGCTTCAATTTTTGATAACTGTTTTTCCTGTCTGAGTCGGGTTGTCAATTTAGCGCCTGACGGAAATCCGGAAGCCATACCCATTGCCCAAATGAAGCCGCCTACACCGGGCACTTTAAAGAGAGGGCGCATTAAAGGTTCGAGCATAACGCCGATAAAAGCGACAACGCCAAAACTTATAAGCAATTCAGAGATGATGAAAAATGGCAAAAGCGAGGGGAATACTATTTCCCACCACATGTTGACTCCGCGTACAGATGCTTCAAGAGCCTGTTGAGGAAATTTAATAAGTGCACCTGCAAGTAATGCAGCGCTTGCCGCTAAGAATAACGTTTTAAAAATCGATTTATTCACCTGACAAGCCTCCCGAAAGTTATTGTATCTTTGCACGAATATTTTGCAGTGTTAAAATATTATACATAGGGATGATTTTCGATGAGGATGTACAACGCTGCCGACGTGCTTGTCTTCCTTTACAAATATACGAAGGCATCTGTTTTTTTAGAACAAAACATAGGCGGTAGCCGCAGGTTTGGGGTGTACATGATGGAAGGAGGTAATCCTTTGAAGCATAAACCGAAAATCGGCCTTGCTTTAGGCTCTGGAGGTGCTAGAGGATTTGCGCATCTTGGTGTAATCAGAGTGCTGCAAGAAGAAAATATCGATATTTCCTATATTGCAGGCAGCAGTATGGGAGCATTGATTGGCAGCATGTTTGCAGCCGGCACTGATCTTGAGCAGCTTTATAAAGTTGTCATGAGTTTTAAGCGGAAATATTACTTGGATTTCACTGTGCCAAAAATGGGTTTCATTAAAGGTAATCGGCTGAAAGATTTTATCGGCATTTTTACGCAGTGGAGAAATATCGAAGACTTGCCGATTCCATTAGCGGTGGTTGCCACTAATATTAAAACTGGCGAAAAAGTGGTCATGAAGGAAGGTCCGGTCGCAGATGCCGTACGTGCAAGTGTTGCAGTCCCCGGAATTTTCGTTCCCGTTAAGATCGGTGATCAGTTATTGGTCGATGGCGGTGTTGTCGATCGTGTGCCGATTTCTGTCGTGAAGGAAATGGGGGCGGATCTTGTCATTTCAGTTGATGTGCTCCGTGTAAAAGAAAATGCCGAATTGAACTCGATTTATGACGTCATATTGCAAACACTAGACATTCTTCAGTTGGAAGTTATGAAGAGCCGTCAAATAAAGGCGGATGTCATGCTGAATCCGCGTGTCGAAAAGTACAGTTCGAGCGCGTTTACGAATATTGACGAAATTGTAGCTTTAGGGGAACAGGAGGCGAGAAAACACATTGGCCAAATAAAAGCGATGATAGCTGACTGGGAGGAGAGACGGAGAAGTGAACTGGAAGAGAATTAGAAAATGGAGCTTGGGGAGTGTTTGTCTTCTGCTGGTAGCGGGATATTTTTTCCCGATGCCTTATTATATATCGAAGCCTGGTATGGCTAAAGAGCTTGAACCGATCGTTCAAGTGGAAAACGGTTATCCGTCTGAAGGCAGTTTTGAGCTGACGACAATTCAGATGGGAAAAGCAAACATTTATACATATGTATTGGCTGATTGGCTTGATTATTGGTCAGTCTATAAAGAAGAAGAAGTCAAACGATCAGATGAAACAGATGAAGAATATAACGTGAGACAGATGTATTTAATGGAAGGCTCAAAATCTAATGCGATTATGAGCGCATTTCGCGAGGCAGAAATTTCGTATGAAACAAATTATGAGGGAGTATATGTTTTAAGTACGCTGGAAGACATGCCGGCGTATGAAGTGCTTCAAGCTGGAGACCGCATCGTAAAGGTGAATGGGGATAAATTGACATCTTCAGATCAATTAATGACATACATTCAGGAGCAAAAGGAAGGTTCATCTATTCTATTGGAAGTTGTAAGAGGCGAAGAAACGATTGAAACAAGTGTTAAAACAAAAATGAATCCGGAAAATAATAAAATCGGAATTGGCATTATTCTAGTGGACGATATATCAGTAGAGACCGATCCGAAAGTTAAAATTGATAGCAGCACAATCGGGGGTCCTTCCGCAGGTTTAATGTTCTCGCTAGAAATATATAATCAGCTCGTTAAAGAAGACATTACTAAAGGACATATGATTGCAGGAACGGGCACAATTGATGAGCAAGGCAATGTCGGTGCAATCGGTGGTATTGATCAAAAAGTAGTCGCTGCAAGCGAAAGTGGCGCTGACATATTCTTTGCGCCTAATGAAAACGGTGCAGACGACTCTAATTATTCTGTAGCGCTCGAAACTGCGGAAGATATCGGCACATCGATGAAAGTCGTGCCGGTCGATACGATGGAGGATGCGTTAAATTATTTGAAATCACTTCAATAAAAAGAATAAAAGCGCAAGCGCCCCGGTTAGCCCCGTATGAACTGAGGCTCTCAGTACGAGAGTCACAGCGACGAAGATATGCGGACGTAGCGCCTGGAGCTTGACGTCGATACACTTTTTTCAATGCACAATGTGGATTTTTATAATTTCTTAAAGCAAAAAAGATTCAGGCCTATAATCGGCTTGAATCTTTTTTTGTGAAAATAAAGGGTAGGCGCCACTTTTAAGTTTATAGTATAAGTGTAACTAGACCTTTGACTTTGCCTTATTAGGCTTGTCAAAGGCAAGCTTTCTTTAATATAATCGGCTGCTTATATTCTCTTTGCAATACTTGTCTTCGTTGTTCGTAGGGTAGTGGTAGGGAATGAATTGTTGCAGCGTGAATGTCTAACGCAAGCCCTTCATCTGTGAAACTTCCCGGCTTGGTTACAATCGGAAGTTCAATCTGCTTTTTCTTTTCGCTTAAATATTGTCTGCCTTTGTCTGTGAATCCTAAAATACGAATATAAGATGGTTTATGCATCAACTGCTTCATCTTCTGTTTGCTGACATTGTTTAAAATATGGATACAAATACGCTGGATGCGTGTATAAGTATAACGTTTTGTTTTTACATTTGCCATAAATTGCTCGAAGCTCTCAGATAGAAGAGCTGCTTCCTTCAAA
Source organism: Peribacillus faecalis (assembly GCF_014712675.1). GTDB lineage: Bacteria > Bacillota > Bacilli > Bacillales > DSM-1321 > Bacillus_AD > Bacillus_AD faecalis. Next base: position 91,290 of record NZ_JACXSI010000001.1, on the reverse strand, counting down.
CGATGTTGAATGCCTTCTTCGACTTCGTATATTTGGCTGAGTTGCTCAGCGGAATGGGATACTAATGTGTATTGCAAAAACGGCCAATACTGCTCCCAACTGTGTAATAAGTTATTTTTGACTGCGTACTCATTTAATTCATTCCAAGAAAAAGCCGGCATGAATGATTGAACATCTTCGGCAACTTCGTCCATCAATGCTTTTCTTATGCTGGTTGCGCTCGCGATATGACCTGATGGCAAGGCGGAATCATGGTAATGGGCAGCGACCCGGTTAATGAGTGACGGGCGGATATGATAATTATTAGCTAATCCGGCACGCACATATTGAAAACCGAGTATATTATTGGGCATTGCTAAATCAATATCGTTTTCAAGCTTTATATTAAGGCTTTGCAAAGCGAGGGAGAAGGCACGCGGATAACTGTTGCCTTCCTTGCTGTATTGGCGAATTAGCTCATTTAAAGGTTCCTCATACTGTGCCATAATGTCATATAGCTGCTTGAAAGAGGAAATACTGCCGTTTTCGCTTCCGAAGCAAAACGAATCGCATTTCATCGCTTCGAGCAAAGACACAGCGCCGAATGCAAAATGTTCGGCGTGTTGTGTGCTATATATGTAAGGGAGTTCAATGACAAGATCGACACCATTATGAAGAGCCATAGCAGCTCGAGACCATTTATTGACGATGGCTGGCTCGCCTCTTTGTAAAAAAGAACCGCTCATGACAGCGATTACGCAATCAGCACCATGTTGCTTCCTGCTTTGCTGAACATGATATAAGTGACCGTTATGGAAAGGGTTGTATTCAACAATTAAGCCAACTGCTTTCATTTTGTACCTCCTGTGCAATTTTTCTAATCTGTTAATATTATAAAGCATTAAATCTGGTTAAGATAATCATTACCTCACATACTAAAATAAAATGCAGATTCCTTATTTTACGGTAAAAAATCGTGATGATAAACATTTAATATACAGAAAATATCTATTTTTCGTTGATTGGAGTGGAGATCGGCGACTCCTGCTCAGACGAAGCGTGCAGGCCAATTCACTGCAGAAGTGTTAGCGACGAGGAGGATTAGTGCATCGCCCCACAGAAAGCGTCCGCCTGGAACGGAGATTAACAACACCGCCTATAAAAATTAATGTTAAATGATAAAGTAATTGTTTATATTTTAAAAAAATGAAGTGAAAATGTTGGAAAAATATTTTTAATGTTATGCGAAGCTGCTATCTCTCGTATCGAGACTTTGCATAATAGCCACTATAAATGCTACAATACTAAGGGTTAGTATGTATTGATACATGAAAAAACAGACAAAAACGAAGGAAAAAAGGCTGTAAAGAAATTATATTGACAATCTATTCAATGAAAGCTATAATTACCTTTGTTGCCTTGAGGTGATTTGTATGAAATGGACAATAACTCAACTTCAGAAATACCGGGATAAAGGATTAATCTTGGATGAAACGGTTGATTGCTCAGACATTAGAGAAGTAGATCCGCAGATTCGCGAAGTCTCTCCTATACTTGTCAAAGGTAGAGCGGATATAAGCGCAACGAAAATTACGTTTCATATCCATCTGACGGGGGAATTAATCTTGCCTTGTTCAAGAACACTTGTTGACGTTCGATATCCAATCGATGTGAAAACAAGTGAAACCTTTTTATTAAAAGAAGATTATGACTACATTGATAGCGAGTATTTTACCGTTGTTCAAGGTGATGTAATTGATTTAATGCCGGTTATAAGAGAGAATTTGTTGTTAGAAGTACCGATGCAAGTATTTTGTGAAGATGCTAATCCCGAAGGGGCAGCGCCACAGTCAGGCAATGACTGGTCTGTCGTTAATCCGGAGGAACAGGAGAAGAAAATTGATCCTCGTCTAGCTGGTCTTGCAAAATTCTTTGACAACGACAACTAATAATGATACTTAAAAAGAAGAATCAGGATATATAGGTCCTTGCTTCTTAAACCATTTTTTAAGGAGGTGGGAATAATGGCTGTACCTTTTAGAAGAACGTCTAAAACTGTAAAAAGAAAACGTCGTACTCATTTTAAACTTAATGTACCTGGTATGGTAGAATGCCCAAACTGTGGAGAAATGAAACTTTCACACCGTGTTTGCAAAGAATGTGGAACGTACAAAGGAAAAGAAGTTGTTAACAAATAATTTCTTTCGAATAAAAAGACTGCAATGATTATTCATTGCAGTCTTTTTTTCATTGAAGTGAAAAAATAAAAAAGGACCGGTAACTGTTTTTCAGACACTATAATAAAGCATATAAATTTTGAACTAGGATAGCTGTCTAACCTTATACCTGCCATGCTCGGTCCTAAGCTGCCTCCCTCAAGAAACCAAAGGCGGTTTTCTTGTGTGATTCATCTTAGTCCTCCCGCATGGCTCCTTTTTCATTGAAGTGAATTTAGTAGGTGGATTCAAAAATAAAAAAGGACCGGTAACGGTTTTTCTGATAATTTGTCAGATTATTTTGTATAATGGTGTAGAAACCATATATAGGAGGGGTTACATGTCGAATTGTTTATTGAAAACATTTGTGGGAGATTCGATTTTACAGTTAACGATTAATAGACCTGAAAAAAGGAATGCAATCAGCTATGAAGTGATGAATGAACTAGATGAGGCTATTGATCTGGCAAAAGAGGACAAGGATGTCAAAATGTTGCTTATTCGTGGTTCGGGTGAACAGGCTTTTTGCTCCGGAGGAGATTTAAGCGAATTTCATGCGCTAGAAACAGAAAAGGCGGCTTTCGGCATGCTTTCAAAAATGGGGCAGGTACTTTATAAATTAGCGACATTTCCAAAGCCGACAATCGCTTATATAAACGGTACAGCCATCGGGGGAGGTTGCGAAATAGCCACGGCATGTGATATAAGAATTGCTAAAAAAGGCGTGAAGATGGGGTTTGTCCAAGGACATCAAGCGATTACGACCGGCTGGGGCTGCGGAACAATTTTAACGGAAAAGCTGACGCCTGCTAATGCGATGTCTTTACTTTGGTCGGGAAGTATTATTTTACCTGAAGAAGCTATTAAGCTTGGTTTTATTTCAGAAGTGATAGAGGAAGACGAGCAAGTGCTGTCGATTTTAGAGAAATATACCGACAAACAAAGTGAAGTGTTGCAGGCATACAAAAATATGCTTGTGAGGAAATGGGAGCAGACAAATTTAAGAGAGAGAATGATGGAAGAAATTAAAGTTTGCGCGAAGCTTTGGGAGAAGGAAGAACATTTGCTTGCAGTCAAGCAATTCCGTGAACGTAAAAAGTAAGATTAAAATAAATTTACCGAAGTATTTCTATCTTTTCTAGCAGTTGCATAGTATGTAATAAAGCTTTGCAAGGAGGGCTGGGAATATGCCGGGATCAAGACAAGATGCATGGACACAAGATGAAGATTTAATTCTTGCAGAAATTGTTTTGCGACATATTAGAGAGGGCAGTACACAACTGGTCGCTTTTGAGGAAGTAGGGAAAAAACTAGTTAGAACCCCTGCTGCTTGTGGTTTTCGCTGGAATTCTTATGTGCGCAAACAATATCATTCAGGAATAGAGCTCGCAAAGAAACAAAGAAAAGAAAGAAAGAAATTAAATTATAGAAATGAAGAAATACCTGAAGATATGAGCAATCATATTGCAGATGACACTCCCGAAACAAACACAACATTAACGCTATCGAAGGTAATTGCATTTTTAGAAAAGTTGCAGGCAGACGGGTTTGATGCTGTGTCTGAGAACGAAAAAATTCAAAAGTCTTTGAGGCAAGCGGAAGAAGAAAATGTAGCACTGAAGGAAGAATTATCTGAGCTTCAGGAAAGATTGTCGTCAATTGAAGATGACTATCGTTCTTTAATTGAGGTCATGGATAAGGCGCGCAAAATGGTGATTTTAGATGATGAGAATAAAAACAAAGTAAAATTCCAAATGGACAAAAACGGAAATTTGGAGCGTGTAAAAAAATAAAAACACTGCTCGAAAGCAAGAAGAGGTGCATTTTAGCGCTTCTTTTTTGTTTTTTTGAGAAAAAGGACCGGTGCCGTTTTTTCTTATTGTCTAACCTTACACCTGCCATGCTCGGGCCTAAGCCATCCCGCATGGCTCCTTTTTCATCGAGGTGAATCTGAGGAGCATACTCATGTTGAAAAAGGACCGGTGCCGTTTTTTCTTCATTCCACTTCATTAGTATTTTTGTTAAAATAATTTTATAACATAAAAAAGAGGGATTTTTCATGAAAATCGGAATAATCGGCGGAGGAGCAATCGGTCTTTTGATGGGTGCCTATCTAGCGGAGGAGCACGCTGTTACGATTGTTACCAGAAGTGAAGGTCAAGCGGAAGATATACGGCATAATGGAATACATCTTGTGAAGGATGGACAAGAATACATAAAAAAAGTGGAGGCTGCTCCGATTTCAGTTCAATCATTGAACGATTTTGATTTGATTGTTGTGGCGGTTAAACAATATGCGTTGGAGGAAATTGTATCGGTGTTAGAAGGGACGAACAGCTCTTTGTTCTTTGTTCAAAACGGTATGAGTCACGTGGAGCTTGTAAAACGCCTGTCTCACGATAAAACGGTCTTTGTTGGGGTCGTAGAGCATGGCGCGCTGAAAACAAATCATCATACAGTTGTTCATACCGGTGTGGGATTAGTGAAAGTCTCTGCTTATCAGCAAAATCAATGGAATTTTCCAATTACTAGCAACGCGGATTTCCCAATTGTTTATGAAGAAAATCCGCATGATATGCTAACGAAAAAATTGGTTGTCAATGCGATGATCAATCCTTTAACTGCTGTTCTTGGCGTGCCGAACGGCGATCTTTTGAATAATGGTTACTATAAACAGCTGTTTGATAGTTTGTTCGAGGAAATATCGGGGTTATTACAAATCGAGGATTATAATGGTATGAAGGTGCATATCGAAAGTATTTGCCGTAAAACAGCCCGGAATTACTCATCAATGCTCAGAGATATACAAGAACAACGTCCGACAGAAATAGATTCAATTTTAGGCTATGTTTTAAAAGTTGCTGCAGAAAAAAATTGGCGAGCTCCGATAACAAGTAGCCTGTATTTGATGGTGAAAGGTAAAGAGTAGGGAAGGGAAGATCTGAATGGAGTTGGTATTATCTGCATTGATCGCTACACTGGTTACTTTGCCTATATTTGGGTATTTGATTATTTTCATCGTAACAAAGCAATGGACGAAAAGTCACCGCAGAGCTGTTCAATACGGCATTAATGGCAGTGTTCTTCTCTTCGTTTTATCCGTCCATTATATGATTCAAGCAATCTTCGGTATTTCGCTTCTTTGGCTCGTCATCTCGGTAGCTATTCTTTTATCGATTGCTGTTGTTATAGTGCATTTGCGTTATAGCGGAGAAATTCATTATCCGAAACTATTGAGAGGAATGGTTCGCCTAAATGCTTTCGTATTTGTATTGTTTTACTTCCTGCTTGTTGTAGTCGGTATCACTAAAAATTTGTTTAAGCTTTTCCTAAGCTAGAGACGGATTTTTTTTGTAATTCACTATATAGATGGTATACTTTTATCGTACCAATTAAGAAGTATACGGAAAGGAAGTATCCTGATGGAAATAAAAGAAATTGTATTGCCATCTATCAATAAATTTGCTTCAGACTACGTAAAGGGTCTTCCGCAAGTAAATGATTTTTTTCATTATGATGTTAAAGAAGTAAAGGTATATGAAAAAAGATATCATGATTTGATGGAGCGATATTTTAATAGAAACGAATTAAAGCAAACGATTGAAGCATACATGAATAAATTCGGGATAAGAGAAGAAGTGCGAAACAATCTGGATTTGCTTGCACAGGATGATTCTGTTGTCGTTATCGGCGGTCAACAGGCAGGATTATTAACCGGTCCGTTGTATACGATACATAAAGTAATCTCGATTATTAAGTTGGCGGAGGAGCAAAGCCGATTGCTTAATAAGCCGGTAATTCCGGTATTTTGGATTGCCGGAGAGGATCACGATATTGATGAAGTCAACCATGTGTATGTCGAACAAGACAATAGTTTTAAAAAGAAAAGCTTTTATGCAGATCACCCGACAAAACTAATGATCTCTGATATAGCTTATGACCATGAGCTAATGGAAAAGTGGCTGAAAGAAGTGTTTGTGTCATTTGAGGAAACAGAATACACAAAAGAGCTTTTTGGGCAAGTGCTTCAATTCAGTAAGCAATCAGCTAATTATACCGAGTTTTTTGCTTTTATTATTAATGAGCTATATGGGCGTTACGGTCTTTTATTGATTGACTCTGCGGATGCTGGTTTCCGTTCAATGCAGTCCTCCTTCTTTGAGCAATTAATTTTGCAGAATAGGGAAGTGAATGCTGCAGTTTCTCAACAGCAATCGCGTATTCGTGAGTGTGGCTATAAAAATGCGATTGCGATGGATGAGAATAATGCCAATCTTTTTTATTACGATAAAAAGGACCGAGTATTATTGGAGTATAACTCAGATAGCAATATGTTTAACGGTAAGAACAGCGACATTGAACTGACGGCTGAAGAGTTGTTGGCTGTTGCTAAGCATTCTCCTGAGAAGTTGAGCAATAATGTTGTGACAAGACCATTAATGCAAGAAAAAATGTTCCCTGTGCTCGCGTTTATTTCCGGTCCGGGTGAGATTGCATACTGGGCAGAGCTGCAGAAGGCATTTGAACTGTTTGAAATGAAAATGCCGCTCATTGTGCCGCGCATGAATTTAACGATTTTAGAACAAAAAATCAAAAAAGATTTATGGGATACAGATATGGATTTATACGAAGCGCTTGTGCATGGAGCAGGTAAGGCAAAAGAGAGATATCTTGATTCTGTTGAAGATGATACGCTACGTATGCTGCATCAAAGGCTGAAAAGCCAATTTGAGCGCAATCACGAATTGCTCTCACAAGCGGCCTTGATGTCTGATAAAGGGCTTTCTCCAATATTGAAGAAAAATGCCGAAGTCATTTCAACGCAAATTGATTTTATAGCTAATAAAATTAAACAGAGTACGGAAAGCCGCAATCAGCTCGTATTGAACAAGTATACTAGAATTGATCATGCTCTGAGACCGAATGGGGGACCTCAGGAACGGACGACGAATGTGTATTATTTCTTAAATCAATACGGAGCCGGGTGGATCGATGATTTAATGAGCTTGCCACTGGAGGCAAATTCTTTCCATAAAGTAATTGAAATGTAGGGAAAAAGAACAGGAATGACAGCTATTGTTGTTCTGTTCTTTTTTTATGAGATTTGCATATGGATAGACGTATAGTATATTTAGAGATGATATTTTAATTATCTGACCCTATGCAAGGTACATTATGGTAAATTAAAAATGAAATTGTCTCGTATAATTATCTCTTGATACAATAATACGAGAAGTAAGAGAAATTTTTTGAAAAAAGAGGAAAGATACGTGAATAATCTAGACATATACAATCAATTGATTCATTATGTTTCAGCTGAAAATGTAAAGCAAAATGAGCCTTTGAGCAGCTATACTTGGACGAAGACAGGAGGCCCTGCAGATTTTCTTGTTTTTCCGACGACTTTTGAGGGAATCTCAGGTACTTTTCAAGTAGCGAAACAAAATAATATCCCTGTGACAGTGTTAGGGAATGGTTCCAATTTAATTATTAAAGATGGTGGCATTCGCGGTATCGTCATGATTTTAACAAAGTTGGATCAAGTGCGTTTAGAAGGAGAGAAAATCGTTGCGCAAAGTGGAGCGGCAATTATTGATGTGTCAAGAATTGCATTACAGCATGAGTTGACGGGCCTTGAATTTGCTTGCGGCATTCCAGGTACGGTAGGTGGAGCATTATTTATGAATGCCGGTGCTTATGGCGGCGAAGTGAAAGATGTTCTTGAAAGCGCGGTTGTTCTTACGAATGACGGCAAGCTTGTTGGATTATCAAAGGATGATTTTGATTTTGGCTATAGAAGCAGTGCGTTTGCTAAGAAGAAAATGTGCGTTTTGGAAGCGACATTCCGATGCCAAAAAGGAAATCCAGAGCAAATTAAAGAGAAGATGGATGAGTTGACATACTTAAGGGAATCGAAACAGCCGCTAGAGTATCCGTCATGCGGTAGTGTGTTCAAACGTCCGGAAGGTCACTTTGCCGGAAAACTGATTCAAGACAGCGGTTTGCAAGGAACGCAAATCGGCGGTGTACAAGTATCGACAAAGCATGCTGGGTTCATGGTGAATATCGATCAGGGTACAGCGAGCGATTATATAGCTTTAATACAGCACGTACAAAAGACGGTGAAGGAAAAATTCGGCGTCCAGCTTGAAACGGAAGTAAAAATTATCGGTGAAGATTTGTAATATCGTAGGAAAAGCGCCTTTAATGGGCGCTTTTCTTTTGTGCTAAAGTAAGAAAGTATATATTTTTAAACTTAGATAGCTGTCTAACCTTACACCTGCCATGCTCGGTCCTAAGCTGCCTCCCCCAAGAAACCAAAATCGGGTTTCTTGTGTGATTCATCTTAGTCCTCCCGCATGTCTCCTTTTTCATTGGAGTGAATTCAAGTGGCGAATTCAAAAATGAAAAAGGACCGGTGACGGTTTTTCTTATGCATTATTCGGGGCAAACAGCTAATTTCCGGGGAAAGTACGAGAAATATTGGAAGTTGTGCCGGTTGATGTTTAATTGTTATGAAATTGTGGCAAATATTGATAGCTTTATGAGAAATTCGCTATTTTGCTGCCCGTATAAGTGCTGCTATTGTAGTTATTTGTGTAAAAACCAAAAAAAATCGCACAATATTTTTAAAGGGGAACTTTTGTAAAAAAAGAATTCTTAAACTAGTGGTGAAAAGTGGGGGGATGTGGTAAATTAAAAAGAGAAAGTGGGGGTAGTGGATATGTTCATGGGCGAATATCATCATAACATTGATAATAAGGGACGCCTCATTATTCCGGCAAAATTCCGTGAGGAGCTCGGAGATGAGTTTGTTATTACGCGCGGTTTAGATCAATGTTTATTCGGATATTCCATGGACGAGTGGAAACAAATTGAGGACAAGCTCAAAACACTGCCGCTTACCAAAAAAGATGCTCGAGCTTTCACCCGTTTTTTCTTTTCAGGGGCAACGGAATGTGAGCTTGATAAACAAGGAAGAGTAAATATATCTTCCCCGCTTTTAAACTATGCAAAGCTTGAAAAGGAATGTGTGATACTAGGAGTTTCCAATCGGATAGAGATTTGGAGTAAGCAACAATGGGAAGACTATTTCTCAGAATCAGAAGATTCATTTGCTGAATTAGCTGAAAACATGGTTGGCTTTGATATATAGGAACCCATTGGATCCACATGATTATTTTCATCAACACATCGATTGGAGTGACATATTTTGTTTAAACACATTACAGTTCTGCTGAAAGAAACAGTAGACGGATTAAAAATTAACCCTGATGGCGTTTATGTAGATTGTACGCTGGGGGGAGCAGGGCATAGCGAATATTTGCTATCGCAGTTGTCCGGCAACGGCAAGTTGTATGCATTCGATCAAGACATAACCGCTATTAATAATGCAAAAGTAAAACTGAAAGACTACGAAGGTAAAGTGGAATTCATTCAGAGCAATTTTAAATACATAAAAGATGAGCTTCATGCCCGTGGAGTATTTGAAGTGGATGGAATTTTATATGATTTAGGCGTTTCCTCACCTCAATTAGATACCCCGGAGAGAGGCTTTAGTTATCAGCATGACGCACCGTTAGATATGCGAATGGACCAAAGTGCCTCCATTTCAGCTTATGATGTTGTTAATCACTGGTCTTATAATGATCTTGTCAAGATTTTCTTCCAATATGGTGAAGAGAAGTTTTCTAAGCAGATCGCAAGAAAAATCGAAGCGCAAAGAGCAATTAAGCCGATTGAAACAACGTATGAATTAGTTGAACTTATTAAGGAAGGCATTCCTGCACCTGCGAGAAGAACGGGCGGACATCCGGCCAAGCGTGTCTTCCAAGCAATCAGAATCGCTGTTAATGATGAGTTGAAAGTATTTGAAGAATCTTTGCAAGATGCAATTAGCCTTCTGAAAAAGAATGGCCGTATATCGGTTATAACGTTCCATTCACTTGAAGACCGCATTTGTAAAACAGTCTTTAAAAAGGAAAGTGAATTGCCGCCGTTACCGCCAGGATTACCGGTAATTCCTGAAGAATTCCAACCGGCATTAAAACTTATTACGAGAAAGCCTATATTGCCTAGTGAAGAGGAATTAGAGGCGAACAATCGTGCGAGATCAGCCAAACTGCGTATAGCTGAAAAATTATAAGTCGTCACTTAAACTGTGGAGGGGGAAAGAATTTGGGTATGTTAGCCAGAAAATATGCTTCAGAAGAACAACATAATCATCAACCGCAAACAACCAGCTCTACTGTTGTCATTCGTAAACGAAAGATTACAGTAGGCGAGAAAGTCTTGTATATATTGCTCGCAGCCTTCCTTTTTGCTGTATCAGTTAAGATTATTGCAAACCAATATTCTTTATATGTACTAAATAAAGAGATTGTAGCCACAGAAAATGCGATAGAAGAACAAACAAAAGTGAATAACGACCTGAATGTTGAAATTAGCGAATTGAGCCGTTATGAGCGCATATGGGAACGAGCTTCGCAGATGGGCCTGACTTTAGATGAAAACAATGTTAAGGTTGTGCAAGATTAATGAAGAAAAAGAATATAAACAGAGGGGCAGCGCTACTATTTGTTTTTTTTAGTCTGCTCTTTTTGCTTTTGATGGGCAGGATATTATATATCCAAATTACGGGACAGGTTGATGGACAAGTATTAGCTGTCAAAGCGCAAGCCAAAACATTAAAGCAAAAGGCGATCGATTCACAGCGCGGACTTATTACTGACCGCAATGGAGAGGTGATCGCAGAAGACACATCTTCATACACTTTAGTAGCTATACTAAATAAAGAGTACGGCTCGTTTGTAGAGAATCCGGAAGAAACGGCTGAAGTATTGGCTCAATATATTGATATGGGTGAGGACGAGATTTTAGAACGTCTGAAGAAGGAAGGCAGAAACCAAGTCGAATTCGGAGCTGCAGGTCGTGAAATCTCCCATACTGTCAAGAAAGAAATTGAAGCGCTTAAGCTACCGGGCATCACGTTTACGAGAGATACGAAGCGTTTTTATCCGAACGGTGTTTTCGCATCGCACGTCGTTGGATATGTTGAAAAACAGGAAAATGAAAAAACGGGTGATACTGAAACAGTCGGAATGCTTGGCATTGAGAAAATGCTGCAAGATAGGCTGCAAGGAACGGACGGAGAAATTACATATGAAAGCGATCGTTGGGGGTTTTTACTACCGAATAAAGAGCAGCAAATCGTGGCAGCAGAAGATGGTAATAATGTAGAGCTGACTTTAGATAAAAAAATCCAGTCATTTATGGAGGATGCGCTGAACAAAGTGCAGAGCCAATACGATCCGGAATACGTTATTGCAATTGTTGCCAATCCGAAAACAGGCGAGATTTTGGGAATGGGACAGCGTCCAAGTTTCGACCCGACAACAAAAGAAGGAATAGAAGCAACCTGGCGAAATTTAGCAATTGAAGAAAGCTTTGAACCCGGTTCTACTATGAAGGTTTATACGCTTGCTGCCGCTGTTGAAGAAGGTGTGTTTTATCCGAACGCAACGTTTACGACAGGAACGTATACAATTGGCAGTAGAGTAATGGGTGACCACAGCGGTATTACAAGAGGCGTCGCTATGACATATTTACAAGCATTACAGCGCTCGTCAAATGTCGGTTTTATTAAACTTGGTTATGAACTGCTTGGGAAAGAGAAACTGCAAAAATATTTGACGGATTTCGGCTTCACTGATAAAACCGGCATTGATTTGCCAAATGAAGTGGGTAGTAGCCTGTTGTTTGAGCGTGATGTGGAAGTGGCGACTACAGCATTCGGACAAGGTTCAGTCGTGACACCAATTCAGCAAATTCAAGCATTCACGGCAATTGCAAATGATGGAAAAATGATGAAACCTTACGTTGTTTCAAAAATCACCAATTCTTCCGGTGAAGTGGTAGAACAAACGGAGCCGACAATCGCGGGTAATCCAATTTCTACTGATACGGCTAAACAGGTTCGTGAATACTTAGAAACTGTTATTACTGATGAAAAAGCGACGGGTACAGCATATGCGATTGAAGGCTATTCAGTGGCCGGGAAAACAGGTACAGCACAAATTGCCGGCTCAAATGGCAAGTATTTGACCGGCTCTGAAAATTATATCTTTTCTTTCATCGGTATGGCTCCGGCTGATGATCCGGAACTGATTATGTACGTAGCAATCAGACAGCCTGATTTCAGCAATGGCGGTTCAGGGGCGGAAGCTTTATCAAGTATTTTCAATCCGGTTATGAAAAACAGTCTGCAATATTTAAATATTGCTTCTACAGAAACAACCACAAAGGCAAGTACTAAACTAGCAGACTATAAAGAACAGTCAATTGAATCAACAGTTGCAGAGCTGACTGAACTCGGTTACAATCCGGTTGTTTTAGGGGAAGGTGACACAGTGATAGCTCAATCACCGGCTGCTGAAGCAGTTCTAATGGAAGGTGAGAAAGTAGTATTGCTGACGGAAGGGACGGTCTCAATGCCTGATTTACTAGGCTGGTCATTGCGGGATGTCATGAAGCTTTCAAACCTTGTGAAACTGGAGTTGAATATAGCAGGAAGCGGTTATGTGACGCAGCAAAGTATCGCTGCAGGGACAGCTATAGTCGACCAAGAATACTTGATTGTCGATTTGAATTCGCCGGATGGCAGTTCCTCCGGTGATACAGAGCAGACAGAAGATGAAGATGAAATAGTAGATTAGCTCAGGGAAGCGCGCATGATAAAGCTGAAGAGGCTGCACCATGCACGCTTCTTTTTTGAAGGAAAAAGAAAGCATCTATATGAAAAATAGGGGGGCCGTTTTTTCTTGATGTCTAACCCTACACCTGCCATGCTCGGTCCTAAGCTGCCTCCCCCAAGAAACTAAAATCAGGTTTCTTGTGTGGGGCTCTCAGGATGAGAGTCACAGCGACGAAGATATGCGGACGTAGCGCTCTTAGTCGCTGTTCCTTCTTAGAGTTTGTCTAGCTGCAGCGGCCAGCCCCTCGAGGTCATAAGACAAATCACGTAGGAAATTTTAAAATTTCTGGAGTGATTTGTCTTATGCATGTCGGGGCTGAACGGGCCGCTTCCGCTTTTCGATTCCCGCATGTCTCCTTTTTCATTGAGGTGAACCTGAGTAGCATAATCATGATGAAAAAGGACCGGTGTCGGTTTTTCTTATTCTAAATCCTTTTGTACAAGCATATATTGATACAGCGATAAGCTTGTACGGGGGTGCATAAAGTTGCGTGTGTCGAATGTGACAGTGCGAAAAAGATTATTGTTATTCTTTTTAATAGGTTTGCTGATTTTCTTTGTCATTGAGTTTCGTTTAGGGTATGTGCAGCTTTATTTGGGGAATGTATTAACTGGAAAGGCGAAAGATTCGTGGAGCCGAAATATTGTTTTTGAGCCGAAAAGAGGGGAAATTGTGGACCGAAATGGTGTTGCGCTGGCTACTAACTTAAGCGCGCCAACCATTTATGTTGTGCCGAGACAGCTTGAAAATCCTCAAGAAACAGCGGCAAAGCTCGCAGCAGCTCTTGATATGGAAGTGGATGAGACGTTTAAGGAGATCACGCAGCAACGCTCTTCGGTTCGTTTAAGTAAGGGCAGGAAAATATCTCACGAGAAAGCGAAAGAAATTAAAGCAATGGAACTGAAGGGTGTATATATAGCGGAAGATTCGAGGCGTTATTATCCGTTCGGTGAATATTTGTCACATGTTCTTGGTTTTACCGGTATAGATAATCAAGGATTAATGGGGGTTGAATTGACATATGATAATCAACTGAAGGGTGATCAAGGTTATGTAAGATTTTATGCCGATGCAAAAGGAAAGCGGATGGAAAATATGGTTGATGAATATCGTGCGCCGGTTAACGGGAAGAACTTGCAGCTGACGATTGACAGTAAAATCCAAACAATTATGGAGCGGGAAATGGATATTGCTGAGGCGACCTATAATCCTGACGGCATCATCGGAATCGTCATGAATCCGAAAAACGGTGAAATATTGGCAATGGCCAGCCGACCGACTTTCCACCCGTCTAATTATCAGGAAGTATCTTCAGAAGTTTACAACCGTAATTTACCAGTGTGGAGTACGTACGAGCCGGGTTCAACTTTTAAAATCATAACTTTGGCTGCCGCTTTAGAAGAGAAAAAAGTCAATTTGCATCATGACAGTTTTTATGACGATGGCTCTGTAGAAGTCGGAGGAGCTACGCTGCATTGCTGGAAGCGCGGCGGGCACGGCTCACAAACATTTCTCGAAGTTGTGCAAAATTCTTGTAACCCGGGTTTTGTTGAATTGGGCAATCGTTTAGGAAAGGAACAACTATTCTCATATATTAAGAAGTTTGGCTTTGGTCAGAAAACCGGAATTGATTTAGCCGGTGAAGGTACGGGGATTTTGTTCAGCCTGGATCGGGTCGGACCGATTGAACAAGCGACAACAGCATTCGGACAAGGTGTTTCGGTAACACCGATTCAGCAGGTTGCCGCCGTCTCAGCGGCAGTGAATGGCGGTATATTGTATACCCCGTATGTCGCCAAGCAGCTTGTTGATCCATTGACTGGTGAAATTACGGAAGTAAACGGACCGGAGCAGAAGCGACGTGTCATATCGGAGGCAACATCGAAGCAAGTGCGGGAAGCGCTTGAATCGGTCGTGGCTCTTGGATCCGGTAAAGGAGCTTATATAGAAGGTTATCGGGTCGGCGGGAAAACAGGGACTGCACAAAAGGTAAAGGACGGGCGTTATATTGAAAATAACCATATTGTATCCTTTATTGGTTTTGCGCCTGCTGATGACCCCGAACTTGTTGTATACATTGCGGTCGATAATCCGAAGGGGGTTACACAATTCGGCGGGGTAGTCGCCGCGCCGATTGTCGGCAATATTATGGAAGACGCTTTGCTGGAATTGGGGATAAAGCCGCGCGAGGGTGGTTTAGAGAAGGAAAAGGCTTGGAATGATCCGATTATGGTTGAAATACCGGATTTGATAGGAATGAGCATTAATGAATTGAGAACGCAGCTGCTGACGTTGAAAATCGACGTGAGTGGGCAAGGTGATAAAGTGGTCAAACAATCACCGGAGGCCGGTGTGAAAGTGAAGGAAGGCGCTACCATCCGTCTTTATCTTGGCGAATAAAAATACAATTGTAAGGCGATATCCAAAGTCATCGAGTTTTGCCTTTGATATCGCCTTTATCTTTGATCTTTACTTTCATCTAAAAGGACCGGTTCCGGTTTTTCTTTATGTCTAACCTTACACCTGCCATGCTCGGTCCTAAGCCATCCACTCTGTGAAACCAAGAGCGGGTTTCACGGCGCGGATGTCTTAGTCCTCCCGCATGACTCCTTTTTCATCGAGGTGAATCCAAGTAGCCAATTCATGATGAAAAAGGACCGGTTCCGGTTTTTCTCATAAAAAATGTTAACTTTCGTAGAAAACTTTTCATATTTACGGTATGATAATGTATGCTTGTAAATTATCCTAGAGGAGATAGGGACAATGAAATTACATACATTACTTTCATCGCTTGCGTCCTATACAGGCGATGTCAGTCAAAATCCGACAATTACTTCAATAGAAAATGATAACCGACTTGTTCAACCGGGGAGCCTTTTTGTTTGTGTGAAAGGTTACACGGTGGACGGTCATGATTTTGCTGAAGCGGCTGTTGCCAGCGGTGCTGCAGCGATTGTAGCCGAGAAGCCTTTATCGCTTTCAGTACCTGTTATTGTGGTGAAAGATACATATCGTGCTATGGCTATGCTTGCGGACAAATTTTACGAACATCCGACACAAAAACTAAAGCTGATTGGCATAACAGGAACAAACGGTAAAACAACAATCAGCCATTTAATCGAAAAATTACTGAGCGATGACAATAAGAAGACAGGTTTAATCGGCACAATGTACACTAAAATTGCTGACAAAATTTTCGAAACGAAAAACACGACGCCTGACAGCGTCACGCTGCAAAAAACATTTCATGCGATGGCTGAAGAAGGTGTAGATGCAGCTGTTATGGAAGTTTCATCTCATGCATTGGAACTTGGAAGAGTTCACGGCTGTGATTATGATTTGGCGATTTTTACGAACCTGACACAAGACCATCTTGATTTTCACAAAACAATGGAACGCTATAAGTTTGCTAAATCGCTATTGTTCTCACAATTAGGCAATGCCTATTACGATGACAAACGAAAATATGCCATCATTAATGTCGATGATGAAGCAGCTGTAGATTTAATCAGCTACACTGCAGCGCATGTTGTCACTTACGGTATTGATCAAGATGCGGATGTGCGTGCGACTGACATTGAAATTACATCTTCGGGCACAACATTCATGCTACATGCCCGTGGGGAAAAGCTGCCGATGAAGCTGCAGCTTGTTGGAAAGTTCAGTGTTTATAATGTGCTTGCCGCAGTGGCAGCAGGCTTATGCTTAAACTTGAAGCTTCCGGACATTATCGCATCTCTTGAAGAGGTTAAAGGTGTATCAGGCCGATTTGAGCTTGTAAACGAAGGACAGGATTACACAGTCATCGTTGATTATGCGCATACGCCTGACAGTTTGGAGAATGTCATGAAAACAGTAAATGAATTTGCTAAAGGCAATACATTTGTTGTTGTAGGCTGTGGGGGTGACCGCGATAAAACGAAGCGTCCGATTATGGCGAACATCGCTTGTGAATATGCGACTTATCCGATTTTCACATCAGATAACCCGCGTACAGAAAAACCGGAAGATATCCTGAAAGACATGGAAGCCGGTGTAGCTGGCAAATCATATACAACGATTATCGATCGTAAGGAAGCAATCTATGCAAGCATAAAACAAGCAAAACCGGGCGATGTTATCGTGATTGCCGGAAAAGGCCACGAAACATATCAGGAAATCGGCAAACAACGGTTCGATTTTGATGACCGTGTAATAGCAAGACAAGCTATTCAAGAACAGTTATAAGGCAATACTAAAAATCAATACATTTTCAAATCCATTCAATAATATATATGAGTGTGAATAAGATGGTTTCAATCATAATTGATGTAAAATAGAGAGCTTTTATTTAAAATATAGAAGGTAATGAAGTACATTAAGTAAGCAAATCGTTTTATGCACTTGGAAAGGAAGATTAAAATTAAATGGCGGAACAAGTGATTCTTTTTACAATACTGACAGGATTTTTAATTACAGTTGTATTATCTCCTGTTTTTATTCCTTTTCTAAGACGCTTAAAGTTTGGTCAAAGCATTCGTGAAGAGGGACCAAAATCGCATCAGAAAAAATCAGGAACACCGACAATGGGCGGACTGGTCTTTCTATTATCGATTATCGTGACATCTATTGTGATGATTGCGAAATATTCAGAGATGTCGACAAATCTGTTTCTGTTGCTGTTAGTAACAATCGGATTCGGTTTGTTAGGGTTTTTGGATGACTTTATTAAGGTGGTCATGAAACGAAATTTAGGGTTAACATCGCTGCAAAAATTAATTGGACAAATTGTCATCGCTGTTATTTTTTATTTTGTTTATAAATCAACACCTGGATTCATTCCGGAAATTGCAGTGCCAGGGACAGACCTTTCCCTGCATGTAGGTTGGTTTTATGTAATCATTGTTATTTTTTGGCTTGTTGGTTTCTCGAACGCTGTTAACTTAACAGACGGTTTAGATGGACTTGTTTCAGGAACATCTGCAATTGCTTTTGGTGCATTTGCTGTTTTAGCTTGGAATGCGGAGCAATATGATGTGGCAATCTTTTCGGTTGCAGTAGTCGGTGCGGTACTTGGCTTTTTAGTATTCAACGCACACCCGGCGAAGGTGTTTATGGGGGATACAGGATCACTTGCATTAGGTGGCGCTTTGGCGACAGTAGCATTGCTTACAAATCACATTTTACTACTGGTTATTATCGGTGGTGTATTTGTTATTGAAACGTTATCGGTAATCTTGCAGGTTGCCAGCTTTAAAACAACTGGGAAAAGAATCTTCAAAATGAGCCCTCTTCATCATCACTATGAATTAAGCGGTTGGTCTGAGTGGAGAGTAGTCGTGACATTTTGGTCTGTGGGACTATTGTTCGCGGTGTTGGCAATCTATTTAGAGGTGTGGTTATAATTGAAAAAAATCGAAACGTATTTGCGGAAGAAAGTATTAGTAATTGGTTTGGCAAAAAGCGGAGTTACAGCAGCAACACTTTTGCATAAACTTGGAGCGTTTGTGACAGTCAATGACCGTAAGCCACTTAATGAAAATCCAGAAGCGCAAAGCTTGCTAGAGGAAGGCATTAAAGTCATTTGCGGCGATCATCCTTTAGAATTATTGGATGAAGGCTTTGAGCTAATTGTAAAAAATCCGGGTATTCCGTATAGTAATCCTTTAGTTAAAGGAGCAATTGAAAAAGGGATACCGGTTATCACTGAAGTAGAGCTTGCTTACGAAATAAGCGAGGCGCCGATTATCGGCATTACAGGTACAAACGGAAAAACAACGACTACAACGTTAATATATGAAGTGCTTGAAGCGGATGGCAAACAGCCGCTGATTGCCGGAAATATCGGTACAGTTGCTTCAGGCGTGGCAGAAGAAGCGAAAGCAGACCAAACAATCGTTATGGAATTATCATCATTCCAATTGATGGGTACAACTTCGTTCGCTCCACAAATTGCGCTTATTACAAACCTTTACGAAGCTCATCTTGATTACCACGGTGACTTTAAGTCGTATTGCGAAGCGAAAAGCAATATTACGATGCGTCAAACCAGAGATGATTATTTTGTGTACAATGCCGACCAGGAAGAAGTAGTGGCTATTGCAAAAAAATCTCCAGCGACAACGATTCCTTTTTCAGTGAATAAAATCGTCGATAATGGCGCTTATATCGAAGAAGGCTTTATCAAGTTTCAAGGAGAAAAAGTGATTGCTGTAGCCGACATAGTATTGCCAGGAAAGCATAACTTGGAGAATATTTTGGCAACTGTCGCAATTTGCAAACTGAAAGGTGTCAGAAATGAAGCAATCTATAGAGTAATGACATCGTTTACTGGCGTTGAACATCGACTGCAATATGTAACTACTATAAATGACCGGAAATTTTATAATGACTCAAAGGCGACAAATATTTTAGCAGCTTCAAAAGCATTGGCTTCGTTTGAAGTGCCGACAATTTTGCTGGCGGGTGGTTTAGACCGAGGCAATGAATTTGATGAATTGATTCCTTCGCTTAAGCATGTTAAAGCTGTAATCACGTTTGGCCAAACAGCTGAAAAAATTGCACGCGTGGCGAAACAGGCAGGTATAGAGTCAGTTCAAATCGTCGATAATGTTACAGAAGCTGTGCCGGTTGCATATAAAATGTCAGAGGAAGGCGACTGCATCTTGCTTTCACCTGCTTGTGCAAGCTGGGATCAATTTAAAACTTTTGAGGAAAGAGGAAGCATTTTTATTGATGCGGTGCATAAGCTTAATTAAGAGCTTGTACTAAAGGGTATATCATTAGTATATTCCTTTACATAAAAACTAATCACAACCAGAAGAACCATTTGTAAAAATAGCGATTTGTTGTTTTTAAAATGGTTCTTTTGTTTTTTTACAAGCTCAAATCTTACCGTTAGAGGTGTAGAATTGTGCACGCGAAAAAGAACCAGCCAGATATCATTTTAATTATTGTAATACTTTCTTTATTAACGATTGGGTTAATCATGGTCTATAGTGCGAGTGCGGTATGGGCTGCGTATAAATTTGACGATTCTTTCTTTTTTGTCAAAAGGCAGCTGTTATTTGCAGGGGTTGGCGTCGCAGCAATGTTTTTTGTGATGAATATTAATTATCTCAATTGGAAATCATGGTCGAAAATATTATTAATCGGCTGTTTTGTGTTATTAGTTGCTGTGCTGATCCCGGGGATAGGGATGGAAAGAAACGGTTCAAGAAGCTGGATTGGTGTAGGTGCTTTTTCGATTCAGCCATCCGAATTTACAAAACTTGCTATGATTGCGTTTCTGGCCAAATTCTTATCGGAAAATCAGAAGCATATTACAACAATAAAGAAGGGCTTGGGCCCATCGTTAGGACTGGTTTTTTTAGCGTTCGGCATGATTATGCTGCAGCCTGACTTAGGAACCGGAACCGTCATGGTAGGGACTTGTATCGTAATGATTTTTGTAGCTGGTGCAAGGGTGATGCACTTTGTTTGGTTAGGGCTAATGGGGCTGGGAGGATTTGTTTTACTCGTCGCGTCAGCTCCTTATCGTATTAAAAGGATTACTTCCTATTTGGATCCGTGGGAAGACCCGCTTGGTTCCGGTTTTCAAATTATACAATCGTTATTGGCGATTGGTCCGGGAGGCTTATTCGGACTGGGACTTGGTCAGAGCAGACAAAAGTTCTTTTATTTGCCGGAGCCGCAAACGGATTTTATTTTTGCTATCATCTCTGAAGAATTAGGTTTTATCGGGGGCAGCTTTGTCATTCTCTTATTCGCACTGTTATTGTGGAGAGGGATTAGGGTTGCTCTTGGGGCTCCGGATTTATATGGCAGTTTTTTGGCGGTTGGTATCATCAGTATGGTGGCAATACAAGTGATGATCAATATCGGCGTAGTAACCGGTTTGATTCCGGTAACAGGCATTACACTTCCGTTTTTAAGTTATGGAGGGTCATCACTGACACTGATGCTAATGGCTATGGGAGTGCTTTTGAATATTAGTCGTTTTTCCAAATATTAGAATACTCTTAAGAACTTCCGTAAAACTTGTTTTACGGAAGTTCTTGTATGTAACATCAAAAATAACTGTGCGCTCGGTGAAAGTTTGCACTTATGATTCGGTATCCGGATGGAGTAAGCGAATACTTGGATAAAACCTTACTGTTTAGTGCAAAGGAAACCTTCTATTAGCAGTTTTTTTGTAGTAAAATAAGTTGAAGGCTTCTAAATGTTAATTGCAGGAAGCATAAAGATAGTATGAGGTGAATACATGAGGATTGTTGTCAGCGGAGGCGGAACTGGAGGGCATATTTATCCGGCTTTGGCTTTGATAAGAGAAATACAGAAAAATGAGAAAGATTGTTCGTTTTTATACATAGGTACTGAAAAAGGATTGGAAAGTACGCTTGTAAGAAGAGAGAACATTCCGTTTAAAGCGATCGAAATTACAGGATTCAAAAGAAAACTATCTTTTGATAACGTCAAAACGGTTATACGCTTTCTGAAAGGTGTCAGCGAAAGCAAAAAGATGCTGAAGGAATTTAAAGCGGACGTTGTAATCGGTACAGGCGGCTATGTTTGCGGCCCTGTTGTTTATGCTGCGGCAAAGCTGGGCATCCCGACGATCATTCATGAACAAAATAGCGTTCCCGGCTTAACGAATAAATTTTTAAGCCGTTATGCATCAAAGGTAGCGGTATGCTTCCCGGAAGCAACTTCTTTCTTCCCAGAAAGCAAAACGGTATTTACCGGTAATCCTAGAGCTTCTGAAGTGCTCGCTTTTTCCGGGAAAGAGGGTATAAGAAAACTTGGTTTGGATGCGAACAAAGAAACAGTGCTGGTTGTCGGCGGGAGCCGCGGAGCACGTCCGATTAATGATGCGCTTTTGAAAGTGATGGCAGAACTAAAAGAGAAACCGTATCAGCTTATATATGTTACAGGGGACGTTCATTATGAAAAAGTCATGGAAGAGCTGAATTTAATCGGCAGTTCAGATAATGTAATCGTGAAACCGTTTATCCATAATATGCCTGAAGTTCTGGCAGGAGTAGATTTAGTTGTTGCCCGGGCAGGAGCGACAACATTAGCTGAATTAACAGCTTTAGGCGTTCCGAGCATCTTAGTTCCGAGTCCGTATGTAACAAATAATCATCAAGAGAAAAATGCGCTTTCGCTTGTAAATCATCATGCAGCCAATATGATTTTAGAGAAAGATTTAACAGGCGGGAAGCTGCTGGGAAATATCGATGAAATTTTGTTATCTAAAGAAAAACTCAACAGTATGAAGACGGCGGCAAAAGAATTAGGTGTTCCTGATGCCAGCAAAAAATTATATGCAGTAATGCGTGAACTCACGTCAAAATAAATGACGCATCCAGGACGGGATCTTAGTTATCCCGTCCTATTAGGGGAGAAGGGTGTATTATGCCGGAGAAATTCGGGTTGAGTAAATGACTTATGAATGCAAGAGGTGTAATCATTGGAGAAGGAAAATGTAGTTTCGCTAGAAGACCGTATTCCGAAACTGAAGCAACGCAGAAAGAAAAAGGCAAACAGAAGAGCCATTGCGCTTTTGTCCGTTTTCTTCCTTTTGCTTATATTTGTTTTATATTTTCTATCTCCATTGAGTAATGTTAATAAAATTAATATTCAAGGAAACGTGTATACGTCCGAAAATATAATAGTGGAATCGAGCGGTCTTAGTACTGATACAACAATTTGGAAAGTTGATAAAGAAGAGATTTTGGAGCGTTTAAAGCAATTGCCTGAAATAAAAGAGGCCGATATCTCCATAATTTTACCAAATTCAGTGCAGATTAAGGTTGAGGAATATAAGCGCCTTGCCTACTTAGTTGACGGATCTGTTTACAAGCCGATTTTGTCCAGCGGTAAAATAATGGAGAGTGCCGAAGTAAATGTCGTTCCGGTGCATGCCCCGCTCTTGTTTGGCTTTGGAGAAGGGAAAGAACTGGATTCGGTCATTGCTGCCTTAGAAGAATTACCTGAAGAAATAAACAATGCTATTTCAGAAATACATTTTAATCCTTCTGAAACAGACTCTTATCGGGTGAAATTATATATGAATGATGGATATGAAGTGAGTGCGAATTCCAGAACATTAGCGGACAAGCTGGTTCATTATCCTTCTATTGTCAGTCAACTGGAACCGAATGTTAAAGGAGTTATTGACTTGGAAGTAGGTTCATATTTCAGGGCATATGAATCTTCAGAGCCTCAATCGGAATAAAGGGAGGAAGGGAGCAACAATTAAAGGTATAAAAGTTAACGGTAAACAGGTTATTTTATCTCTTGTTTTTTTGATTCTGGGCTTTTTGATTGCTTTCTCCTACAATGTTACGAAAGAAAACAAGGAACAGGCGAATGTGGATGAGCTATGGAATGAGGAATATCAGCTTAGAAAAGAGCTCATCAGTCAAGAAGAGAAGAACAGAGAGCTTCACCAGCAAGTAATTGAAGCGCAAGAAGAAATTTCAATGTATGAAACAGACATTGCTAATGAAGAACAAGTGTTATTTAATTTGGCTGAAGACGCGGAGAAATTTCGTATGTATTTAGGGAAAATAAAAGTTTCCGGTTCAGGTGTATCGGTTAAATTAGAAGATGGCGATTATGATGCTTCGCAATATAATATTAACGATTATATTGTCCATGAGCATCATGTATTCAATGTCATCAATGAACTGTATATATCCGGTGCTTCAGCGGTTGCGGTGAATGGGCAAAGGCTGAAGCATAACTCTTACATTGTCTGCAATGGACCTGTTATAACAATTGACGGGAAACAGCATCCTGCACCATTTGTCATAACAGCAATAGGAGATGCGGATGTATTAGAAGCAGCCCTTTTATTAACCGGAGGAACAAGAGACCGGTTAGTTAATGAAAACATCATCTTTACTATAGAAAAACAAGCAAATATTATTATGAATCCGATAATAGGCGGCTAAGGAAGTTTGGTGATGTCATTGAAAAAAAGAATAAGTACAGGTTTTGTCCTGGTTTCTTCTGTTATTGGTTTTATGCTTGCTGTTCAATTTAAGACTGTTCAAGAACCTAAAGAGCGTGATACCCGGGATATGTGGGAATTGAAGGCTGCTCTATTAGAAGAACAGAAACAGCAGGAAACACTGCTTGAAGAAATTAATGTGCTTGAGGACCAGCTTGCCCGTTATCAATCCGAGCGTTCTTCCAGCAAGGAGAGCGCGCTAAAAAGCACTCTCGAAGAACTGAAGGCTGAAGCGGGACTGACGGATGTATCGGGAAATGGTTTAATATTAACAATCACTCCGTTGCCGGCTGAGCTTATTATGGGGCAATCAGTCAAGCAGATTTCACCGGAATTGCTGCAAAGACTTATTAACGAGCTGAATAAGTATGAGGCCAAGCATGTTTCAGTCAATGAAGAAAGAATCGTCAATACTACCGTTATACGGGATGTAAATGGAATTACTAAAATTGACGGTGTGTCACTTAATAGATACCCTATTGAAATAAAGGTGATAGCATCGAATGCAGACAAATTAAGAGACAGGCTTAAAGCGAGTCAAATATTAGATGAGCTTTTTATGGAAAATCTGTCTCTGGACATATCGGAACCGGACTCTTCTATTACCATACCGGCGTATCGCAATGCGATAAAAGTTGATCATATGTCGCCTGTAATCCAAAGCAAGGAGGAGGATAGCTAATGTGGCTGTCGATTTTTGGACTAGTCATTGGCGTTGCGCTGGGTCTTTTGACGGACTTCAATATACCGCCTGAGTACTCAAATTACTTATCTATAGCCATTTTAGCTGCTTTGGACACGTTATTTGGGGGCATCAGAGCACAACTGCAAAATGTCTACGATGAATTGGTATTTGTGTCCGGGTTCTTTTTTAATATAATATTGGCTGCAAGTTTATCTTTTCTAGGTGTTCATCTTGGTGTAGACTTATATTTAGCGGCAGTATTTGCATTCGGAGTTCGCTTGTTCCAGAATATAGCTGTTATAAGAAGAATTATTCTGGCAAACTTCACTGCAAGAAAAAAAGAAAAATCACAAAAATAAGTATAATTCCCCTTTTAAATCATTTATGATAAAAAAGGGGAAAAACCTTCATTTGTTGAATTTATACATATGGTTTTTTGTGCTATTTTATACTATTCTATTAATATATAATAATTTACAGTTGTTCTAGAATTAATTTCCTTAATGAGGGGGTGCCATGGAGTGAACAACAATGAAATCTATGTCAGTTTAGACATCGGTACATCGAGTGTTAAAGTGATTATTGGCGAAATGGTCCATGACACTTTTAATATACTTGGTGTTGGAAATGTGAAATCAACGGGGCTGCGTAAAGGGGCGATTGTTGATATTGATGAAACCGTTCGTTCAATTAAAAATGCTGTTGAACAGGCAGAAAGAATGGTTGGTGTCCAAATAAAGCAAGTAGTTGTAGGAATAAGTGGAAATCACGTGATGCTCCATCCATGTCATGGAATTGTTGCAGTCTCAAGTGAGAATAAAGAAATTACACAGCATGACGTTATGCGTGTAAAAGAAGCTGCTGAAGTCATGACGATACCGGCTGACCGTGAAGTGATTGATATAATTCCTGTTAGCTATAAAGTGGATGAATTGGATGAAATAAAGGATCCGCGAGGTATGATTGGTGTCCGTCTTGAAATGAAGGGACTGCTGATCACGAGCATGAAAACAATTTTACATAATACTTTGCGCTGTGTTGAAAGAGCGGGGCTGGAAATTGTTGATATTGCCTTGCAACCATTGGCTGCCGGCTCACTTGTTCTTTCACGGGATGAAAAAGAATTGGGCGTTGCCTTAGTGGATATCGGCGGAGGCTCAACGACTGTCACAATGTTTGAAGGCGGACAGTTAGTATCAACGTCTGTTCTCCCGGTCGGAGGAGACACAATTACAAAAGATTTATCGATTGTTCTCCGTACAACGATGGAAGATGCAGAAAAAATAAAGCTAAAATATGGACATGCATTTTATGATGATGCATCCGAGGATGAGATTTTTCATGTGCCGATTATCGGAAGCGATCAAAAGGTGCCTTGCAATCAGTTAATGCTGGCTGAAATCATTGAAGCCCGTTTAATAGAGATATTTGAGCTAATGTTAGAACAATTAAATAGACAAGGTTTTAGAGATATTCCTAGTGGTTTTGTCTTAACTGGCGGGGTTGTTAAAATGCCGGGTCTTCTGGAACTGGCGCAGCAAACGCTTCAAAACCGAGTCAGAACAGCCGAACCGAATTACATTGGTGTCAGAGAGCCTCAGTTTACGACAGCAGTCGGTTTATTGAAACATGCATTAGACAAAGAGAGAATGTCGGGCGTTTCATTAAGCAGCAGCCCGGCTCCAATTCCTGTAAAACAACCGGAAACAATTCCAAACAGACCGGTTGAAAAAGTGGCTGTTCCTGAAAAAAGCAAAAAAGATCCAAATGAAAAAGGGAAATTTAAAAAATTACTAGGTTATTTCTTTGAATAAGCTATTCAAAGAGCGTAGCGGAACTAGGAGGATAATATGTTAGAGTTTGAATCTAATACAGATGCATTGGCAAAAATTAAAGTAATTGGCGTTGGCGGCGGCGGCGGCAATGCTGTTAATAGAATGATTGAGCATGGGGTGCAAGGTGTTGATTTCATTGCAGTTAATACAGATGCTCAAGCTCTTAATCTTTCAAAAGCTGAAGTAAAAATGCAAATTGGCGGTAAATTGACGCGCGGACTTGGTGCTGGTGCAAACCCTGAAGTGGGCAAAAAAGCGGCTGAAGAAACAAGAGAGCAAATTGAAGAAGCACTTCGCGGAGCAGATATGGTATTCGTAACTGCAGGTATGGGCGGAGGTACAGGAACAGGTGCTGCTCCTGTTATCGCTAATATTGCCCGTGAACTTGGAGCTCTAACTGTAGGTGTAGTAACCAGACCGTTTACATTTGAAGGCCGCAAACGTGCTAACCAAGCTCAAGGCGGTATTTCTGCAATGAAGGAAGCGGTAGATACATTAATCGTAATTCCGAACGACCGTCTATTAGAGATTGTTGATAAAAACACACCTATGCTTGAAGCATTCCGTGAAGCGGATAATGTACTTCGTCAAGGTGTTCAAGGTATTTCCGACTTGATTGCGACTCCTGGTTTAATCAACTTGGACTTCGCTGATGTAAAAACAATTATGAGCAACAAAGGTTCTGCATTAATGGGTATCGGTGTCGCATCTGGCGAAAACCGTGCAGCGGAAGCAGCGAAGAAAGCTATTTCTTCACCATTGCTTGAGAAAACTATCGATGGTGCACAAGGTGTGCTGATGAATATTACCGGCGGAACTAACTTAAGCTTGTTTGAAGTTCAGGAAGCGGCTGATATTGTCGCGTCTGCTTCTGACCAAGAAGTTAATATGATTTTCGGTTCTGTTATTAACGAAAACTTAAAAGATGAAATTGTTGTAACTGTGATTGCTACAGGTTTTACTGAAACAGAATCACATGAAAAACCGGCTAAGCCAAACTATGCTCAACCGCAAAGAACGACTGCATCAGCTACAACATCTGCTGCTAAGCCGGTCAATACAAGAACGGAAACATCGGAGCCGCAAAGAACAGCTTCTTCTGCTCCAACTGAAGAAGCGCTTGATATTCCAACATTTTTGCGTAATCGCCGTAAATAATAAAATAGGACAAAGGCTATCGTGAACAGATTGTTTAACATTCTGTTCACGATAGCTTTTTTGTTTGGAAGAACAGAGCAAGGCGATTGGCGATTTTTCTTTTTTAAAAAAAGTATAGCGACAAAATTCTTAAAAAAACGAATAAATCTCTCTTTTTTATTGCCCATAAAGCGACATACTTTTATGGGCAGGGTAGGATATACTTTTTTTATCTCTTCAACAGTTTGGAATCTAGGTATTGGTGACAGCCTGATTGTTTATGATTAGCGGAAATGAAGCGATGGTTGATAGATTAATAGCTGTAATCGGTGTTCAAATCGGACCGTGCTAATAGGGGGAGGAGTGTTGGTAGCTTATCTTGATTTAATATTGCTTTTGAATTGGCTGTTTGATTGCTTACTTTTATATTGGACGTCGATTTTATTGAAGAGGAGACCAAAGCCAATACGCTTGGCGCTTGCGGGCTTAGTGGGAGCGCTTTTTATTCTTCTTTCCTTTACATCTTTCGGCCACTTAGCGAATTCTGTTTGGTTAAAACTGGCGGTTTCACTTATTATGGTTTTCATTGCTTTTGGTTTTTTACGTTTGAAGGTGTTTGTAAAAACGTGTTTGCTATTTTATTTTGTCACTTTTTTGACTGGCGGAATATTGATGGGTATTCATTTTTTATTTTCCTATCAACTCGTAGCCTCCCCGAGCAATGGTTTGTTTTACGTAACGAAAAGCTTTGGTGATCCTGTTAGCTGGCTGTTTGTTATGCTCGGTTTTCCATGTGCATGGCTTTATGCGAAAAGGGTATTTGATGACATGGAGTCATCAGTTATGCTTCATACAGGCATTGTCGATGTGATTATAAAAATAAAGGGAATTTCCTTTGCTTGCAAGGGATTGATTGACACTGGCAATCAATTATATGAACCGATTACAAACACCCCTGTGATGATCTTGTCTATCGCATCGCAAGCAGACAATTTTCCTGCTGACGTGCTGAAACTGCTGCATGAGCCGGTTAAAGCAGAAAAGCTGTCTGATTATATGGAGAGTTCATGGGGAGAACGCTTGCGGGTAATCCCATACAAAGTAGTGGGAAAGGAGCAGCAGCTTATGCTTGCGTTTCGACCGGATTCCATTCATATTACAGCTGACAATATGGCGGGATATGTGCAAAAGGGAATAGTCGCCATAACGGTACAAACGCTGTCTCACGATGGGATGTATGAGTGCATCATTCATCCGCGGATGATGGTGGCTCTAAACAATGCCTCATAATCATTCTTTACCATATAATATACTCGCCATTTCCTAATTTAGAAGGAGGAATAAGCTGTGAAAAAGTTGATTTTTAAAATGAAATTTTATTGGTATAAGCTGCTTATAAAACTTCGTTTGAAAAGCGATGAAATACATTATATTGGCGGAAGTGAAGCTTTGCCTCCCCCTTTATCGAAGGAAGAAGAGGAAGTACTTATCCATAAGCTTCCGAAAGGAGATGAGACGGCAAGAACGATATTAATTGAAAGAAATTTGCGTCTTGTCGTATACATTGCCCGCAAATTCGAAAACACAGGCATCAATATTGAGGATTTAATCAGTATCGGAACAATTGGACTCATTAAAGCTGTTAATACGTTCAATCCGGAAAAGAAAATCAAGCTCGCTACATATGCTTCCCGTTGTATCGAGAATGAAATATTGATGTATTTAAGGCGGAATAATAAGATTCGCTCGGAAGTTTCATTTGATGAGCCGTTAAATATCGATTGGGACGGCAATGAATTGCTGCTGTCCGATGTATTGGGAACTGATGATGACATTATTACAAAGGATTTAGAGGCAAATATCGACCGCAATTTACTGACGAAGGCGCTTTATCAATTGAACGACCGTGAAAAGCAAATTATGGAACTGCGGTTTGGTTTATTGGGGGGAGAAGAGAAAACACAAAAGGATGTAGCAGACATGCTAGGTATTTCGCAATCTTATATATCCAGACTTGAAAAAAGGATTATCAAACGGCTCCGAAAGGAATTTAATAAAATGGTTTAATATCAAGCATTCTCCTAGTCTCACTGAAGGAGAATGCTTACGCTATCCAAATGCGCAATAAATCAAATCAATCAATACTTTCAAGCTGTCAGTCATCTTGTTGACCATCGGGATGGATTTGAAAGCGTTTGGGATTTAATGATTGTTTTTGCTGCTTATATCGTTGAGAAGACAGGAGTGAAGCAATTATTTAATGTCGCATTACAACCATCAAGCAGTCATGCAGGAAAGCACGCAAAATCGCTGGTTTTCCTTTTATAAGAAATATTCTTGAGCATAAATCGGCTGTGGACGCACAGCTTTCTTAATTTGGAAGTGCATATTTTTTCCTTGCAGGGAGATACTGAATTTTGTACAGCATCCCTGTAAGGAGGGAAGGACTTTGTCACGAAATAAGGTTGAAATATGCGGCGTTGATACTTCAAAGTTGCCGCTCTTGAAGAACGAAGAAATGAGACAGCTGTTCAAGGAGTTGCAAGAAGGGAATTTATCCGCGAGAGAAAAGCTGGTCAATGGCAATCTTAGGCTAGTGTTAAGCGTGATTCAACGATTTAATAACAGAGGCGAATATGTCGATGATTTGTTTCAAGTAGGCTGCATTGGCCTTATGAAATCAATTGATAATTTTGATTTAAGTCAGAACGTAAAATTTTCAACATATGCTGTACCTATGATTATTGGTGAAATAAGAAGATATTTGCGTGATAACAATCCGATTCGCGTTTCGCGCTCGTTGCGTGATATTGCCTATAAAGCGCTGCAGGCAAAAGAAAAACTGATGAGTCAGACGTCAAGAGAGCCGACTGCAGAGGAAATCGCGAAAGTTCTTGAAGTGCCGCATGAAGAGATTGTCTTTGCTTTAGATGCTATTCAGGATCCTGTCAGTTTATTTGAGCCGATTTATAATGACGGAGGCGACCCGATATATGTCGTCGATCAGCTCAGTGATGAAAAGAATAAGGACAGCTCCTGGATTGATGAGATTGCATTAAAGGAAGGCATGAGAAGGCTGAATGAACGTGAAAAGCTCATCATCCGCAAAAGATTTTTTCAAGGAAAAACGCAAATGGAAGTGGCCGATGAAATCGGGATTTCCCAGGCACAAGTTTCCAGATTGGAAAAAGCGGCTATTAAGCAAATGAATAAAAATATTCAGCACTAATTTTTAGTCATTACCGTAACGAACGATCATTTTTCCGATTTTTGAAATCGGGGAAATGATCTTTTTTAATGTAATTTTAAAAAAGTGTACCGACATCTAGCTACAGCGCCTAGCACCTATTGCCCTTCGGCAACCTCCTGTCGATAAGTCAACGCTGAAATGTGGAATCGGTCCGCAAGCAAGGTTCAGCGACTAAGAGCGCTATGTCCTGTAGCAACGTCGCTGTGACTCTCATCCTGAGAGCCTCAGTTCATACGGTGCTTTTTAGAGGGCGCTTCCGCTTTTGTTTCTGGAACATGCGTCAAGCCTCCTCGTCTCAAATGCTCCTGCGGTGTATCGGCCTGCTCGCTTCGTCTGAGCAGGAGTCGCCGTCCTCTGCTCCAATCAACACATGATATATGTGCTAGGTACGACATTCGATTTTTCTAAAATAAGAGCTCGGTTTAAATAATTCTTATAAGGCTTTTAATTAGGTAATCATTATTTGCATAAAGTGACATATATTATTGGAAAGTGGTTCTCAGCAAATAATCTATAGGAAGATATGCTGATCGTTAATTATGTTTCTCGCACCTTCAACAGCTTAGTAGTGAAAAGAGTCTGCTATCAGCGAAAAAATGACACTTTCCTAAAGGAGACTGACAGATTGTGAGGATATCAGAATTTCAAATGAAGGATATTGTCAGCTTGTCAAATGGGCGAAAACTAGGGAATATTCACGATTTGGAAATTGATTTGCAGACAGGGCAAATATACGCTATTTTTGTCGTTAACGGCTCCAGATGGCGCTCCATGTTTCAAAAAGATGAGGAAGTCCGTATTCCATGGAGCAGAATAAAGCGGATTGGAACCGACATTATTTTTGTCGATGAAGCAGAATTGCGGACAATTTTTGATGAAAACAAGGAAAAATAGCGAGATAACTAGGTATCATATGGCAAGATATGATAAAATAAATAAAAATATAAAGGATTGTCATGTATGAACGAAATTTTTGTCAAAAAGGCGGAACGATATTACAGTATTGCTGATTGGGAAAAGTCGAATAATATGCTCGTTGTCGGATTCACAACTAAGAACGGCGGATGCAGCGAAGCTCCATTTCACAGCTTGAATATGGGCTACCATGTCGGAGATGACGAGAAATGTGTCACAAAAAACAGGCAACTGCTTGCGCAAGACATCGGCATGCCTTTAACTGAATGGGTTGGCGCAGAACAGACGCACCGAAGCAATATTATGAAGATAACAGCTGCCGATAAGGGTCGCGGTGCCGCTGACTATGTTTCAGCTTTCCGCGATACGGACGGCTTTTATACAAACGAGCCAGGTATACTACTTACTTTATGCTATGCTGACTGTGTTCCAATCTATTTTTATGCGCCTTCTGCTGGCTATATAGGTATGGTACATGCTGGATGGAAAGGGACAGTCGCTAAAATAGCCGCTGAAATGATTGAAAAATGGCAAGCCGAAGGGATATCCCCGAAAGACATTAAAGCGGTCATCGGTCCTTCCATTTGCGGAGGATGTTATATAGTGGATGACCGGATTATTGATCAAGTTAAGCTAGTTTGTGGAGAGAGCCAACCTTATCACGAAGTAAGTGAAGGACAATATGAACTCGATTTGAAACAGCTTAATCAATCAATTCTTCAAGGGGCGGGCGTTACTGATATTGCAGTAACAAATTTTTGCACGTCCTGCGTGGATAAAGACTTCTTTTCTCATAGACGAGACAAAGGAAAAACAGGAAGATTAATGAGTTTTATAGGCTGGAAGGAGGCCTTTACACAAAGTGAGAGTTGAAGACAACTTTTCTGTCGTAAAAGAAAGAATTAAACAGGCATGCGAAAGAAGCGGCAGAAGTGAAGATGAAATTAAAGTGATAGCCGTCACGAAATATGTTTCTGCAGAACGTACACAGGAAGCAATTGATGCAGGAATTATTCATATTGGAGAAAATCGAATTGAAGGTTTACTGGAAAAGCAGCATGCAATAAACGGACAAGCCGTCTGGCATTTTATCGGTTCTTTGCAAACAAGAAAGGTAAAAGATGTCGTTGCGCATGCCGATTATATCCATTCTTTGGACAGGACGTCGCTTGCAAAAGAAATCCACAAACGGGCTGTAGAGCCAGTTCGCTGTTTTGTACAGGTTAATGTTTCCGGTGAAGAGTCAAAACATGGACTGACGCCTGAAGAAGTTATCCCTTTTGTGAAGGAACTCGCTTCTTACGACCGGATAATTGTAGTCGGATTAATGACGATGGCCCCTTTTACAGAAGATGAACAAGTCTTAAGATCTTGCTTCAGAAAGTTAAAAGAGCTGCAGCTGCAAGTGAAAAACCTTGAATTGCCCTACGCTCCATGTCAAGAATTGTCTATGGGGATGTCCAATGATTTTGAAATTGCCATCGAAGAAGGTTCAACTTGTATCCGTGTAGGTACTGCACTAGTCGGTGAGAATTCTTAAAGGAGGCTATTAATATGTCAATTGGTTCAAAGTTTAAATCATTTTTTGCTCTGGATGAGGAAATTGAATATGTAGAAACGCAGCAGGAAGAGAAGGTGCACGATATCCCTGTGAAAAACACTGCTAAACATAGTCAGAACCAACAGCAGCATACCGGTCCGCAAAATGTCGTCAGTCTGCAAAGTGTCCAAAAATCTTCAAAAGTCGTTTTGTTTGAGCCTCGCGCATACTCAGAAGCGCAGGAAATTGCCGATCATTTAAAGAACAGAAAAGCGGTAGTTGTGAATCTGCAGCGAATTGCCCATGATCAGGCGAAGCGGATAGTGGACTTCTTAAGCGGTACAGTGTATGCTATAGGTGGAGACATTCAGCGAATCGGCTCCAATATTTTTCTTTGCACACCTGACAACGTTGATGTGTCAGGCAGCATTACCGGTATACTTCAAGATGAAGAGTCTGATGATTTAAGGTGGTAAATAAATGAGTTTAGTTTTTGTAATTTTGGTGCAAGCAATAAGAATATACTCATATGCATTGATTATCTACATACTAATGTCATGGTTTCCAGGTGCACGTGAGTCGTCTATCGGACAAATTTTAGGAAAGATTTGTGAACCGTACTTAGAAGTGTTCAGAAAATTTATCCCGCCGCTTGGTATGTTTGATTTCTCGCCGATTGTGGGCATTCTTGCTCTGCAGTTTGCGACATATGGAGTCTATCAAGTGTACGCATGGATTATGTAATTATGAAGAGAAAAGGCTAATGCTCGGAATTCGTTCCGTTGTATTAGCCTTCTTGTACTTTTAATAGATGGATGAAGGGATCTTTATGAATATATATCAACATTTTCGCAAGGAAGAGAAAGCGTTTATTGACCAGTGCATGCAGTGGCAGGAGCAGGTTGTCAGGCAATATACTCCCCGTCTGACGGCGTTTTTGACACCGCGTGAGCAGCAGATTTTAGCTTCGATT
The DNA here is from genome assembly GCF_014712675.1 of Peribacillus faecalis. Classification (GTDB taxonomy): domain Bacteria; phylum Bacillota; class Bacilli; order Bacillales; family DSM-1321; genus Bacillus_AD; species Bacillus_AD faecalis. The sequence goes on along the minus strand of NZ_JACXSI010000001.1, from coordinate 57,007 downwards.
ATCGGTAAAAACAGCGAATGTCAAGTTGCTTTTTTCGGAGGTTCGCAGACAGCTGAAAGGAAAAGAGCTTTTCTTTATCCTGAATATTATGAGGCGTCTGAAGCGGATTTCAATATAGCGGTGCTTGAAATCGGCTATAACAGCAAGTTTCATGAATTACGCCATCAGCAAATATTGGGGACGATGATGTCTTTAGGCATTGTACGCGACAAGTTTGGGGATATACTGATTGCCGATAATAAAGCGCAAGCAATTGTCTCTGATGACATAAGCGATTATGTTTGTGCGCATATTAATAAAATAGCAAATGCCGGAGTGGCTTTGTCGAAAATTAGCATAGCTGAAGTTGTGCACGTTCAAGAAGCTTGGAAAGATTATTCGACGACGTGTTCGTCATTAAGGCTCGATACGGTTTTGGCAGCAATGACCAACTTATCGCGGCAAAAAGTCCAGGAAGCAATAGCTGGCGGTAAAGTAAAGGTCAATCATGAACTGATTGAAGAAAATGATTTTGAGTGTGGTGAGGCTGATATCCTATCAGTCAGAGGTTTAGGTAGGTTTAAACTGATGTCGATTAATGGTAAGTCAAAAAAAGAAAAATGGAAAATTTCTTTTGGAAAACAACAATAATTGTCACTTTGAAGGATTTACAAATGTTGTGTCGAAACGTAGAATATAAATAACAGATAAATTAATTCTTTGGAGGTGCAACAATGCCCTTAACGCCACTTGATATACATAATAAAAGTTTTAATAAAGGTTTTCGTGGTTATGATGAGGATGAAGTGAACGAATTTCTTGAGCAAGTAATGAAGGATTATGAGCTAGTCCTTCGTGAAAAGAAGTCGCTTGAGGAAAAATACGCAAATGTCCGTGAAAAGCTAGGTCACTTCAACAATATCGAAGAAACGCTGAATAAGTCGATTTTCTTTGCTCAGGAAACCGCAGAGGAGATAAAGCGCAACGCAAAAAATGAAGCGAAACTCATCATAAAAGAAGCGGAGAAAAATGCCGATCGCATTGTCAATGATTCTCTTGTAAAGGCTCAAAAAATCGCGCTTGAAATCGAAGAGCTGAAGAGACAATCGAAGGTTTTCCGAACAAGATTCACGATGTTGGTAGAAGCCCAACTTGATTTGATTAAGAACGAAGATTGGGAGCACTTAATGGAATTTGACAAAGATGCGACAGATATTTTATCGAAAGATATAGAATCGTAATATTGACTATTTAATCAGTTTTGTATATAATTCCAAACAAGATTATAATTCATGACGTTGATAGGGACAGTACGTTTCTTTTAGCACTTATAACAGTCGTTTTGACTGATCAGCGAAGCGGGGATGGTGGAAGCCCGCCTGTAAGTAGAGAGATGGAAGATCACCCTGGAGTCCTTTTATGAAACCATCTTGGGAGTAGTTAAAGCGTGTCGTTCGCGATAAGAACAAGTAGAGCGGATGTTTGTTTATAAACATTTACTAGGGTGGTACCGCGGGAATAACAAGCCTTCTCGTCCCTTATTTTTTAGGGGATGGGAAGGCTTTTTTGCTGTTTATATAGATTTATCCGGCACTTAACCTAATCCTAGCCCCAAAAATTTGCGAAAGCTTTATATAAAAAGATTCGCATTTCATGAATGCGAGAATTGGAGGAAGCAAAATGGAATATAAAGATACGTTATTAATGCCAAAAACTGAATTTCCGATGCGTGGAAATTTACCAAAAAGAGAACCAGAGATGCAAGCTAAATGGAATGAGATGGACATCTATAAGAAAGTTCAAGAACGCACAAAAGGTCGTCCGATGTTCGTATTACACGATGGGCCTCCATACGCAAACGGCGATATCCACATGGGTCACGCATTGAACAAAGTGTTAAAAGATTTCATTGTTCGTTTCAAATCTATGAATGGTTTTAACGCGCCATATGTGCCAGGTTGGGATACACACGGTCTTCCAATCGAGACAGCTTTAACAAAGAGCGGCAAAGTAAACCGTAAAGAAATGAGTGTAGCGGCTTTCCGTAAACTTTGCGAAGAGTACGCATATGAACAAGTAGCTAGACAAAAAGCGCAATTCCGTCGTTTAGGCGTTCGCGGTGACTGGGATAATCCGTATATCACATTGAAGCCTGAATACGAAGCGCAACAAATTAAAGTATTCGGTGAAATGGCTAAAAAAGGCTACATCTATAAAGGTCTAAAACCGGTTAACTGGTCTCCGTCAAGTGAGTCAGCATTAGCGGAAGCGGAAATTGAATACCAAGATAAAAGATCAGCTTCAATTTATGTGGCATTTGATGTAAAAGATGGTAAAGGTGTTGTTGAAGAAGGAACGAAATTCATCATCTGGACAACAACTCCTTGGACAATTCCAGCTAACTTAGGTATTTCTGTACACCCTGACTTGAACTATGTAGTAGTTGATGTTGACGGTACGAAATACATCGTTGCTGAAGAATTGTTAGCAAACGTTAAAGAAACAATCGGCTGGGAAATAGTAAATATCGTAAAAACAGTAAAAGGCCGCGATCTTGAGTATGTTGTTGCTAAACACCCACTATATGACCGTGATTCATTAGTAATGAATGGCGAACACGTTACGACAGATGCAGGTACCGGCTGCGTTCATACAGCTCCTGGTCACGGTGAAGATGACTTTATCGTTGGTCAAAAATATAAATTAAAAACATTATGTCCAGTTGACGAAAAAGGTCACATGACAGAAGAAGCACCTGGTTTTGAAGGTATGTTCTACGAAAATGCCAACAAAGCAATTGGTGAAGCGTTAGAAGAGAAGGGCGCATTATTAAAGCTTTCTTTCATCACTCACTCTTACCCGCATGACTGGAGAACGAAGAAGCCGACTATTTTCCGTGCAACAGCACAATGGTTCGCATCAATCCATGATTTCCGCGATCAGCTTCTAGAAGCAATCAAAGAAACAAAATGGTATCCTGCATGGGGCGAAACTCGTCTTTACAACATGGTTCGTGACCGTGGTGACTGGTGTATTTCTCGTCAACGCGCATGGGGTGTTCCAATTCCGGTATTTTATGCGGAAAACGGTGAAGCAATCATCACAGACGAAACAATCAACCATGTATCGAACTTATTCCGCGAGCACGGTTCAAACATTTGGTTTGAGCGTGAAGCGAAAGACTTATTGCCGGAAGGATTCACGCATGAAGGTAGCCCGAACGGCATCTTCACAAAAGAAACAGATATCATGGACGTCTGGTTCGATTCCGGTTCATCTCACCAAGCTGTATTAGAAGAGCGCGAAGATTTGGTAAGACCTGCTGACCTTTATTTAGAGGGATCTGACCAATACCGTGGTTGGTTTAACTCTTCTTTATCTACAGCTGTTGCGGTAACTGGCAAAGCGCCATACAAAGGCGTATTAAGCCACGGCTTCGCTCTTGACGGCGAAGGACGCAAAATGAGTAAATCATTAGGTAACACAGTTGATCCAATCAAAGTTATGAATCAACTAGGCGGAGACATCCTACGTCTATGGGTTGCTTCTGTAGACTATCAAGCAGATGTTCGTGTATCGGATGCAATTCTTAAGCAAGTTGCGGAAGTTTACCGTAAAATCCGTAATACTTTCCGTTTCTTATTAGGTACGTTAGAAGGATTTGATCCTAAAACTGATAGCCTTGCTTACGACGAACTTCGTGAAGTCGATCAATTCATGCTTGTGAAGCTGAACAACTTGATCAAGAACGTGAAAAAAGCATACGACGAGTATGAATTCGCGAACATTTATCATTTTGTGAACAACTTCTGTACGCTTGATTTGAGTGCGTTCTACCTGGATTACGCGAAAGATATCCTTTACTGCGAAGCGCCGAACAGCAAAGATCGCAGAGCGATTCAAACAGTTCTGTATGAAACATTACTTTCATTAACGAAACTTGTAACGCCAATCCTTCCTCACACAGCGGATGAAGTTTGGGCTTATATCCCGAATGTGGAAGAAGAAAGCGTACAATTAACAGATATGCCGGAAGCAAAAGAATTGCCGAATGCTAAAGTGCTAGAAGAGAAATGGACTAAGTTCCTTGTACTTCGTGATGACGTGCTAAAAGCATTAGAAGAAGCTCGAAACGCGAAAGTAATCGGTAAATCATTAAATGCGAAAGTGTCTATGTATGTAGATGCTGATACTAAGCAATTCCTTGACAGCATTGACGAAAGCTTCGAGCAATTATTCATCGTGTCTAAGTTTGAAGTGGCTGGTTTGAGGGAAGAAGCTCCTGCTGAAGCTCTTCAACTTGAAAACAGCGCAATCGTTGTTTCTAAAGCGGAAGGCGAAACTTGTGAACGCTGCTGGAATGTAACAACTGAGGTAGGTCAAGATGAGTTGCATCCGACACTTTGCCCTCGTTGTGCAACTGTAGTAAAAGAAGCATATTCACTATAAGTAATTGGCAAATGTAGGCGTGCTGGCTGATTTTATTAGTCAGCGCGCTTTTTGTTTGCCGGCCGATGTGCTAAAATGCTAAAGAATAGAATATATATAGAAGCTTGGGGGATTACCGTGAAAAACATTGTTTATTATATAATTGCACTTGTTATTATCGCTGTGGATCAACTGACTAAGAAGCTTGTTGTTGATAATATGGAAATTGGGGAAAGTATTGAAGTCATTAATAATTTTCTATATATCACGTCTCACCGCAATCCTGGCGCTGCTTGGGGGATTTTGGCGGGGCAAATGTGGTTCTTCTATTTAGTGACGGTTGTTGTAATCGTCGGATTAGTTATTTATATTCAGAAAATGGCAAAACAGCATGTGATGCTGGGTGTATCTCTTGCATTGATGTTGGGCGGAGCAATCGGCAATTTTATCGATCGCGTTCGGCATCAAGAAGTCGTGGATTTTGTGCATACATATATTTTCGGATATAATTTTCCGATTTTTAATGTTGCGGATTCGGCTTTAACTGTCGGGGTCGTATTGTTAATTATTTTCATGTTATTTGAGGAAAAACTTTTGAAGGAGAAAAAAGAATGAATGTAGTTGTTTACAACGTTGATGAAGCAAACAAAGGAGTACGGATTGACAAGTTCATTTCGACTGTAAATGAAGAAATGTCCCGTACGCAAGTGCAGCAATTAATTAAGGAAGATCACGTGAAAGTTAATGATCAGCCTGTCAAAACGAATTATAAATGTCAGGAAGGCGATGAAGTAGCTGTAAGCATCCCTGAGCCTGTAGAACTGAACATTGAAGCGGAAGAAATGAATCTTGATATTTATTACGAAGATGAAGACGTTCTTGTGGTCAATAAGCCTAAAGGAATGGTTGTTCACCCGGCCCCTGGACATACAAGCGGTACTCTTGTTAACGGTCTGATGGCGCATTGCAAAGATTTATCCGGCATTAACGGCGTTATGCGCCCAGGTATTGTTCACCGTATCGATAAAGATACTTCTGGTCTGTTAATGGTGGCGAAAAATGATATGGCGCACGAAAGTCTTGTTGATCAACTTGTTGAAAAGTCGGTTACAAGAAAATATACTGCCATCGTTCATGGGGTTATCCAACATAGCCATGGAACAATTGATGCGCCAATCGGTCGCGATAAAAAGGATCGACAAAGCCAAGCAGTTACACCGGACGGTAAAAATGCAGTCACGCATTTTGAAGTGCTGGAAAGATTCAATGACTTTACACTTGTTGAATGTCAGCTTGAAACGGGACGCACACACCAAATCCGTGTTCATATGAAATATATTGGCTATCCATTAGCTGGCGATCCGAAATACGGGCCGAAAAAGACGTTGGATATTGGCGGACAAGCACTGCATGCGGGCGTGTTAGGGTTCGTACATCCGCGCACGAAGGAATATATGGAGTTTAATGCGCCGTTACCTGAGTATTTCGCGGAATTAATTGAAAAATTACGTAAATAAAGTTATTGACAAATAACTTTTAGGCATGTAAACTAAAGTCAGTTGAATATGAACCTTTAAAAACAGTCCCGTGAGGCTGACAAGGAAACGGATAAAAGCGATTCATGTATATTTGCAGGATTCGTGTATATTTTCTTGTATCCTCTCGCACCGGGCGAGAGGATTTTTTTGTTCTATTAAGTTTGAGAGGTGTTAATATGAATGAAAAAGCGATAGTGCTAGATGAGCAAGCGATTCGCCGAGCGCTAACAAGAATAGCGCACGAAATTATCGAGAGAAATAAAGGAATCGATAATTGTGTGTTAGTTGGAATTAAAACAAGAGGGATTTTCATCGCCAATCGGTTAGCTGAGCGCATTCAGCATATCGAAGGGAAATCAATCGAAGTCGGTGAACTGGACATTACACTTTATCGTGATGATTTAACTACGAAAAGTGCAGATGGAGAGCCTTTTGTAAAAGGTTCGGATATACCGGTAGATATTAACAACAAGAAAGTAATTGTCGTTGATGATGTCCTGTATACAGGGCGTACAGTGCGAGCGGCAATGGATGCTTTAATTGATATCGGCAGACCATCACAGATTCAACTGGCAGTTTTAGTAGACCGCGGTCATCGTGAGTTACCGATTCGGGCTGATTATGTCGGGAAAAATGTACCGACATCTTTAAATGAAAAAATAACAGTCCATTTAACTGAAGTAGACCAACAAGATAAAGTAAGTATTTTTGAATAATAATTTACCTTTTTAAGTGAGTCCCGAGAGGCTTACAAGGGGAAGCATGGATTAAACATACAACGAGAAAAGTATGTCCTGCCCCTTAGTGCCCTCGATTAATTCGAGGGTTTTTCAGAAGGATGGAGGAGAACATCATGGAACAAGAAAAAAGAAATGTAGTTTTAGACGTAGAAGAGAAGCCGAAACCGTCGCAATGGCTGACATTGAGTTTGCAGCACGTGTTCGCGATGTTTGGTGCGACAGTATTAGTTCCATTCTTAGTAGGTTTAAGTCCTGCGGTTGCATTAGTATCAAGCGGTTTAGGAACATTGGCATACTTATTGATTACAAAAGGACAAATTCCCGCATATTTAGGATCATCATTTGCCTTCATTTCGCCGATTATTATAGCTAAGACATTGGGCGGACCGGAAGCTGTCATGTTCGGCTGCTTCTTGGCAGGTCTTGTATACGGAGTTGTAGCGCTAATCATTAAGAAAGTCGGAGTAAAATGGCTGATGACGCTTCTTCCACCGGTAGTAGTAGGACCTGTAATCATCGTTATCGGATTAGGTTTAGCAGGAACAGCAGTCGATATGGCAATGTACAGTAACTATGGTGCACCTGCGGGAGAGCTTGTATATAGTCTTAAGCACTTTGGAGTAGCATTATTCACATTAGCAGTAACAATCATTTGCTCAATCTTTGCAAAAGGATTTTTGAAAATTATTCCGATTCTGATCGGGATTGTATCAGGTTATGTATTAGCGCTATTTGTAGGAATTGTTGATTTCAGCGGCGTTAAAGAAGCAGCTTGGTTTGCTTTGCCGGAATTCCAAATTCCATTTGTGAATTATGACCCGGTGTTATCTTGGAAAATTGCCATCGTAATGGTACCGGTAGCAATAGTAACTTTGGCAGAGCATATAGGACATCAATTAGTACTTGGTAAAGTAGTCGGCAGAAACTTTATCGAAAAGCCAGGTCTCCACCGCTCAATTTTAGGTGACGGTGCCGGAATCATCATCGGTTCTTTCATCGGTGGACCGCCATTAACATCATATGGAGAAAATATTGGCGTAATGGCCATCACTCGTGCATATAGTGTTTATATCATCGGAGGAGCTGCAGTAATTGCAATCTCGTTCGGTTTCATCGGAAAAGTTTCAGCATTAATCAGCTCAATACCGCAAGCGGTTATGGGCGGTATCTCAATCCTGCTGTTCGGTATTATCGCTTCAAGTGGTTTAAGAATGCTGATTGACAACAAAATTGACCTTGGAGTTAACAGAAATCTGATTATCTCTTCAGTCATTCTGATCATCGGAATCGGCGGCGCATTTGTACAAATCGGAAAAGACTTCTCACTATCCGGCATGGCGCTGGCAGCAATTGTCGGTATCGTTTTAAACTTAATCCTTCCGGGTAAAGAAGAAGGAAAAGAATTATTGGATGAAAATGTAAATTCATAATCACCTTTTAAAAATAGTCCAGAGAGGCTATCAAGGGTGTTGCAATAAGGAGATATAGCTGTCAGGTTCCGTATGCTCACAGGCAGGAGGAATCAGATTACCTGCATCTGCTTACTTGCGCAAAAACACCCTAAACAAAATCGTTTAGGGTGTTTTTTATATAAAGAGTGTCTTTAACGAACTTTAATTAGTGAAGGGAGCAAGCGATTATGAATCATTTATTGACAACGAAAGAGTTAACGGTGAACGAAATTTATGGAATCTTAAATGATGCGATTAGCTTTGCGAATGGACAAACGTGGAAGCCGAATAATCAGATATTTGCCTGTAATCTCTTTTTTGAGAATAGTACGAGAACAAAAAGCAGCTTTGAAGTAGCGGAACGCAAACTAGGTTTGGATGTGATTCCTTTTGAAGCATCAACATCAAGCGTACAAAAAGGAGAAACCTTATACGACACAGTTAAAACGTTAGAGTCAATCGGAGTAGGAGCAGTAGTAATCCGACATTCGGAAGATGAGTACTTTAATGAGCTTGTCGGAAAAGTGAATATCCCAATCATTAATGGCGGGGACGGATGTGGTCATCATCCGACACAATGCTTGCTCGATTTGCTGACAATCTATCAGGAGTTTGGAAGCTTTGAAGGGTTAAAAGTCGCAATAGTCGGAGATATCAGACACAGTCGTGTAGCACGTTCAAATGCGGATGCACTAACAAGACTAGGAGCACATGTCGTTTTCTCAGGTCCTGAAGAATGGTTTGATGAAACAATTGAAGGGGCAGAGTTTGAAGAACTTGATCGAGTAGTGAACAATGCGGATGTAGTTATGCTGCTTCGCATACAACACGAACGTCATGACGGTAAGACGGTAATGAGCAAAGAAGAATATTTAGCGAACTACGGCTTAACGAAAGAAAGAGAAAGAAACATGAAAAAAGGAAGCATTATCATGCATCCTGCACCTGTAAATAGAAATGTAGAGATTGATGAAGACTTAATAGAATGCGAACGTTCAAGAATTTTTAAGCAAATGGAAAATGGTGTGTATGTTCGCATGGCAGTTTTAAAAAGAGCATTGGAAGCACAACAATTAAAGGGAGGCAACGCAAATGGCGCTTATCATAAAAAATGGTCAATTGTTTAATAAAGAGGGAGTTTTACAAACTGCAGATGTGAAAATCGAGAATGGCAAAGTTATAGAAATTGCCGCAACTATAAACGATGAAGGGTATGAAGTAATCGATGCGAAAGGATTAGTTGTTTCACCGGGATTCGTTGATATGCATGTCCATCTTCGCGAACCTGGTGGAGAAAAGAAAGAAACAATCGAAACGGGCACAAAAGCAGCGGCAAGAGGAGGATTCACAACAATCGCAGCGATGCCGAATACTCGTCCGGTTCCCGATACAAAAGAAACTGTTGAAGCATTGATGAAACGTATAGAAGAGACAGGGGTTGTCCGTGTGCTTCCATACGGATCAATTACAATTCGCGAAGCTGGCCAGGAGCTGACAAACTTCGAAGAGTTAAAACAAGCTGGAGCCTTCGCTTTCACTGATGATGGAGTTGGTGTGCAGTCGGCTGCTATGATGCTTGAAGCGATGAAGCAAGCTGCGAAAGTCGATGCTGCAATTGTAGCGCACTGTGAGGAAAATACATTAATTAATAAAGGTTGTGTACATGAAGGGGAGTTTTCTCAGAAGCATGGTTTAAACGGTATTCCTTCTGTATGTGAATCTGTACATATCGCCCGTGACATTTTGCTTGCTGAAGCAGCAGATTGTCATTACCACGTCTGCCATATTAGCACAGAAGGTTCTGTCCGAGTTGTCCGCGATGCGAAACGGGCAGGATTGAAAGTAACAGCGGAAGTATCGCCGCACCACTTATTACTGTGCGAAGACGATATTCCGGGATTGGATACGAATTATAAGATGAACCCGCCTTTACGCGGTAAAAAAGACCGTGAAGCATTAATCACCGGATTGCTTGATGGCACAATCGATTTTATCGCGACAGATCACGCGCCGCATACAGCAGAAGAAAAAGCGGAAAGCATGCAGTTGGCTCCATTTGGAATCGTTGGCTTAGAAACAGCATTCCCGCTATTGTATACGCACTTTGTTGAAAAAGGCATCATTACGCTAGAACAGCTATTAAACTTTTTAACTTCGAAACCGAGCGATGCGTTTAAGTTGCCATACGGCCGAATTGAAGAAGGCAAACCTGCTGATATCGTATTGATTGATTTAAATGAAGAAAAAGAGATTGATGTAAATGAATTTGCTTCAAAAGGGAAAAACACACCGTTTGCAGGCTGGAATTGCAAAGGCTGGCCAGTACTGACAATGGTTGATGGCAAGGTAGTATTTCAAAAGGAGACTGTGAAAGCATGAAAAGACAGCTAATTTTAGAAGATGGTACAGTTTTTATCGGGGAAGCGTTTGGTGCAGATACAGAACGTATGGGAGAAGTGGTATTCAACACAGGAATGACAGGTTATCAAGAAATAATAAGCGACCCGTCTTACTGCAACCAAATTGTTACCCTTACATATCCGCTAATCGGCAATTACGGCATTAATCGAGATGATTTTGAAACGATTATTCCAGCAATTTCAGGATTTGTCGTGAAGGAAGTAGCGGATCTGCCATCAAACTGGCGCAGCGAGCTTTCATTAGATGAGTACTTCAAACAAAATAACATCCCTGGTATTTCGGGAATTGATACTAGAAAATTGACAAGAATTATCCGTCAGCACGGAACGTTGAAAGGCGCGCTAGTGAGTATCGACAGCAACCCTGATGAAGTGATTAAAGAGCTGCGCACGAAGCAGCTTCCGACAGACCAAGTGAAGCAAGTTTCGACGAAAAGCGCATATCCAAGTCCGGGCAGAGGGTCTCGAGTTGTGCTGGTTGATTTCGGTATGAAGCACGGCATTCTTCGTGAACTGAACAAGCGTGATTGCGATGTTGTAGTCGTTCCTTACAATGTAACAGCAGAAGAAGTATTAAAACTTAGACCGGACGGCATTATGTTGTCAAATGGACCTGGGGACCCGAAAGATGTACCGGAAGCAATTGAAATGATCCAAGGCGTACAAGGGAAAGTTCCGTTATTCGGAATTTGCTTAGGACACCAGCTTTTCGCTCTTGCAAACGGGGCAAACACAGAACCATTGAAATTCGGTCACCGCGGCTCTAACCATCCGGTAAAAGAGCTGGCAACAGGCAAAATCGCGATTACATCGCAAAATCACGGTTACACAGTAGAAGAAGATTCAATTGCTGCTACAGCGCTTGAAGTAACACACGTCGCTTTAAATGACGGAACAGTAGAAGGCTTGAAACATAACCAATATCCGGCATTCACAGTACAATACCATCCGGAAGCTTCACCCGGACCGGAAGATGCGAACGGTTTGTTTGACCAATTTATGAACATGATTGATGCAGCGAAAGTGGAGGGAGTAAAATAATGCCAAAACGTACAGACATAAAAAGTATTTTAGTAATCGGATCAGGTCCTATCATTATCGGGCAAGCAGCGGAGTTCGACTATGCGGGCACGCAAGCTTGTATCGCTCTGAAAGAAGAGGGCTACCGTGTTATTTTAATCAACTCCAACCCGGCAACAATCATGACAGATACAGAAATTGCCGATGCAGTGTACATTGAGCCTTTAACATTAGAATTCGTAAGCAAAATTATCCGCAAAGAGCGTCCAGATGCGCTTCTGCCGACTTTAGGCGGACAGACGGGCTTGAACTTGGCAGTTGAATTATCAGAAGCAGGAGTTCTTGAAGAATGCGGAGTGGAAATTTTAGGAACGAAGCTTTCAGCGATCCAGCAAGCAGAAGACCGTGATTTGTTCAGAAGTTTAATGAATGAATTAGGCGAGCCGGTACCAGACAGTGACATTATTCATACACTTGAAGAAGCTTACAAGTTTGTTGAGCGCGTCGGTTATCCGATTATCGTTCGTCCGGCATTCACCCTTGGTGGTACAGGCGGCGGCATTTGCTCTAATGAAGAAGAATTAATTGAAATCGTATCAAGCGGTCTTAAACACAGTCCGGTAACACAATGCTTAATTGAGAAAAGCATCGCCGGTTTCAAAGAAATCGAATATGAAGTAATGCGTGACAGGAACGACAGTGCGATTGTTGTATGTAACATGGAAAACATCGACCCAGTCGGCGTACATACGGGTGATTCTATCGTAGTAGCGCCAAGCCAAACGTTAAGCGATCGTGAGTATCAGTTATTGCGTAATTCATCATTGAAAATCATTCGCGCTCTGAAAATCGAGGGCGGCTGTAACGTACAGCTGGCACTTGATCCGCACAGCTTCAACTATTACATCATCGAGGTTAACCCGCGTGTAAGCCGCTCTTCAGCACTTGCATCTAAAGCGACTGGATACCCGATTGCGAAGTTGGCTGCAAAAATCGCTGTAGGTCTGACACTGGATGAAATGATGAACCCTGTTACGGGCAAAACATATGCAAGTTTCGAGCCAGCGCTTGATTATGTCGTTTCTAAGATTCCTAGATGGCCATTTGACAAGTTCGAATCTGCTAACCGTCACTTGGGTACGCAAATGAAAGCAACAGGCGAAGTAATGGCAATCGGACGTTCATTGGAAGAGTCATTGCTGAAAGCGGTCCGCTCACTAGAATCGGGCATTTATCACTTAGGCTTGAATGACATGAACGGCATTGATGATGCTTTAATTGAAAAACGTATTCGAAAAGCTGGAGATGAGCGCTTATTCTACATCGGCGAAGCATTAAGACGCGGCGTGACGATTGAAACGATTCATGAATGGAGCCAAATCGATTTATTCTTCCTGAAGAAATTCGAGAATATCGTAGTTCTGGAAAAAGAGATTGCTGAAAACCCATTCAATCCGGAAGTAGCAGAAAAAGCGAAGAAATATGGTTTCTCTGATAAAACATTAGCAAAGCTATGGAACGCGAAAGAGATCGAAGTTTACAACTGGAGAAAAGAACAACAAATCGTACCAGTATATAAAATGGTTGATACATGTGCCGCGGAGTTTGAATCAGAAACACCTTACTTCTACGGAACATATGAAGAAGAGAATGAGAGCATCGTAACTGAACGCAAAAGCGTTATCGTGTTAGGATCTGGTCCGATTCGTATTGGTCAAGGGGTAGAGTTCGATTATGCGACAGTTCACTCTGTATGGGCGATAAAGGAAGCAGGCTATGAAGCAATCATTATTAATAATAACCCTGAAACAGTATCGACGGACTTCAGCATCAGCGATAAGTTATACTTCGAGCCGCTGACAATTGAAGATGTTATGCATATCATTGATCTTGAGAAACCGGAAGGGGTTGTCGTACAGTTCGGTGGACAAACAGCAATCAACTTGGCAGCTGCGCTTGTAGAGCGAGGCGTGAAAATTTTAGGGACATCACTTGAAGCATTAGATACAGCGGAAAATCGTGATAAATTTGAGCAGGCTTTAACGACTCTTGGCATTCCTCAACCTAAAGGGAAAACAGCGACATCTGTTGACCAAGCGGTGAAAATTGCAGACGATATCGGTTATCCGGTACTTGTGCGCCCATCTTATGTACTAGGCGGCCGTGCGATGGAGATCGTCTACAAACAGGAAGAACTGCTTCATTATATGGAAAATGCCGTGAAAATCAATCCAGAGCATCCGGTATTGATCGATCGCTATTTAACAGGTAAAGAAATTGAAGTCGATGCAATTTCCGACGGCAAAGATGTTGTGATTCCGGGAATCATGGAGCATATCGAACGTGCCGGTGTCCATAGCGGTGACAGTATCGCTGTATACCCGCCACAAAATATTACAGAAGATATCAAGCGGAAAATTGTAGACTATACGGTGGCATTGGCTAAAGGTTTAAATACAATCGGTCTTGTCAACATTCAATATGTAGTCTCAAACGGTGAATTATATGTCATTGAGGTTAACCCTCGTTCAAGCCGTACAGTACCATTCTTAAGCAAAATTACGAATGTGCCGATGGCGAATGTCGCAACAAAAGTAATTTTAGGTCAAAGCTTGGAAAGCCAAGGCTATACAACTGGTTTAGTAAAAGAACAGCCAGGCGTATATGTAAAAGTGCCGGTGTTCTCATTCGCGAAGCTGCGCCGTGTTGACATTACACTAGGGCCTGAAATGAAGTCGACTGGTGAAGTCATGGGTAAAGATATGACTCTTGAAAAAGCGTTATATAAAGGTCTTGTTGCTTCAGGTATTCAAATGCAAGAGCACGGAACAGTGCTTCTGACAATTGCCGATAAAGATAAAGAAGAGGCGTTACAACTGGCAAGACGCTTCAACAGTATCGGCTACAAATTGCTTGCGACAAGTGGAACAGCAGATTTGCTGCAAAAAGCGGGCATTCCGGTTAGAGTTGTGAACAAAATTGGCGCACAAGAACCGACATTGCTTGATGTCATTCGAAATGGCGAGGCACAGTTTGTCATCAACACATTGACGAAAGGCAAACAGCCGGAGCGCGATGGCTTCAGAATCCGTCGTGAATCAGTTGAGAACGGTGTAGCTTGCTTAACTTCACTGGATACAGCAGAAGCAATTTTACGAGTATTCGAAGCAATGTCATTCTCAGCAGAACCTATGAATCAACTAAACAAGGAAGGTGCAATCGTATGATTAAAAACGAAAAGATGACAGTCGTAAAACAACAAGAAATTGCACATTCCATTTTCGAGCTTACCCTTAAGGGTGAGCTCGTTTCAGAAATGAAACAGCCGGGGCAATTTGTACATCTGAAAGCATCGAACAGCTTTGAACCGCTTTTAAGAAGACCAATTAGCATTTGTGACATCAATCAGGAAGAAAAGCAGTTCACAATGATTTATCGAGCGGAAGGCCGTGGTACAAAGCTGATTTCTGAGAAAAAAGCAGGAGAACAAATCGATGTGCTTGGACCGCTTGGTAACGGTTTTCCTGTAGAAGAGGCGGCATCGGGTAAAACGGCACTTTTAGTTGGCGGCGGCATTGGAGTTCCGCCATTATACGAACTTTCGCAGCGTTTGACAGCGAATGGTGTAAAGGTTGTTCATGTGCTGGGCTTCCAGACAAAAGATGTAGTTTTTTATGAAGAAAAATTCGCGAGTCTTGGAGAAACATACATCGCAACAGTAGACGGTTCGTTAGGCACGAAAGGTTTTGTAACTGATGTGATCACTGATAAAAATATCAATTTCAATGTCTTGTATTCATGCGGACCGACTCCGATGCTAAGAGCGTTAGAACAAAACTATAGCGATAAAAAACTGTTTCTGTCATTGGAAGAAAGAATGGCTTGCGGAATCGGAGCATGTTTCGCTTGCGTATGCAAAACGTCAACAGAAGGTACAGGTTATAAAAAAGTGTGCAGCGATGGACCGGTATTCCGATCAGGTGAGGTGGTACTATGAGTAAATTACATATTGAGCTTCCAGGCTTATCACTAAAAAATCCGATTATGCCAGCATCAGGATGTTTCGGCTTTGGTAAGGAATTCAGTCAGCTTTACGATTTAAATAAACTTGGTTCGATCATGATTAAGGCAACGACTGTAGAACCACGATTTGGCAATCCGACACCGAGAGTAGCTGAAACGCATGCCGGTATGCTAAATGCGATTGGGCTACAAAATCCAGGTCTTGATCATGTGATGAATAATGAATTGAAATGGCTTGAGCAATTTGATTTACCGATTATTGCTAACGTCGCTGGCTCACAAGAAGATGACTATGTAGAAGTAGCGAAAACAATCTCAAAAGCACCGAATGTAGCGGCACTTGAGCTAAACATTTCTTGTCCGAACGTGAAAGAGGGAGGGATCGCTTTCGGAACCGATCCTGAAACGGCGAAACGTCTGACGAAAAAAGTGAAGGCTGTTTCAAGTGTGCCTGTGTATGTAAAGTTATCACCAAACGTAACGAATATTGTTGAAATGGCTAAAGCGGTTGAAGACGGTGGAGCAGACGGTTTAACGATGATTAATACATTGCTAGGTATGCGTCTTGATTTGAAAACGGCTAAGCCGGTTATCGCTAATAAAACAGGTGGTCTTTCTGGCCCTGCAATTAAACCGGTCGCTATCCGCATGATACACGAAGTTAGCCAGCAAGTTAACATCCCGATTATCGGTATGGGCGGTATCACTAACGCTGAGGATGTTATCGAATTTTTCTATGCGGGAGCGAGCGCAGTAGCAGTCGGCACAGCAAACTTTGTCGATCCGTTTGTATGCCCAAATATAATTGATAGATTGCCTTCTTTATTGGATGAGCTTGGATTTGAACATATTAATGAATGCATCGGAAGGAGCTGGAAGTGATGGAGAAAGCGTTAATTATCGCTTTAGATTTCAATAGTTTAGAAGAAGTGACTGCTTTTTTGGATCAATTCCAGGAAGAGAAGCTGTTTGTTAAAGTCGGAATGGAACTGTTTTATAGCGCGGGACCAAGCATTATAACAGAAATCAAGAAGCGCGGTCATCAAATTTTTCTAGACTTGAAGCTTCATGACATCCCTAATACAGTTAAACAAGCGATGAAGGTGCTTGCAAAGCTCGATGTGGATTTAGTCAATGTTCATGCAGCCGGAGGAAAATGGATGATGGAAGCGGCACTTGCAGGGTTGCAAGAGGGGACGCAAGAAGGAAAACAACGTCCAGCGATTATTGCGGTCACGCAGCTGACAAGCACAACAGAAGAAGATATGCAGCATGATCAACGTATACCTCTTACACTCGAACAGTCGGTTTTATCATACGCGACATTAGCAAGTGAAGCAGGTTTAGACGGTGTTGTATGCTCGACACATGAAGTGGAAGCAATCCACGGAAAATTAGGCAACGATTTCTTGACAGTCACACCGGGAATTCGTATGGCAGATGATGATACGCACGATCAAAAACGCATCGCTACACCGGAAAAAGCAAGATTGCTAGGAACGAACAGCATCGTAGTCGGACGTTCCATTACTAAGGCAACTTCACCTGTAGAGGCATACAGACTAGTAAAAAAAGCTTGGGAGGGCACAAACTAATGAATGCACAAATCGCACAACAATTACTTGATATTAAAGCTGTATTTTTACAACCAAATGATCCGTTCACTTGGTCTTCAGGCATGAAATCTCCAATTTATTGCGATAATCGCCTAACATTATCGTATCCGTCCGTACGCAAGGATATTGCGAAAGGTTTAGTTCAATTAATACGCGAATATTACCCGGAAGTAGAGCTGATAGCAGGTACTGCGACAGCGGGCATTCCTCATGCTGCTTGGGTAAGTGATGAAATGGATTTACCGATGTGCTACATCCGCTCAAAAGCAAAAGGCCACGGTAAAGGTAACCAAATCGAAGGAATAGCTTCACCAGGACAAAAGGTTGTAGTAGTAGAAGACTTAGTTTCTACAGGAGGAAGCGTTATTACAGCTGTGCAGGCATTGCGCGAGGCAGGGTGTGAAGTGCTTGGTGTCGTTTCAATTTTCACTTATGAATTGACTAAAGGGAAAGTGCAGCTTGACGCAGAAGGGATTACAAACCACTCATTGAGCAATTATTCTACATTGGTAGAAGTAGCGAAAGAGCAAGGCTATATTACAGCTGAAGATGTTGAAAAGCTGACAAAATGGCGCGAAAATCCAGAAGATTTATCGTGGATGGAATAGAAAAACCGTCACCGGTCCTTTTTCATTTTTGATTTGACTCCTTGATTTTTCTTCAATGAAAAAGGAGCTATGCGGGAGGACTAAGATGAATCACACGGGAAACCCGCCTTTGGTTTCTCGGGGGAGGCAGCTTAGGACCGAGAATGGCAGGTGTAAGGTTAGACATCGAGAAAAACCGTCACCGTTCCTTTTTCATTTAGGAATACCTCCAGCAGAAAACATTGCTGGAGGTATTTTTTAAACTATAAGAAAGAATATAAGTTTTCTTTATCCTTGAGTATGTAATTCAAATTCCTCTCGCAATATCGAGTAAAGCTTTAAATCGTGATGTTTTCCTTTAGCAAAAATCCCCTTGCGGATAATGCCTTCGAATGTCATACCGCATTTCTCCATTACTCTTTGCGAACCGATATTTCCAATCATGCAGCGTGCTTGGATGCGCACTAAATCCATTTTTGTAAATCCGAAATTGATGAGTGCTTTTGCCGCTTCTGTCGTAATGCCTTGACCCCAATAAGGTTGGGCAACGGCATATCCTATTTCTGCATTATGATGCTTTGGCTGCCATGAAACAAAGTCTATTGTGCCGATCATTTTATTATTCTCTTTGTATTCAATACCCCATGGAGCCACTTTCTTTAGGGCGTATTGCTGATTTACAAAGTGGATAAAGCCTTTTGTATCGAGAATTGTTTCGTGGTGATCCCATGTAACAAATTCACTGACCATTTGATCGGATGTGTATTCAAATAAATCATTGGCATCATCAAAGGTAATTTTCCGCAAAAGCAGTCGTTCTGTTTCTATAATCGGCAAGTTTCCGTATATTTGAGCAATCTCCATCTCAGCACTCCCCATCCGATAGCATTTATTTCTATTATAGCGGTAACGATATCGAATAGGTAGAATGTTATTGAGTGTAAATTTATAAAAGCCTCCTTCTCATGCCTAAATTCAGCACAAAACCAGTAGTCCTGGCTCTTCGTCCAATTTGTTTACAGGCTTAATTCATCCGCTTTTTCGAGGAATTCTTCCGAATTTCTGATTAATTCATCCACTTCTCTGAATAATTCGTCCAACTTCTCGGCAATTCTGCCGCTTTTTAATTTTTTTCTGCCGCTTTTGAAAATAATTCGTCCCACCCGCTTGAACCAGTTATAAGTTACCGATTTGTATACTTATATTCCACGCAAACAAAGAGGGCAAAATAAAAACCGTTGAGAAAGGATTTTCTCAACGGTCTGAACAAAGCCCTTGAAGATAGGGGGCTTTGTTAGAAGAAAAGATATTATCAATTAAAAAAGGATCGGTGCCGGTTTTTTCTTTATTTTTTCATTCGCAATACTTCGTCAGCATCCGGCGTGACGTAAAGAGTTGTTTGGTTGTCGTAGATGACAAAACCGGGTTTTGAACCGCTTGGCTTTTTCACATGACGAATCATTGTGTAGTCAACCGGTACGCGGCTTGAATTTTTTGCTTTGCTGTAGAATGCCGCCAGCACTGCCGCTTCGTGCAGCGTTTGCTCTGATGGCTCGCTGTTGCGGATGACAACGTGTGATCCTGGTATATCTTTCGTGTGAAGCCAAATATCATCACGGCGGCTGAATTTATTCGTTAAATATTCATTCTGTTTATTATTCTTTCCGACATAGATTGTGTCGCCGTCCGATGAGACATACTCATCTAAAACCGGCTTTTTGTCTTTCGATTTTTTGAATCCTTTTTTATTTCGCTGTTTTAAATAGCCGCCTTCCTGCAGTTCTTCGCGCATTTCTTCTATATCACGAGGGTCGGCAGAGTCTAGCTGCTGCAGCAAGCCTTCAAAATAAGCGACTTCCTCAGAAGCAAGCTGAATTTGCTCGGTAACAAATTCAACAGCATTTTTTGCTTTTTGGTATTTCGTGAAGTATTTTTGCGCGTTTTGAGAGGGCGTTTTTTGCGGATCAAGCGGTATCGTTATCATCGTACCATTTTCATCGTAATAGTTGATGACTTCAATTTCTTTCATGCCGATCTGCAACTGATAAATATTTGCTGTCAATAATTCTCCGTACAATTTGAATTGATCACCTTTTTCGCTTTCCGTCAAAGTTGCCTTCAGTTTCTTAATTTTCTTCTCATTTTTCGCTCTCTCATTTGTAATAAACCGTTCTAAGTCCTGTCCTTGTTGCTTTATGCGGTCGCGTGCCGCTTTTCCGAAGTAAAAACGGTCGAGCATTTCGCTTAATGAAGAGAATGTTTTTACTGTTTCATCTGCAGAAGCGAGCGGTATACAATAAAAAATCTCTTTATTTTGCTTTAACATAATTGCTGGATTATACTGATTGTTTTTAAAAGGCATCATCAATTTATTGAAAGCAGCAAGAACGTTCGCTTGTGTAGGCAGCTTGCTTTCGAATAGCATTTCCTTCGCTAAAAGCGGTGATATGCCGGCAAATGCTGACACGAGTTGTTTATCCAAAGTCCCAGCATTAAAATCAAGCGCCTTTAAAACATCTTCATCGGATGCTGTTAAAGGATTGATTTTCTGTTGAGCCGGCGGGAATTTATACGTTTGTCCCGGCAATATAGCTCGATGAGAATTCACAGCGTAAGAGACATGCTTTATGCTGTCGAGAATGAGATTGTTCTCTTTGTTCACCAGGACAATATTGCTGTGTCGGCCCATAATTTCTACAATCAATTTTTTATAGCTTAAATCACCGAGCTCGTCACGACCTTTTATATCAAAAATAATCATGCGGTCAAGCTCATGCTGTGTAATGTTTTCGATGATGGCTCCTTCTAAATGTTTGCGAAGCAGCATACAAAACATCGGCGGCTCCTGAGGATTTTCATACGACTCCTCTGTTAATTGGGCACGGCTGTAACTGGGATGTGCAGACAGCAGCAGTTTTTGGTTTTTGCCGTTTGCGCGCACAATTAAAATGATTTCATTCGGATACGGCTGATGAATTTTATTAATCCGTCCTCCGCTTAATGCAGAGGTAAGCTCCTCGCACATTGCTTTTGTAAAAAGTCCATCAAATGACATATATAACTTCCTTTACTAAATGTATTTCTTTAAACAGTATAGCATTTTTTAAGGCTTGTCTGAATATGCATGGTTTAAGAAGGACAACTAACGGTTGTTTTACGATTGGGGGAGTGAAGGAGTACATGTTATACAGGGAAATGAACACAGCCCAGCTGGAAGCTGCCTTAAAAACGAATATCACAAAAGGGTTAACCGATGAGGAAGTTGTAAAAAGGCTTGAGGAACATGGCCTTAATGAGCTGGAAGAAGCCGAGAAAAAATCTGCTCTGCTCATGTTTTTTGCGCAATTTAAAGACTTCATGATGCTCATTTTATTAGCGGCGACACTCGTCTCCGGCTTTCTCGGGGAGTATGTCGATGCGATTGCCATTATTGCCATACTTGTTATGAATGCAATAATGGGATTCGTTCAGGAATGGAAGGCGGAAAAATCTTTAGATGCCCTAAAGGAGATGTCGACTCCGCAAGTGCAGGCGCTGAGGAATGGCGAGTGGGAACGCATCTCCTCTAAGGAAGTGGTAGTTGGCGATATTATCCGTTTTGTAACCGGTGATCGAATCGGAGCAGACCTTCGCATTATTGATGAGGCATCGTTGGAAATAGAGGAGTCGGCACTGACCGGAGAATCTGTCGCAATCAATAAAGTGACAGATCCAAACTTTCAAGTCGTAAACAGTATCGGTGACGAGCATAATATGGCTTTCATGGGCACGATGGTTACGAGAGGAAGAGGGGTCGGCATTGTCACCGCTACAGGGATGAAAACGGAAATGGGGCAAATCGCCAACATGCTGCAAACAGCAGGGCAAATGATTACTCCGCTTCAGCATAAATTAGAGCAACTAGGAAAAATTTTAATTTTTGCCGCATTAATATTGACCGTTCTTGTCATCGGATTAGGAATCATTCAAGGGAACGATGTCTATACAATGGTGCTCGCCGGTGTTTCTTTAGCAGTCGCAGCGATTCCGGAAGGTTTGCCGGCTATCGTCACAGTCGCGCTTTCGCTCGGCGTCCAGCGAATGATTAAACAAAGAGCGATTGTCAGAAAGTTGCCGGCAGTCGAAACATTAGGGTGTGCTACTGTTATTTGTTCTGACAAAACAGGCACACTTACACAAAATAAAATGACGGTAACAGCTCTTTGGGATAGCGGCAAAACATGGACAGTGACGCGAAAAGAAAAAGAATGGGACGGCGATTTTTTTGAAGAAGGCGATGAGAAGGCTAAAGTTACAAAATCAATCAAACAGCTGTTGACGTTCGGTCTGCTATGCAACGCGTCTGAAATGAAAAAAAATAACGAACACATTTTTATTGAAGGAAGTCCTACTGAAAGCGCGATGCATATCGCTGCGATTAAAGCAGGTATTACGAAAGAACAATTGAAAGAACAGTTTACCATCGTAAAGGAATTTCCATTCGATTCAACCCGCAAGATGATGAGTGTCATTGTGAAAGATGCCCATAACAAACATTTTGTTGTGACGAAAGGAGCTCCTGATGTTCTGATTGGGAAGTGTTCATCAATTTTATGGGATGAAAAAGTCGAAGGATTAAACAAGAATTTTAACGAGAAAATTCAAGCTGCTATAAATAACTTAGCTTCCCAGGCTTTACGGACGATTGCGATCGGTTTCAAATCCATTCAGCCTCCGGGAAGCCATATTCAAGAAGGCGAAGTAGAAAAGGGATTAACCTTCATCGGCTTGCAAGGGATTATTGATCCGCCTCGCCCGGAAGTAAAAGATGCGGTAGCAGAGTGTAAGAAAGCGGGTATCAAAACAATTATGATTACGGGGGATCATGCTTCAACTGCGACTGCTATCGCCAAACAGCTCGGCATTATTACTGACAATGAGTTAGTTGTTGAAGGTCGGGAACTGAATGAGATGGATGTGAAAGAGCTTGAGGACATCGTAGAAGATGTTGCTGTTTTTGCTCGTGTATCGCCAGAGCATAAATTAAAAATAGTCAAGGCGCTCCAAAATAAAGGACATGTTGTCGCGATGACCGGAGACGGCGTCAATGATGCTCCGGCAATCAAGTCGGCAGATATCGGCATTGCGATGGGTATAGCAGGTACGGATGTCGCGAAAGAATCTTCATCACTTGTATTGCTCGATGATAATTTTGCGACAATTAAAGCAGCCATTAAAGAAGGACGCAATATATATGAGAATATCCGTAAGTTCATTCGTTACTTGCTCGCTTCTAATGTAGGAGAAATATTGGTAATGCTGTTCGCGATGATTCTTGGCTTGCCTTTGCCTCTTACCGCTATCCAAATACTTTGGGTGAACCTTGTAACTGATGGATTGCCGGCGATGGCACTCGGCTTGGATCAGCCGGAGGAAAATGTCATGAAACGAAAACCGCGAAATGCGAAGGAAGGTATTTTTGCCCGCGGTTTAGGCTGGAAAATTGTTTCACGTGGATTCTTAATCGGAGGCGTTACACTAATAGCGTTTATGACAGCATTGAATAACAATCCGAATGATTTGGAATATGCACAAACCATTGCTTTTATTACTTTAGTTTTGGCACAATTGATACACGTTTTTGATTGCCGCAGCGAAATCAGCATATTCTCGAGAAATCCTTTTGGCAATATGTATTTGGTATGGGCAGTGATCATTTCACTGGTTATGGCGTTAATTGTTATTTATTATCCGCCATTACAAGAAATCTTCGGTACGCTTTATATTCACCCGCGTGACTGGCTGCTTGTGATTGCATTAGCAGCACTTCCGACATTTTTACTGGCCGGCTCTTTTTTATTAAGAAAAACTAAATAATTTATGTTATACTGTAAAAGGTGGTAGAGTGTGCTCTATTGCCTTTTTATTTGTATATATTAAAGATTGCTTAGGTTGGTAATTGGAAGTGAGTGATTGGAATGATTGTCAGTATGACCGGATATGGTCTTGGGACGAGTGAAAGCGAAAGGCTTAAAGTAAGAGCGGAAGTGAAAACAGTCAATCATCGTTTTTCGGAGTTTTACGTCCGGATGCCCCGCCAGTTGCTTGTACTTGAAGACAAGATTAAGAAATTGCTAGCTACATACATAAGAAGAGGAAGAGCGGAAATATTCATCACCATTGATGGAGAAGGCTTGCTCACTAAACGTTTGGAAGTGGATTGGTCTTTGCTTGATCAATATATGTCTCATTTAAACGAGGTTACATATAAGTACAATCTTCATCCCAACGATGCTCTTCAAAATATCACTCATCTTGAAGGGATTTTCCACATTCATGAGGAGCAGACAAATACGAGTGAAGTAGAAGAACTAGTTATGGAAGCAGTCAAGCAAGCTGGAGAGCAATTGCTAGCAATGAGAAAGGCAGAAGGAATGCGTCTGCAGGAAGATATTGCCGAACAATTGAAGAATTTTTCCGATGCTGCTGATCAAGTAAAAGAATACGCTCCGTTAGTGCTTGAGCAATATAAGCAAAGGTTGCAGACGAGAATGACAGAATTTGCTTCCGGAATCATAGATGAAACAAGAATGCTGAATGAAGTGGCGATTTTTACCGATAAGGCGGACATCAATGAAGAAATTACCCGATTGAAAAGCCATTTGTCTCAAGTATATGAAACAATTGAGAGCGATGCGGCAATCGGGCGGAAATTGGATTTTCTTGTTCAGGAAATGAATCGTGAAGTAAATACGATTGGCTCAAAGGCAAACGATGCAAAAATTGCTTCGCAAGTAGTTGAAATGAAAAGTTTACTTGAAAAAATAAAGGAACAAGTTCAAAATATAGAATAATCATTGTTTACAGCATCTCTGCAAAGGTCACACTACTATTACGATAATGGGGGACGGTTATGACGATTCAGTTAATTAATATAGGCTTTGGGAATATTGTATCAGCTAATCGAATCATTTCGATCGTAAGTCCGGAGTCTGCTCCTATTAAGAGAATCATTCAAGAAGCAAGGAACAAAGGGGCGCTGATTGATGCCACATACGGCCGGAGAACAAGAGCTGTTATCGTAACAGACAGTGAACATGTTATTTTGTCGGCTGTTCAACCTGAGACGGTTGCTTCAAGATTGCATGGCAGAGATGATAGTGTAGAGGAAGGATAAGGTACATGAAAGAAAAAGGTTTACTTATTGTATTATCAGGACCGTCTGGTGTTGGTAAAGGGACTGTACGAAAAGCGCTGTTTTCGCAACATGATACAGCCTTTGAATACTCAATCAGCATGACTACACGCGCACCGCGTGAGGGAGAAGTCGATGGCGTCGATTATTTCTTTAAAACAAGAGAAGAATTCGAAGCGTTGATTGAACAAGGGAAGCTGTTGGAATATGCGGAGTTTGTCGGCAATTATTACGGCACTCCGGTTGATTACGTTCGTGAAACCCTGGCAAAGGGCAAAGACGTATTTTTGGAAATCGAAGTGCAGGGGGCTCGTCAAGTACGCGAGAAATTCCCGGAAGCTTTATTTATTTTCCTTGCGCCGCCGAGTCTTTCTGAGCTTGAAAGCCGTATTATCGGACGCGGCACGGAATCAGATGAAGTCATCGCCAACCGTTTGAAAACGGCGCGCGAAGAAATAGAAATGATGGATTTATACGATTATGTTGTAGAAAATGACACAGTAGAGTCAGCTTGTGATAAAATAAAATCCATTGTTGTTGCAGGACACTGCAATCGAGAATATGTTGCAAAAAGATATTTGAAAATGTTGGAGGTTGAATAATAGATGTTATATCCTTCTATTGATTCGTTATTAGAAAAAATTGATTCAAAATACTCGCTTGTATCGGTAGCTGCTAAACGCGCCCGCAAAATGCAAATTAACCACGACCAAAAAATTGCTAAGCCGGTTTCATATAAAAGCGTCGGTAAAGCATTGGAAGAAATTAACGCAGGTATTTTAACATATACAACTGATCCTGTAGAAAAAGAAGCAGTGCACGCAAACGAATAAGCAGTTATAGTAAAGAGGTTGACTATGAAGCGCTATACGCTTTCTGGTCAACCTCTTTCAACTTACATAGGTATTATTTATGAGTAGATTTTATTATATGTCATTTGTTGAGTGAAGCATGCAGGCTGTATATGCTGATGTTGATTGGAGTGGAGGGCGGCGACTCCTGCTCAGATGAAGCATGCAGGCAGATACACCGCAGGAGCGAATAGCGACGAAGAGGATTGGCGCATGCCCCGCGGAAAGCGTCCGCTAAGCAGCGGAAATCAACATAATCGCCTAATCAAGATTAATAAGAAAAAACAGCAATAAACTCTCTCAAATGGATGAAAAAACACGGCGCATCATTCATAATAGAAGCAGTATAGAATGGAGGAATCTTCAGATGCTAAACAATAAGAAAATTTTGCTATGTGTAACCGGCGGGATTGCCGTGTTTAAAGCAGCCGCTTTAACAAGCAAGCTGACTCAGGCAGGCGCACAAGTAAAGGTTGTCATGAGCCAATCAGCTACTGAATTTGTAACACCATTAACGTTTCAATCATTATCAAGAAACGAAGTATATACAAGCACTTTTCAAGAAAACAACCCGAAAGTCGTCGCTCATATCGATTTAGCAGACTGGGCTGATTTGGTATTAGTCGCTCCGGCAACAGCTAATATTATTGGGAAAATCGCAAACGGTATTGCTGACGATATGATTTCGACTATTATGCTTGCTACAACAGCGGATGTATTTATTGCTCCTGCGATGAATGTGCATATGTACTCTCACCCTGCTGTCCAGAAAAACATGAACACATTGCTTGATTACGGGTACAGCATGATTGAGCCGGCAGAAGGCTATTTGGCGTGCGGCTATACAGGAAAAGGCAGATTATCTGAGCCTGAACATATTATTCAATACTTGGAGAATTATTATGCTGCCTTGAATGCAGACAAGCCATTAAGCGGCAAGAAAGTGTTAGTAACAGCAGGTCCGACGAAAGAAAGAATCGATCCTGTCCGTTTTATCACGAATCATTCGACAGGTAAAATGGGCTATGCGATTGCCGAAGAAGCGGCAAAAATGGGCGCTGATGTGACATTAGTATCCGGTGAAGTGCAACTGAGTCCGCCACCGAATGTAAATATTATTAAAGTCCGCTCTGCGCAGGATATGTATGAAGCAGTCGCAGCCCAATTCGATAAACAAGATCTTGTAGTGAAAAGTGCATCTGTTGCCGATTACCGTCCGAAGCTTGTTCATGACCAAAAGATGAAAAAGAAAGATGGCGATTTAGTTATTGAATTGGAACGGACGATCGATATTTTGAAAACATTAGGTGAACGTAAAACTTCACAAGTATTAGTCGGATTCGCTGCTGAAACAGAAAATGTCGAGGAGTATGCGAAACAAAAGCTTGAGAAGAAAAATGTGGATATGATTGTCGCTAACAATGTATCAGTGAAAGGCGCCGGATTCGGAAGCGATACGAATATCGTCACAATGTTCAAAAGAGACGGAAGCAAGATTGAATTGCCGATTTTGAGCAAGCATGATGTGGCGAAAGAAATATTGAACGAAAGCGCAAAACTATTAGCTGAACGAAGAGAATAGTTAGGAAATTTGTTACGTTGGTGTAAAGGACTGATGGCAATGGATATTGCATCTATAATTGTAGATGTGCCGACAAGGCAGACGGATAATGCATATGATTATGCAGTTCCGGAAAAGTGGGCCGGCATTATATCGCCCGGCATGAGAGTCGTGGTTCCGTTCGGTCCGCGTAAAGTTCAAGGGTTTGTCGTTTCCATGAAGGATAGCAGTGACGTCAACTTAGACAAGTTGAAAAAAATTGATTCTATCCTTGATTTTGAGCCTGTTTTAACAGA
This sequence comes from Peribacillus faecalis, assembly GCF_014712675.1. Lineage (GTDB taxonomy): Bacteria > Bacillota > Bacilli > Bacillales > DSM-1321 > Bacillus_AD > Bacillus_AD faecalis. Next base: position 29,323 of record NZ_JACXSI010000001.1, on the reverse strand, counting down.
AGAACTGCTTGAGCTGGGCGATTATTTGACGAAGGAAACATTATGTTTGAAAATAATCGCCTACCAGGCGCTGTTGCCTGCTGCCTTGAAGGCGAAGTATAAGAAGTTTTTGCGTCTGACAGGTCCGATGAATAGTCTTGATGAGCATGTTCAAAAGTATTTTCTTCATCAAGAAATGGTCGATTTTGACGCAGCGATGAACCATGAATATGCGAAGCTTTTTCAAAAAGAATTGAAGGCTGGCCACTTAGAAGTTCATTATCAGGTGGGAAATAAGCTGAATAGAAAGACAGAGCGAAGTGTAGAAGTGCTATTATCGGGAGAAGAGCTTCGCGCATTTAAAGAGACAATCAGCCCTACCGCGAAAAAACAGCGCTATCTAATTGATTATTTTATCGAGCATCCGGAAACAATTCGATTTCAACAGTTAGCCGAAAGGACGAACTGCGGTGATGGCGTCATTAAAGCCCTAGCTGAAAAAGGTGTTGTTCAAATCATCCAAACGGAAGTTTATCGCGACCCTTTTAAAGAGAGAATTTTTGAGAAAAGCAATCATTTGCCGCTGACTGAAGAACAGAAGCAAGTGTTCGATATCGTAAAGGGAAGTATTGATGAGGATCGCCATGAAGTATTTTTGCTTAAAGGTGTTACCGGCAGTGGAAAGACAGAGGTTTATTTGCAAAGCATTGATGAAGTTTTAAAGAAAGGGCAGGAAGCGATTATGTTGGTTCCTGAAATTTCTTTAACGCCGCAAATGGTCGAGCGATTCAAAGGACGATTCGGCGACCGCGTCGCTGTGCTGCACAGCGGTCTGTCAGTAGGAGAAAAATATGATGAATGGCGCAAAATTTTTCGGAAAGAAGTGCAAGTCGTAGTCGGAGCCCGTTCGGCAATCTTTGCACCGTTCCAAAAGCTTGGTCTTATTATTATTGATGAAGAGCATGAAGCGACGTATAAGCAAGAAGAAACGCCGCGTTACCATACCAGGGATGTGGCGATTAAACGGGGAGAATATCATCAATGTCCGGTCATTCTCGGTAGCGCGACACCGACATTGGAGTCATTTGCAAGAGCGCAAAAAGGCGTTTATAAGTTGCTGGAGCTAAAAAGCCGAGTCAACAGCCGGCCGCTACCGTCTGTCAAAATTGTCGACATGCGCGAAGAGCTCCGTTCCGGAAACCGTTCCGTTTTTTCTAAGCTTTTATTGGATAAAATACATGAAAAAATCGAGAAAAATGAGCAAATTATCCTCATGTTAAATAAGCGCGGTCATTCCTCATTCGTTATGTGCCGAAGCTGCGGTGAGGTAACGAACTGCCCGAATTGCGATATTTCGTTAACCTTTCATAAATATAATTCAATGCTGAAATGTCATTATTGCGGCTATGAGGAGAGAATGCCTTCTGTTTGTCCGGCATGTGGAAGCGAAGCAATTCGTTTTTTTGGGACCGGCACGCAAAAGGTGGAAGAAGAATTAATTAAGCTGATCCCCGATGTGAGGATAATCAGGATGGATGTCGATACGACGAGCCGAAAAGGCAGCCATGAAAAGCTGCTTCAGCAGTTTCAGGATCGAAAAGCGGATATACTGTTAGGCACGCAAATGATTGCTAAAGGCCTTGATTTTGCCAATGTCACTTTAGTTGGAGTTCTATCTGCCGATACGATGCTGAATTTGCCTGATTTTCGTTCTTCGGAGAAAACATTTCAATTGCTTACGCAAGTGAGCGGCCGAGCCGGCCGGCATGAGAAGCCCGGTGAAGTAATTATACAATCATACACGCCGGAACATTATTCGATAGTCTTGGCTGCGAAACAATATTACGATGATTTTTTTGCCCATGAAATGCACATACGGCGGTTAAATCACTATCCGCCGTATTATTATATTGCGATGATTAATATTTCTCATGAAGATTTAATGAAAACGGTTGGCGTTGCTGATCGGATTGCTCATTATTTGCGACAAGGTCTTTCGCAGCAAGCAATCATACTCGGACCGTCTGCGTCACCAATCCCGCGAATCAATAATAGATATCGCTACCAATGTTTGATAAAATACAAGCGGGAACCGCAGCTTCATGAATTGCTACGCAATATTATGGAGCATTATCGCCAGGAAATGGCACAAAAGGGTCTGCAAATCAATGTTGATTTGCACCCGCAAATGATGATGTAAAGTGAAGTTTTAGGAGGAAATGAATTGGCTGTATTACCAATCGTAGAATATCCAAACGATATTTTAGAAAGAAAATGTGAAACTGTGACTGTGTTCGATAAAAAATTGGCAAAGCTGTTAGATAATATGTACGATACAATGATCGAACATGATGGCGTAGGCTTGGCAGCGCCGCAAGTCAATGTCGCAAAAAGAATCGCTATTGTTGAAATAGATGAAGAAACAGGCACACTTGAAATGATCAACCCGAAAATTTTACAAATGAAGGGTTCTCAAACGGATGTGGAAGGATGCTTAAGCTTTCCGGGGTTATACGGCGAAGTGGAGCGAGCAGACTATGTAAAAGTAGAAGCGCAAGACCGTAAAGGCAACACGTATATTGTCGAAGCGGAGGACTTTTTTGCGAGAGCGATTATGCATGAGATTGATCACTTAGAAGGTGTTCTATTTACAACAAAGGTTACACGTTATATTGATGAAGCAGAATTAGAAGGGTTTGAAGAAGAATGACAAAAATCGTATTTATGGGAACGCCGGATTTCTCAGTGCCGGTATTGCAAAGGATTTTAAACGACGGCTATGAAGTAATTGCGGTCGTGACACAGCCGGATCGTCCTGTTGGAAGAAAGCGCGTTTTAACGCCGCCGCCTGTAAAAGTAGAGGCATTAAAGCATAACATTCCGGTTTATCAGCCGGAAAAAATCCGTAATCGCGAGGATTTGGATCAAATCTTAGCTTTGCAGCCGGATTTAATTGTGACGGCGGCTTTCGGACAAATTTTGCCGAAGGAGCTGCTTGATGCGCCAAAGCTTGGGTGCATTAACGTTCACGCATCATTGTTGCCTGAACTAAGAGGCGGAGCGCCAATTCATTATGCAATCTTAGAAGGCAAAAAACAAACGGGCATTACAATTATGTATATGGCTGAAAAATTGGATGCAGGTGATATTTTAACGCAAGCAGCAGTTGAAATTGCTGAGGATGATAATGTAGGAACATTGCATGATAAGTTGAGCGCAATTGGTTCGGATCTTTTATCGGAAACATTGCCGAAGCTGATTGCCGGTGAACTGAAGGGCATTCCTCAAGACGATGCGAAAGCTACTTTTGCTTCTAATATTAAACGTGAGCAAGAAAAGATTGACTGGTCTGCTCCAGGTGAAGAGATTTACAATAAAGTTCGAGGCTTAAACCCATGGCCTGTCGCTTATACAACGCTTCAAGATAAGGTCTTGAAAGTATGGAAGGCTGAGAAAGTAGCAAGCCAAGCAGAAGCAGCTCCAGGTGAAATTATTAGTCGTGAAGAAGACGGATTCATAGTAAAAACAGGTAATGATACAGCCATTAAAATTACTGAACTACAACCTGCTGGCAAAAAGAAAATGTCTAGCTATGATTACTTGCGTGGTGCAGGGTTACAACTTTCAATCGCTGAAAAACTGGGAGCTGAATCATGAGCAAGAAAGCAATGAAAAAGACTGTTCGTGAGCTTGCATTAGATTTAATCTTATCCGTTGAGAAAAATCAATCATACAGCAATCTATTATTGAACACGACTATTAATAAAAATCAGTTATCGCCAGCTGACAGCCGTTTGTTGACGGAACTGACATACGGAACGATTCAAAGGAAACTGACATTGGACTATTATTTGCAACCGTTTATTAAAAAGGGTACGAAAATTGAAGAATGGGTAATGGTTTTGCTGCGATTATCACTCTATCAATTGCAATATTTAGATAAGGTTCCTGACCACGCTGTATTGTTCGAAGCAGTAGAAATCGCCAAAAAGCGCGGTCATAAAGGGATTGCCAGCATGGTGAACGGCATTCTTCGTTCTGTTCAGCGAAAAGGTGTACCTTCAACTGAACTAATTGCCGATCCGATTGAAAGAGTCAGTGTGGAAACTAGTACACCTATGTGGCTAGTGAAACGCTGGGGCGATCAATATGGCATTGAGAGAACAAAGGAAATGTGTGAAAGAAACCTGCAGGCTCCAAGGCAGACAGCAAGGGTCAATACGACGAAGGCGAGTCGTGAGCAAGTGATCGCGTTATTAGAGGAAGAGGGCTACTCAGTCGAAGCGAGTGAAGTTATTCCGGAAGCCATTATCTGCTTGCAAGGCAATATGGCGCACTCTAAAGCATTTGCAGCCGGGCTATTTACGATTCAAGATGAAAGCTCAATGCTGGTTTCATACGCACTTGGAGCAAACGGTAATGATACGGTGCTTGACACATGTGCAGCGCCTGGAGGCAAAACAACTTCTATCGCAGAGAAGTTGACGGATGGACAAGTAGTCGCACTGGATTTGCATGAGCATAAAGTGAAGCTGATTAACGAGACAGCAAAGCGTCTAGGATTGAATAACATCACGACATACGCATTCGATGCCAGAAAAGTTAAGGAAAAATTCGACGCGGAATCATTCGATAAAGTATTGGTCGATGCACCATGTTCAGGTCTTGGTGTTTTAAGAAGAAAGCCGGATGCAAAATATGCTAAAAGTGCAGAAGACGTTAGCCGCCTGGCAACGATTCAAGAAAATATTTTATCCGCAGCAGCACCTTTAGTTAAACAAGGTGGCACATTAGTATATAGTACGTGTACAATAGACAAAGAGGAAAATGATGGGGTTGTACAGGCATTTTTGGCCGAGCATCCGCAATTTAAGTTAGATTCAAAATTAATGGACCGCTTGCCTGATAAAGTGAAGCCGTTAGTAGAAAACAACTGCTTGCAACTTTTCCCGCAAGATATTGAAAGTGACGGGTTTTTTATCGCCTGTTTTAGAAAAGAGGAATAACAAATGAAACAAAAGAATGCAACAGAAGAAACACATAAGCCGTCAATTTATTCTCTTGAGCCTAATGAGCTGAAGGAATGGTTAAAGGAAAATGGAGAAAAGCCGTTCCGTGCTGATCAAATTTTGCAATGGTTATATAAACAAAGAGTTGCAAGCTTTGAAGATATGTCGAATTTATCAAAATCGCTTCGTGACAAGCTTGATGCGCACTTTACGTTAACAACATTAAAAACGCTTATTCAGCAAACATCAGCTGATGGAACAATGAAATTTTTATTCGAGCTGCATGATGGCTATTCTATTGAAACAGTATTAATGAAACATGATTATGGAAACTCTGTTTGTGTGACTACACAGGTCGGTTGCCGTATCGGCTGTACATTCTGTGCTTCTACATTAGGCGGATTAAAGCGAAATCTGGAAGCGGGTGAAATTGTTGCTCAAGTTGTTAAAGTACAGCAAGCTCTAGATGAAATGGACGAGCGTGTAAGCTCTATCGTAATTATGGGCATTGGCGAGCCGTTTGATAACTATGATGAAATGATGAGCTTCCTTCGTATTGTCAACCATGAAAAAGGTTTGCATATCGGGGCAAGACATATTACTGTATCGACAAGTGGAATTGTGCCGAAAATTTATCAATTTGCTGATGAAAATCTGCAAATTAATTTCGCGATTTCACTTCACGCACCAAACAATGAACTTCGAGGCAAGCTAATGCCAATTAACCGTGCATACAAGCTGCCACAACTGATGGAAGCGGTAAGATATTATGTGGATAAAACCGGACGCCGAATTACGTTTGAATATGGGTTGTTCGGAGGAGAAAATGATCAAGTCGAGCATGCGATTGAACTGGCTGATTTAATTAAAGGCTTAAAATGCCATGTGAATTTAATACCTGTAAACTATGTGCCGGAGCGTGACTATGTCAGAACGCCGAAAGAACAAATTGCTCTGTTTGAAAAAACATTGAAGAGCAGAGGCGTTAACGTTACGGTTCGCAGAGAGCAAGGGCATGACATCGATGCAGCATGCGGACAACTTCGTGCGAAAGAGAGAAAAGAAGAGACGAGGTGATTGGAATGAAGGCTGTTTTTAAAACAGACCGAGGCAAAGTGAGGTCACACAACGAGGATGATGGCGGATATTTTTTCAATAAAGCAGGAGAAATCCTTGTTGTTGTGGCTGATGGTATGGGCGGACACCGTGCTGGAGATGTAGCGAGCAGTATGGCTGTCACGTATTTGCAGCAGCAATGGGCGGAGCAGGAAGCGATGTCTAATCCGGCAAGTGCGGAAAGCTGGTTAGGTGAACAAATCAATCAAGTTAATGCAGCTATTTTTAATCATGCCCAAGCACATGACGAATGCCAAGGAATGGGTACAACACTTGTTGCGGCAATATGTACAGAAAGGTTTACGACTATTGCTCATATTGGTGATAGTCGCTGCTACCTTTACAATGAAAACGGCTTTAAACAAATTACCGAGGATCATTCGCTTGTAAACGAACTCGTTCGGACTGGTCAAATCAGTCGTGAAGATGCGGAACATCATCCAAGAAAAAACGTTTTGCTTCGTGCTTTAGGAACTGAACCGAATGTCCAATTTGATTGCAAGACAATTGTTTTTGAAGAAGGCGATTATTTACTATTAAGCTCTGATGGTTTGACGAATAAAGTCAGCCATCAGGAGCTCCTTGAAGCGCTTGAGCAGGATATGAAGCTTGAGGAGAAGGCAGATTTGCTTGTGAGTAAGGCGAACGACTACGGCGGGGAAGATAATATTACGCTTGTTTTGCTACAATATGATCAAGCTGCAGAAGGTGTGGAAACGTCATGATGATCGGCAAACGTATTAATGGCCGTTACAAAATTGCCGAGATGATTGGCGGAGGCGGAATGGCCAATGTCTATTTGGCAGAGGATATGATTCTTGAAAGAGAAGTTGCCGTCAAAATATTGCGCTTGGATTTTGCTAATGATGAAGAGTTAATCCGGCGTTTTAATCGTGAAGCGCAAGCTGCCACAAGTTTAGACCACCCGAACATTGTAAATATATATGATGTCGGTGAAGAGAAAGATATTTATTATATCGTTATGGAATATGTAAAAGGAATGACATTGAAGCAATACATTCAAAGATATCACCATATTCCGGTCGAAAAAACGCTACATATTATGGAGCAAGTGACGTCAGCAATCGAACATGCCCATCAGCATGGAATCATTCATCGTGATATTAAACCACAAAATATATTGATTGACGATAATGATAACGTGAAAATTACCGATTTCGGCATTGCGACAGCTTTGAGTGCGACGACGATCACACAAACAAATTCTGTATTAGGATCCGTTCATTATTTGTCTCCTGAACAAGCCAGAGGCGGAATGGCTAATAAAAAATCCGATGTTTACTCATTGGGAATTGTCATGTTTGAGTTGTTGACAGGGAGGTTGCCTTTCTCCGGCGAATCTGCTGTTTCGATTGCTTTAAAGCATTTGCAGACGACAACGCCTTCTGTAAAACGATGGAACCCGTCTGTTCCTCAAAGTGTAGAAAATATCGTGTTGAAGGCAACCGCAAAGGATCCTTTTCACAGATATGACAGTGTTCATGAAATGAAAGAGGATTTAAGTACAGCTCTTATGCCTAATCGCCTGGATGAACCGCCATTTGTCATTCCGGAAGATATGGATGCAACAAAGGCGATGCCGATTATAACCGAGCATACTGTTGTCCCTGGTTATGATGATACCATTGTCGCAAAAGACGATACGGCAATAAAAAGTGTGCCTAGACAAACTGCGGACAATGATACGGCTGAGTCCGGAAAAGAGAAGGCGAAGAAGAAAAAGAAGAATAAAAAAGAGAAAAAGCCGAAGAAAAAACTGACTAAGATATTATTGATTATACTCGTCACTTTAAGTTTACTTATTGTATTGGCTTTGACTGTTTTGCCGAGACTGTTGACTCCTTCAGAGGTAAGAGTGCCTGATGTCTCAGGAGAAACTCTTGAAGATGCTATTGAGATTTTGCTGGCAGAAGGACTTGAGGCAGGAGACGAAATAGAAGTTGAAAACGATGAAGTGGAAGCGAATCATATTATCAGCACCAGCCCGAAAGCTGGAAGAAGCGTTAAAAAAGGTACTGCTGTTAATTTGACGGTCAGTATGGGTCCAAAGGAAGTCGAATTGGATAACTATGTCGGAAAAAATATTGATGTCGTTACAAGACTTCTTGGAAATCTCGGATTTGAAGAGGAAAATATTATTGTGACTGAGGAATATAGTGATACCGTTCCTTCCGGTGATGTTATTGAACAATCGCCGGCGGATAATTTAACAGTTGTTCCTTCTAAGACGACAGTCAAACTGACGGTGAGCAAAGGATCGCAGAAGATTGAGCTGGATGATTTGAGCAACTATAATGAAGCTGCTTTAAAAGGATATGCCTCTAAAACTGGATTTAATATTACGGTTTCCGATAGAGTGTATTCAGATACAGTTAATGAAGGTTTAGTTATAAAACAAGATCCCGCTGCTGGTGCAAAGTTGAATAAAGGGAGCACTGTAAAAGTGGTTATTTCTAAAGGGAAAGAAGAACTGCCTCCTAAGCAGCAAACGATAGAAATAACGATTCCATATGCGCCGGAAGTTGAAGGAGAGCCGCAGCAAGTCATTATATATATTGAAGATATGACAAGAGATATAACGGTGCCTGCAGATACTTTTTCAATAACAGAAACGACAACAAAGCAATACACGGTACAAATTGCTCCGGACTCGGTTGCCAGATACAAAGTTACGAGAGACGATAGTCAAATAAGTGAGCAAACGATACAATATTCAACGGGGAATTAATATTAGGAGTGAAGCTATGCCTGAAGGTAAAATTATTAAAGCGTTGGCCGGGTTTTATTATGTTAAAGACGGTGATAAAACAATTCAATGCCGTGGCAGAGGAGTTTTCCGAAAACGGAAAATTACGCCTCTTGTCGGAGATGACGTTGTTTACCAATATGAAAACGAGCAAGAGGGCTATATTTTAGAAATAAAAGAGCGTAAAAATGAGCTCGTCCGCCCGCCAATCAGCAATGTTGACCAAGCGATTCTCGTTTTCTCGGCGGTTGAACCGGCCTTCAGTACCTTGCTGCTAGACAGATTTTTAGTGCTGATTGAAGCCAACTACATCCAGGCGATTATTGTCATAAGCAAATTTGATTTGCTTTCAGAAAGCGAACAGCAGGTAATTATGCAATACAAAGAAGACTATGAAAAAGCAGGATACGATGTTTTGACGACATCTTCTGTTACAGCAGAAGGAATGCAAGAGTTAAAGCCGTTTATCGGGGAATCCGTCAGCGTATTTGCCGGTCAATCCGGTGTTGGAAAGTCTTCCTTGCTGAATGCGTTAGATCCGGAACTGCAATTGAAAACAAACGATATTTCCTCACATTTAGGTCGTGGGAAGCATACGACGCGTCATGTCGAACTGATTCCAATTGGAGAAGGGTTGGTTGCAGACACTCCGGGATTCTCTTCCCTTGATTTTACAATTGATGAAGGGGAATTATCCGATTGTTTCCCGGAAATGCGCGAGAAAAGCCAAGAATGCAAATTCCGGGGCTGTTTGCATGATAAAGAGCCGAAATGTGCCGTTAAAGAGGCGGTAGAGAGCGGAGAAATTAAGCAATACAGATATGATCATTATTTGGAATTTTTAGCTGAAATTAGAGACAGAAAGCCGAGGTATTAAACTATGATTAAAATTGCTCCTTCGATTTTATCAGCAGATTTTGCGAAACTAGGGGAAGAAATTAAAGATGTGGAACGCGGCGGTGCTGATTATATTCATGTGGATGTAATGGATGGTCACTTTGTTCCGAACATTACAATCGGTCCCTTAATTGTTGAAGCGATTCGTCCTGTGACTAAGCTACCTCTAGATGTGCATTTAATGATTGAAAATCCTGATCAATATATTGAGGAATTTGCCAGAGCAGGCGCAGATTACATTACGGTGCATGTGGAAGCGTGTAAGCATCTCCACCGAACTATCGGTCTAATTAAATCTTTGGGGGTTAAAGCGGGGGTTGTGTTAAATCCTGCAACACCGGTCTATACCATTCAACATATCATTAAACATGTCGACATGGTGTTGTTGATGAGCGTCAATCCGGGATTCGGCGGACAATCCTTCATTCATGAAGTGCTTCCAAAAATTCGCGAAGTGAAGGAGATGGCAGATGAGTTCAATCCGGCGCTTGAAATTGAAATTGATGGTGGCGTGAATGAAGAAACGGCGAAGTTATGTATTGAAGCAGGAGCGAATGTTTTAGTGGCAGGATCGGCTATTTATAATAAATCTGATCGGAAAGCGGCAATTGCTGCAATTCGAGGCTAAAAACATAAGAAAAATCGTTACCGGCTCTTTTTCATTTTTGATTTAACTCCTCGAAACTACTTCAATGAAAAAGAAGCCATGCGGGAGGCGAAAAGCGAAAGCGGCCCGCAAGTATGGAACAGCGACTAAGAGCGCTACGTCCGCATATCTTCGTCGCTGTGACTATCGTCCAGAGAGCCTCCGACCTGCATAAGACGAATCACGTAGGAAATTGTAAAATTTCTGAAGTGATTTGGCTTAGACCATAGAGCTGTAAAATTCATCACTTGTCAGTCATGAATTTTACAAAATATTCGAGGAAGCATTTCTAAGTTGAAAACTGGCTGGGCCGCTGCAGCCAGACAAATTCTAAGTAGGAACAGCGACTAAGGACGCTAGTCCGCATATCTTCGTCACGATGACTCTCTCGTGAGAGCCCTGCTCTAGAAACCCGGTTTTGGTTTCTTGGGCGAGGCAGGAGGGGAGATGGGAGCATAGGCTAAATGCGCCACGTCCGCATTTCTTCGCCGATATGACCTACATCCTGTAGGCCTCTGAGCATGGCAGGTGTAAGGTTAGACAGCAAAGGGCCCCTAATAAGCCGTTATCGGCTTTTTAGGGGCCTTTTTGGCTTCATATATAGAAAGGTAGGGTTAACAAGATGAAAGACATATACATAATGGCAGGAGGACCGCGGGAACACGTTCCCGATGTATCAACCCTTCATAAACGAGAGATTTGGGTTGGGGTCGATAAGGGCATCGGTACGCTCCTTGAACAAGGCATTATGCCGAATATTGTTTTTGGTGATTTTGATTCCATTGATGCGAAGTACTTAAAGTTCATCCAAAATGTCGAAAAGTTTGAGTATCCTTCAGAAAAGGATGATACTGATCTTGGTTTGGCATTAGAATGGGCACTGAAACAAGAGCCTGAAATAATTCGGATTTTCGGAAATACAGGCGGGCGGATGGACCATACATTGGCTGGTGTGCAGTTGTTATTGCAAGACAAGTTATTAAGAAGTCAAACAACGGTGCAAATTGAAGATGAGAGCAATTTGCTGACAGCATTTTTGCCGGGAGATTATACAATTGCCCGACTGGACCGCTTCAAATATGTGTCTTTTTTCTCCATGACGCCAATTGTGAGTGATTTGACGCTGCATGGTTTTAAATATCCTCTTATTAATAAAGAACTCCGTTTAGGAGATACATTATGCGTAAGCAATGAACTTATTTTGGAGAGCGGTCATTTTTCATTTACTGACGGCATATTATTAATGGTAAGAAGTATGGATTAATAAATTCCATTTTGAATGAAGGTACATTGTCATTAACCGCGATAAGAGACGAAATTCATAGGCAATGTTTGATGTATAGTGAATAAGCTGTTAGCAGGTGAGGAGGGAAATTATGAAGTTTTATACGATTAAACTTCCAAGATTTCTTGGCGGGTTGGTTCGGGCTATGCTGGGAGCATTTAAAAAAGGGTAACAATAGAAACATATCCTAAAATGCAAAACAGCACTCTTATAACAAGAGTGCTGTTTTTTAAGTTAAAATTAAGTAAGATTAAACGCGTTCAACTTTACCAGATTTTAATGCTCTAGCAGAAACATATACGCGTTTTGGTTTACCATCTACTAAAATACGAACTTTTTGAAGGTTTGCACCCCAAGTACGTTTGTTAGCGTTCATAGCGTGAGAACGAGAGTTACCAGAACGAGTTCTTCTTCCCGTGATTACACATTTGCGTGCCATATATAAATTCCCTCCTAACTACAACGAGCTTAAGTTTCAATAATTCTTAAGTCAAGTAATCAAATACTTAAATAATGTATCATACATATTTTCGAAATGCAATAGTATATCTTCAACCTTTCAAGAAAAAAACCTTGACATAGGATTTGATATAAAAAATGGAGAAAAACTTTTAGAAGTTTTTACTTTATAATTTAGGGGCTTTAATCCTTCTTATAGCATTTTCTTATGTGTATCGTTTTAGTTAGGGAGAAGCATGCTGAAGCAATTTGAACCTGCAATTCAACTAAAAATCGATAACTTTGAGCTTAATCGTCCCGAATAAAGAGAAAATAAAAAATCGGGTAATATTGCTCTGTAAAAAGAGCAAAAGCGCTGATTTAATTCAGCGCTTTTATTATGATTACTATTTGAAAAAAATTAATTATAGGGTATATTAGTTAAGAATATTGTAGCTGCAAACGTGCTCTTTTTCAGGTGTAATCTGTGATTTTAATACACAATTGAACACATCAGCAATTCCGAAATCGGAAGAAAATCCTTTATGAATGGCTATTTTTAGCGGTTTGTAGTGCATTTTCTTTATTGTTATAGTAAAATGTTTGTAGTCAAAATGTATTTTTCCAAAAGGGGGAAAAACAAATGTCCATTGAAATCAACACAAAATACGGACAAATTGATATATCCAATGATGTTATTGCTACAATCGCCGGCGGCGCTGCAGTAGACTGCTACGGCATTGTCGGTATGGCAAGCAAAAAACAACTGAAAGACGGAATTACCGAGATCTTAAGAAAAGAAAACTTCACTAAAGGTGTTATTGTGCGTCAAGAAGAAGAGGCCATCAATATTGATATGTACATTATTGTTAGCTACGGCACGAAAATCTCTGAAGTTGCTCATAATGTTCAGTCGAAAGTGAAATATACCCTGGACAAAACGGTCGGTTTAGCAGTTGATTCCGTCAATATTTATGTACAGGGAGTTCGCGTGACGAACCCTTAGTAAGGAGGAAACATTTGTGTCAATAACAAATTTAGAAGGAAAACGTTTTGCTGAAATGGTACTAATGGGTGCGAACCAATTATCCGTTAATGCCAAATTGGTAGATGCTTTGAACGTTTTTCCTGTGCCAGATGGAGATACTGGAACAAACATGAACCTATCAATGACTTCTGGTGCTAAAGAGGTAGAAACTCATATTAATGAGCACATCGGTAAAGTGGGTCAAGCTTTATCAAAAGGCTTGCTTATGGGAGCTCGCGGAAACTCTGGAGTAATTCTTTCACAGCTTTTCCGTGGTTTCTCTAAAAAAATCGAATCAAAAGCAAGTATTAATAGTGTAGAATTCGCTGAAGCATTCTCAGCAGGTGTGGAAACAGCATATAAAGCGGTTATGAAGCCTGTAGAAGGAACAATACTTACGGTTGCTAAAGATGCAGCGAAAGCGGCAGTCGCCTCTGCTGAAGTTAATACGGATATCGTTGCTGTTATGGAAGACATCGTAAAAGAAGCGAACGCGTCCCTGCAACGTACTCCTGATCTATTGCCTGTACTTAAAGAAGTAGGCGTAGTAGATAGCGGCGGACAAGGTCTTGTTTTCGTTTATGAAGGATTTTTAGCGCAACTTAAAGGTGAAAAAGTGAGCCTAAGCGCCACTGCTCCTTCAATGGATCAACTTGTCAGCGCAGAACATCACATGAATGTTGCTGATCATATCAGCAGCGAAGACATTACGTTCGGTTTCTGTACAGAAATTATGGTGCGCTTCAAAGATGGCATGGAGCCATACAATGAAGATGCATTCCGTAATCATTTAAGCGAATTGGGTGATTCATTATTAGTCATCTCTGATGATGAAGTAGTGAAAGTTCACGTGCATACAGAACAGCCCGGTGAAGTGCTGAACTATGGTCAAAAATTCGGTACTTTAATTAAAATCAAAGTCGATAACATGAGAGAGCAACATTCTAGCCTTGTTTCGAATGATGCGCCTTCTGTATCTTCAACTCCAGCTCCTTCTAAAAAGAAAGAGGAGTATGGAATCGTAACAGTTGCAATGGGTTCAGGTGTTGCTGATTTGTTCAGAAGTATCGGCGCTAAAGCAGTAATCGAAGGCGGCCAAACAATGAATCCGAGCACAGAGGATATTGTTAAAGCAATCAAAGAAGTAAATGCGAAAAATGTTATTATTTTGCCTAACAATAAAAACATCATCATGGCTGCTCAGCAGTCTGTTGATTTAGTGGACGAGAATGTAATTGTCATCCCGTCAAAAACTGTACCGCAAGGAATGGCTTCATTATTGGCATTCAATCCTTCATTATCGCCGGAAGACAATGAATCTGCGATGACTGAATCATTGTCTACAGTAAAAACTGGCCAAATTACATTCGCAGTGCGTGACACAAACATCGATGGCTTAGAAATCGAAAATGGAGATTTTATGGGAATTGCGGAAGGCAAAATTTTAAATACAAGCAAAGATAAGCTTGAAGCTACAAAAGAATTGCTGGACGAAATGATCGATGACGATTCTGAAATCTTAACAATCATTTATGGTGAAGATGTCAATGAGTCAGAAGTCAATGAATTAGTTGAATACTGCGAAGAAAAGTTTGAAGATGTTGAAGTGGAATTGCATGATGGCAAACAGCCACTTTATTCATTCATTTTAGCGGTAGAATAAGCTTTTACTTTAGTACATATCGCCAGTGGCGCTGATACTGTATAGAAAGTAGATATTACACGAATAGTATATGATGAGTTAGGAATAGAAGACAATGTCTTCTATTCCTATTTTTCATCTAGAAAAGATTTTTCTTAAATAAATAAAGTTGTGCTTGGAAAGCTGTCTAATCTTATACCTGACACGCTAGGTCCTAAATCAACCCACCCAAGAAACCAAGGGCGGGTTTCTCGAGTGAGTCTCTCAGGATGGGAGTCACAGCGACGAAGATATGCGGATGTAGCGTCCTTAATTGCTGTTCCATACTTGCGGACCGCTTCCGCTTTTCGCCTCCCGTATGTCTCTTTTTTCACTGAAGTGATATCGGGGAGAAAATCAAAAATAAAAAGGACCGGTAACGTTTTTTTTAGTATACTGTTAGTGTAAATTTTAAGTTATATACAAAATGTGAGGGAACAATATGAAATATAGAAGTGTGTTTGATATTATCGGTCCGGTTATGATTGGGCCCTCAAGCTCACATACTGCTGGTGCAGCAAGAATCGGCAAGGTAGCCAGAAGTCTATTCAGAAGGCAGCCAAAATGGGTAGATATTCATCTGTATGGCTCGTTTGCGAAAACGTATAAAGGGCATGGAACAGATGTAGCCATTATCGGTGGCATATTGGATTTTGAAACAGATGATGAAAGAATAATTCGTTCTATAGAAATTGCTGAGGCTGACGGTATGAAAATCCGTTTTATAGAGGAAGAGGCTGTGCCTGATCATCCGAATACGGCAAAAATTCGTATGGGCGATGAAATAGGCAACTTGGAAATGGTTGGTATTTCTATCGGCGGAGGAAAAATCGAAATCATTGAGTTGAACGGTTTTGTATTAAGATTGTCGGGACAACATCCGGCAATATTAGTCGAACATACTGATCAATTCGGAGCGATTGCGAATGTTGCAACTGTATTGGCACTACATCAAATTAACATCGGCCATATGGAAGTGTCGAGAAAAGAATTGGGACAAAGAGCTTTAATGACAATTGAGGTCGACCAAAATATCGAAGATCCAATTTTGGATGAGATTGAAAAATTGCCGGCCATTCTTGGTGTAACAAAAATTGTCGATTGAGTTTTAGGGAGGTAAAGTATTGTTTAGAAATGTTGCTGAGCTTGTACACTTGGCAGAAAGTCAAAATAAAAAAATATCAGAAGTTATGATTGAACAGGAAATGAAAGTACTCCAGTTAAGCCGAGAAGAAATCATCGCGAAAATGGACAAAAATCTTGTTGTAATGGAAAAGGCGATTGAGCGTGGCTTGCAAGGTGTTAAATCTCATTCCGGATTAACAGGCGGAGATGCTGTACTCCTACAAGAATATATCGCATCCGGAAAATCATTGTCAGGGGATTTGCTGCTTGATGCGGTCAGTAAATCGGTGGCAACGAATGAAGTAAACGCGGCGATGGGAACAATTTGCGCGACACCGACAGCAGGATCAGCCGGTGTTGTACCGGGAACACTTTATGCGGTTCGGGAAAAATTAAACCCAACTCGTGAACAGATGGTGGCCTTTTTATTCACTTCAGGTGCTTTTGGATTTGTTGTCGCTAATAATGCGAGCATTTCCGGTGCGGCTGGAGGCTGTCAGGCCGAGGTAGGTTCTGCGAGCGGAATGGCAGCAGCGGCTATTGTTGAAATGGCAGGCGGAACACCATCCCAATGTGCGGAAGCGATGGCAATTACGCTAAAAAATATGCTAGGCCTTGTTTGCGATCCGGTTGCAGGTCTTGTAGAAGTACCGTGCGTGAAACGGAATGCAATGGGAGCTGCCAATGCGATGGTAGCGGCAGATATGGCTTTGGCCGGCATTAAGAGCCGTATTCCTTGCGATGAAGTGATTGGAGCAATGTTCCGCATCGGTCAATCGATGCCGGCAGCCTTGCGAGAAACGGCGTTAGGAGGACTGGCTGCTACGCCGACAGGAAAAGCTTTGGAGGCGAAAATTTTCGGAGCACCGAAAAAAGAGGGGAAATAATGAACGTATATAATCCGGTTTCAGATATTAAAGGGATAGGGCCAGAAACGACAGAAGCTCTTTTAGAGATGGGAATCGAAACGGTTTTGGATCTACTGGAATATTTGCCGTACCGATATGACGATTTCCGTCTCCGTGATTTGGAGGAAGTTGAGCATGATGAGCGAGTAACTGTTCAAGGAGTCATTCATAGTGCTCCGGCAGTTGTTTATTACGGCAAAAAGAAATCGAGGTTGACATTCAAATTATTAGTAGGACGCTATTTAGTGTCAGTTATTTTCTTTAATCAGCCGTATTTGAAAAGTAAATTGGCATTGCAGCAAACGATATCGATTACAGGAAAATGGGATCGTCACAGACAGACGATTACCGCTACAACGTTTTCTGATGGAGAAAGTGCGGAACAAAAAGATTTTGAACCTGTATACTCAACGAAGGGCAGTGTTACGGTAAAAGGCTTGAGAAAGTTTATGACAATTGCTTTTTCTCAATATGCACAATCAATTCCGGAAGTGCTGCCTCCTTATTTGTTGAAAAAATATCGGTTGTTAAGCAAAAAGGATGCTTTGCGTGCTATGCACTTTCCGGAAGGAGCGGAAGATTTAAAGCAGGCGAGAAGACGGATGGCATATGAAGAGTTGTTGCTGTTTCAATTAAAAATGCAAAGTTTGAGAAGAATTGAGCGGCACGGTTCTGCCGGCATGCAGCAACAATTTGATGAAGCGAAATGGCAACGTTTCATTGGCAGTCTGCCATTTCCGCTTACATCTGCCCAAAATCGGGTAGTAAATGAAATTATAGCTGATATGAAATCCCCGCATCGTATGAACCGGCTTCTGCAAGGAGATGTTGGTTCAGGAAAAACCGTTGTGGCAACAATCGCTTTGTTGGCATCTGTTTTAGCAGGGCATCAAGGAGCGTTAATGGTTCCGACGGAAATATTGGCCGAACAACACGCAGCTTCCATTGCTGGTTTACTAGAAGGAACGGGCGTAAGATCAGCACTTTTTACGAGCTCGGTTAAAGGCAAGAAACGCCGTGAGCTGCTTGCAGACCTGCAGGCAGGAGATATTGATATATTGATAGGTACGCATGCTTTAATTGGCGATGAAGTATCATTCCGTTCACTAGGGTTGGTCATAACAGATGAGCAGCATCGTTTCGGTGTAGAGCAAAGGAAGATTCTGCGTGAAAAAGGTGAAAATCCGGATGTGCTGTTCATGACAGCGACTCCGATACCGCGTACGCTCGCAATTACTGTTTTTGGCGAGATGGATGTATCAATTATTGACGAAATGCCAGCTGGACGTAAACCGATTGAAACATATTGGGCAAAGCATAATATGCTTGAGCGCGTTTTAGGTTTTATGAACAAAGAACTCGTTAAAGGCAGACAAGCTTACGTTATTTGCCCGCTTATAGAAGAATCGGAAAAGCTTGACTTGCAAAATGCGATTGAGGTTCATGACATGCTTTGCCATTATTACGGTGATCGGTTCAAGGTTGGGCTCATGCACGGAAAGTTGCTTCCAGCAGAAAAAGATGAAGTCATGAAAGCTTTCAGCGAAAATAAAGTGCAAATATTGGTTTCAACTACAGTTGTAGAAGTAGGGGTGAATGTGCCGAACGCGACATTCATGCTCGTATACGATGCAGAGCGCTTCGGCTTGTCGCAGCTGCATCAATTGCGTGGAAGGGTTGGACGAGGCAGTGAACAATCATATTGTGTTTTAGTGAGCGATGCCAAATCGGAAAACGGCAAGGAACGAATGCGGATTATGACGGAAACGAATGATGGATTTGTTTTGTCTGAGAAAGATTTGGAGCTTAGAGGACCCGGCGATTTCTTCGGCAAAAAGCAAAGCGGTCTGCCGGAATTTAAAGTGGCTGATCTTATTCACGACTATCGTATTCTGGAAGTGGCCAGAGACGATGCTTCTCAGTTAGTCAATAGCGAACAGTTTTGGGAAGAGGAAATGTTTGAAGGTTTACGAACTTATTTGCGCTCACAAGGCGTATTTGCGGAGATGAAGTTTGATTAATTAGCAGGTTCCTACCTGGCTTTTGTTTAAAAAGTGAATTTTATTTGTTGATGGAGGCGTAGACTAGCAACTCCTGCTCAGATGAAGCATGCAGTTCGATGCAACACAGGAGTGATGAGCGGCGAGGAGGATTGGCGCAGGCCTCAGCGCGAAAGCGTCCATCCGCAGCGGAAATCAACAGACGCCTAATAGATTTTGAACTTAGATGACTGTCTAGCCTTACACCTGCCATGCTCGGTCCTAAGCTGCCTCCCCCAAGAAACCAAAAGCGGGTTTCTTGGGGGATTCATCTTAGTCCTCCCGCATGGCTCCTTTTTGATTAGCAACATATCTAAGAAAGGCAATCATTCGTGAGTAGTGCTGATTATTGGGTACGTACCTCACCAAAAAGGACCGGTGACGGCTTTTCTAATTGTCTAGCTATAGCGGCCAGCCTCTCGAGGTCATAAGCCAATCCGTCCGGAAGGTAAAAAGCAACCTACCAGCCGGCTCGTCTTATGCTGGTCGAGGCTGAACAGGCCGCTTCCGCTTTTCTACTTGTCTAGCCTTACACCTGCCATGCTCGGTCCTAAGCTGCCTCCCTCCAAGAAACCAAAACCGGGCTTCTTGTGTGATTCATCATAGTCCTCCCGCATGTCTCCTTTTTTATCGAGGTGAATCTGAGTAGAGTATACATGATAAAAAAGGACCGGTGACGGCTTTTCTGATAGATTGCGAGTTTTTAAATAAATCTTGCAATCTTTTTTTAAAATGTATATACTGCTATTAGTACCTAGTCATAATACTCGGATGGTGACAACATATATGAGACGAAGCAAAAAGGACCGTCAATTACAATTAACAGAAACAATTGAAAATAATCCCTTTATTACTGACGAAGAGCTTGCTGACAAATTTAGTGTCAGCATACAAACAATTCGTCTTGACCGCCTGGAATTATCTATTCCGGAGTTGAGGGAACGTATTAAAAACGTTGCTGAAAAAAATTACAGTGATGAAATAAAAGCTTTACCTATTGAAGAAGTAATTGGTGATATTATAGATATAGAACTTGACCATAGTGCGCTTTCAATATTCGATGTCAAAAAAGAGCATGTATTCACGCGAAACGGTATAGCCCGCGGCCATCACTTATTTGCGCAAGCTAACTCATTAGCGGTAGCTGTTATCAATGATGAATTGACTTTAACGTCTAAAGCGGAGATAAATTTTACCCGTCCTGTTAAAGAAAATAGTCGGGTTATAGCGAAAGCTAAAGTGATCGAGCGACAAAATGATTCCGGGCGTTCGATTGTTGAAGTAATCAGTCACGTGAATAACGAAATCGTATTTAAAGGCACTTTTGAAATGTACCGTTCGAATATAGACAGAAGGAATGAAGAGAACAATGAAAATAGCAATTGACGCAATGGGCGGAGACCACGCACCTAAAGAAGCTGTTTTAGGCGCTGTTGAAGCCGTTAAAGAATTTAATGATATCGAGATTTTATTAGTTGGTGATGAACAGCAAATTATGCAATACTTATCAGCACCGCATAATCGAATCTCCATTTTACATACAGATGAGCAAATTTTGCCTACAGATGAACCGGTACGAGCGGTGAGACGCAAGAAACAAGCTTCTATGGTTCTAGCTGCACAACAAGTAGCTGAAGGAAAGGCGGATGCATGTATCTCGGCCGGAAGTACTGGTGCTTTAATGGCCGCGGGGCTGTTCGTGGTCGGAAGAATAAAAGGAATTGAAAGACCGGCTTTAGCGCCGACATTGCCGACGTTAAACGGAGATGGTTTTGTTCTTCTAGATGTCGGAGCGAATGCAGAAGCGCGAGCTGAGCACTTATTGCAATTTGCGATTATGGGCTCAGTGTATGCGGAGAAAGTAAGAGGAATTAAAAATCCTCGTGTCGGCTTACTTAATATCGGTACGGAAGACAAGAAAGGCAATGAACTGACAAAAGCAGCTTTTGCATTAATGAAAGAGGCTCCAATCAATTTTGTCGGTAATGTTGAAAGCCGTGACTTAATGGAAGGTGTTGCTGACGTTGTTGTAACAGACGGATTTACAGGCAACATGGTATTAAAAACAACTGAAGGAACGGCAATGGCAGTTTTCAAGATGTTGAAAGAGTCTTTAATGAGCAGTGTCAGAAGCAAACTGGCAGCTGCGGTATTGAAACCGGAGTTTAAGGAAATCAAAGGGAAGATGGATTATTCAGAGCATGGAGGAGCGGCATTGTTCGGTCTGAAAGCTCCTGTGATAAAAGCGCACGGTTCTTCTGATGCAAGAGCATTCTACAGCGCAATCCGTCAAACGAAAACGATGGTTCAGCATGAGGTAGCCTCTACTATTCAGAGATATGTTGAAAAAGAGGATAATAAGTAATTAATATTCGGCAAGGAGTGATAATATGGCTGTAATAGGTTTTGTTTTTCCGGGTCAAGGTTCACAGTCTGTTGGAATGGGCTTGGAGCTTGCAGAACAATTCGAAAGTGTACGAGCTTATTATGAAAAAGCGGACGAAGTGCTGGAAGTTTCCTTAAGTGAATTGATTTTTCAAGGGCCTCAAGAAAAATTGACTTTAACCGCAAATGCCCAGCCGGCTTTATTGACGACCAGCATAGCGATAATGTCAAGACTGCAGCAGTTTGGAATTAAGCCGGATTATGTAGCAGGTCACAGTTTGGGAGAATATAGCGCTCTTGTGGCCGGTGGCATGCTTGACTTTGAAGATGCAGTTCGGATTGTACGTAAGCGAGGCGAATTCATGGAAAAGGCTGTACCTGCAGGGGTCGGAAAAATGGCTGCGATTCTTGGACTTGATCGCCGAACACTCGAAGACCTTACATCATCTATCTCTGCCGATGGTTACTCCGTACAATTAGCGAATATTAACTGTCCCGGACAAATAGTAATATCCGGTTCAGCTGAAGGTGTGACAATTGCTTGTGAAAAGGCAAAAGAAAGCGGCGCTAAACGCGCGATTATGCTTGATGTGAGCGGTCCGTTCCATTCAAGTTTAATGCAGCCCGCAGCGGCTGATCTCAACGAAGTATTAGTACAGTTTTTGTGGAAAAATGCGGAAGTACCGGTTGTGTCGAATGTTAATGCAAAACCGATTACTTCAGCTGATGAAATGAAAGTGAAGCTGTTACAACAATTATATTCTCCCGTATTATGGCAAGACTGTGTAGAGCATATGATTGAACTTGGAGTCGATACATTTATTGAAATCGGTTCGGGTAAAGTATTGTCCGGTCTAATAAAAAAAATCAATCGTTCTGTAAAAGTGTATTCCGTGTCGAATGAAAAGGAAATACAAGCAGTTGTTGCTGCATTAAAGGAGGAATAGTTGTGAAAGTACAAGGTCAAGTAGCGCTTGTAACAGGGGCATCAAGGGGTATCGGGCGGGAAATTGCACTTGAATTGGCACGCCAAGGCGCCGATGTAGCTGTTAATTATGCCGGAAATGAAGCTCTTGCTAACGAAGTAGTTGCAGAAATCGAAGCAATGGGGCAAAAGGCGATTGCTATCCGCTGTAATGTAGCAGATGCAGATGAAGTGTCGCATATGGTAAAAGAAACGATTGAGAAACTTGGCAAAATCGATATTCTTGTCAATAATGCCGGTGTAACGCGCGATAATTTACTTATGCGCATGAAGGAAGAAGAATGGGATACGGTCCTTAATACGAATTTAAAAGGTGTGTTCCTTTGTACAAAGGCAGTTACCAGACCAATGATGAAACAGCGTAAAGGCAGAATCATCAACGTCGCAAGTGTTGTCGGTGTTGTCGGTAATGCCGGTCAGGCAAATTACGTAGCGGCAAAAGCCGGCGTAATCGGGTTAACGAAAACAACAGCTAAGGAGCTTGCTCCAAGAGGCATTAATGTCAATGCGATTGCGCCCGGATTTATATCGACTGATATGACCGAGCAGCTGCCTGAAGACGTACGAAACAGCTTGCTTTCACAAATTCCTCTGGCAAGATTCGGAGAGCCTGCTGATATTGCCAAAGTAGCGGTCTTTTTAGCTAGTGAGGATAGCTCCTATATGACAGGACAAACACTCTGCATAGACGGCGGAATGGTCATGTAATAATTAATTGTGTTTGTCACAATTAATGGCAATTGATAAAAAATATTTATTATTGCAGTAAAATCAAATATAATAAGGAGAATTGAAAGGAGGTGAAAAATATGGCAGATGTATTAGAGCGTATTACGAAAATCGTCGTTGATCGTTTAGAAGTTGAGGCGTCAGAAGTAACGCTTGATGCTTCTTTTAAAGATGATTTAGGTGCTGATTCACTTGATGTAGTTGAACTAGTGATGGAGCTTGAAGATGAATTCGGAATGGAAATTTCTGATGAGGACGCAGAAAAAATCTCAACGGTAGGCGATGCCGTTAATTACATAAAAAGCAATATGTAATAGATCATTTTCATGATAAGGTCGACTCGTATGAAGAATTTGACAGCTTGCTTCATGTAGAGCATTCTCTATATAAAGTGATAAACTGTCTCTTCAAGAGTTGGCCTTTTTCTTATGAAAAAGAGACGGTGACGGTTTTTCTGTAAAATATTGAAATAAAAAGTAAAAGTTTATTTTCTTTTTTGACAATCATTTTATATACTAGGTAATGTTGAATGTTATTTTAATAAGAGTCAGATTTAGGTTTCGGAGGATGTTATGCAAAAGAATGGAAGAGAAAGAAAAATTCCAAATAAAAATATGAAATTTGATAAGTTTCAACGTGAAATCGGTATCCGATTTTTGAATGAAAGATTATTGAAACAAGCGTTTACTCATTCATCTTATGTGAATGAGCATCGTCGCAAGCCTTATGAAGACAATGAAAGGCTTGAGTTTTTAGGGGATGCCGTATTAGAATTGACAGTTTCACAATACCTGTATCGAAAATATCCGCTCATGAGCGAGGGAGAATTGACAAAACTTCGCGCAGCGATTGTATGTGAGCCTTCTTTGGTGACATTTGCGCACGCTCTTTCTTTCGGTAAGCTTGTACTGCTTGGTAAAGGGGAAGAACTGACTGGCGGCCGCGAGCGTCCGGCGTTATTGGCAGATGTGTTTGAAGCTTTTATTGGCGCTTTGTATTTAGACCAAGGTATGGACGTTGTCAATTCATTTTTAACAAAAGTAGTATTTCCTAAAATTGATGAAGGTGCTTTTTCTCATGTGATGGATTATAAAAGCCAGCTGCAAGAATTAGTGCAAAGAGATGCGGCCGGAGTCATCGAATATCGAATTCATCAAGAAAAGGGTCCGGCTCATAATAAAGAGTTTGTATCTAACGTTTCATTGAACGGAGAGATACTTGGGACAGGCGTCGGACGCTCCAAAAAAGAAGCGGAGCAAAAGGCCGCACAAGAAGCACTAATTGTTATGAAACAAGCAAAAAATAAGAAGTAAACTGTAAGGGGGGGAAAGTATTGTTCCTCAAACGTTTGGATGTAATGGGATTTAAATCGTTCGCAGAAAGGATCTCCATTGATTTTGTTGAAGGGGTTACAGCTGTTGTCGGACCGAATGGAAGCGGCAAGAGCAATGTAACAGATGCGATCAGATGGGTGCTTGGCGAGCAATCAGCAAAATCGCTTCGTGGAGCAAAAATGGAAGATATCATTTTTGCAGGAAGTGATTCAAGAAAATCTCTTAACTTTGCTGAAGTAACATTAACTTTAAATAACGAAGATCAATTTCTTCCTCTTGACTATCAGGAAGTCAGCGTTACTAGAAGGGTGTTCCGTTCTGGTGAGAGTGAGTTTTTCATTAATAAACAAAGTTGCCGCTTAAAAGATATTGTTGACTTGTTTATGGATTCTGGTTTAGGCAGAGAAGCATTTTCTATCATCAGTCAGGGGAAAGTTGAAGAAATATTGAGCAGCAAGGCTGAAGAACGAAGAACGATTTTTGAAGAAGCGGCCGGTGTTTTGAAATATAAAACGCGTAAAAAGAAAGCTGAGCAAAAACTAATTGAGACACGGGAGAATTTGAATCGTGTACAAGATATTCTGTATGAGCTGGAAGGACAAGTAGAACCTTTAAAAATACAGGCTTCCATGGCGAAAGATTATTTGGAGAAAAAACAAGAGCTTCAGCAGTATGAGGTTGCTTTGACAGTGCATGAAATTGAAGTGCTCCATGGAAAGTGGCAGGAGCTTTCAAAGCAAAACGAAGAGCACAGCAATCAGGAAATGCAACTGAGCTCGGATTTACAAAAAAAAGAAGCTAATATTGAACAACTTCGCGATCGGATTACTGCACTGGATGAATCTGTCAGTGATTTACAGGAAGTACTTTTAATTACAACGCAAGATTTAGAAAAGCTTGAAGGAAGAAGAAGTGTTCTTCAGGAGCGTAAGAAAAATGCGACGCAAAGCAAACAGCAGCTGGAGCAGACTATTGAAGAAGCTCAGAGCCAAGTAGTCCGGCTGAAGGCTGAACAAGCCGAACAACTGCAAAAGCTCGAGGGCATTCAAGCGACTGTTAAGGACTTGAAGCAGCAACTTAATGAGAAAGAAATTAGCTTGTCCTCTTTCAGTGAAGATTTAGAGCTTGAAATCGAGTCACTGAAAGCGGATTATATTGATTTGCTGAACGAGCAGGCAGCGGCCAATAATGAAATGCGAATGGTGAAACAACAACATGAGCAAATTAATGCGCGCAGCGCTAGGCTCGATTCAGAGAACGAAGAGCTTCTTTCCAAACGTTCGGATATTACAGCTGAAAAGGAATTGTTAATTTCTCAGCTTAAGAGCATTAAACAAAAACTTGAGGAGACAGCCTCCGGAATATTTGAAAGAAAGACAAACTTAGAAAAGCTGCAAGAAAAATATAAAAGTGAAGAAACGAAACTGTATCAGGCATATCAATATGTGCAACAAGTAAAATCACGTATTGAAATGCTTAAAGGTATGGAAGATGAATATGCAGGCTTTTTCCAAGGTGTCAAAGAAGTTTTGAAGGCGCCAAATCTGCAAGGCGTGGAAGGTGCTGTCGCAGAGCTGATTACAGTTCCGAGAGAATATAATTTAGCGATTGAAACAGCACTTGGCGCTGCGATGCAGCATGTTGTTGTTGACACAGAAGAAAATGCCCGTAAAGCAATCCAATTCTTGAAAATCAATTCATTCGGTAGAGCTACCTTTTTACCAATGACCGTCATGAAGGAAAGAAATATTCCGTCATCGCAGCTGCAGCTTGTATCGAATCATCCTTCTTTCATTGGTGTCGCATCGCAATTAGTGCGCTATCAATCCAAGTATGCAGAAATTGTAGCGAATTTATTAGGCGCAGTCATCATTACCTCCGATTTAAAAGGTGCCAATGAATTGGCGAAAAAGCTGCACTATAAATATCGAATTGTGACGCTTGAAGGTGATGTCGTCAACCCGGGTGGAAGTATGACAGGCGGTGCAACTAAATCAAAAAATTATTCGCTTCTTGCCCGTAAAGGCGAGTTAGAAGAACTATCGAATAAATTACCGTTAATGGAAGAAAAGACAGTACAGCAAGAAACAAAAGTGAAGCAATTGAAAGAAAGCATTCAACAGCATACCGAGTTGTATGAAAGTTTGCGCGCCAACAGCGAACAATTAAGAATTCAGGAGGAAAGCGTCAAAGGTCAACTCCGTGAAGTCGAAACGAATGAAAGAAACTTAAATGACCGTCTGGCTCTGTATGACTTGGATCAATCGTCATATGTGGAAGAGAAACTTCAAAGAGAGCATCGATTGGCTGAGCTTGAACAGCTATTAGGGGAAATTGCCGCTAAGCTGGAAGAGAGCAAAGTGAAGATCGATGAATTGACGAACCGCAAAAATGCGCAGCAAAGCTCAATTTCGGCCGTCACATCAGAGTTGAACGAATTAAAGATTCAGTATGCCGCAAAACGTGAACAGCAACAGCATGCTCAAGCAACTTATGACCGTTTGCTTAAAGATTTAACAGAATGGCAGCGCAAGGAAGAAGATGCTACAGAAGACCGTAAACTATTGTTCACTGATATGGAGAGTAATACCAGTGGTGAACAACAACTTGAAGAATTGGCAAAAATGAAGCTTCAGGACAAAAATGAAACAATTCAACTCATTTCAGCCCGCAGAGAAGAACGGAATCAATTGCATATGCAATTAGAGGACGCCGAAAGGGAACTGAAAGAGCAAAAACGTATATATAAAGGCTACGTAGAGACGATGAAGGATGAAGAAGTGAAGATTAACCGTCTCGATGTAGAGCTTGAAAACCGTCTTCAACATTTGCAACAGGAGTACTTGCTCTCTTTTGAAGATGCTAAAGAACAGTTCTTGTTGCAGGACTCACCGGAGGAAACGACGAAAAAGGTGAAGTTGATTAAAATGGCGATTGAGGACCTTGGTACAATTAATCTTGGTGCAATCGATGAATATGAACGTGTTTTTGAGCGCTTTACGTTTTTAACGGAACAAAAAGCAGACTTGCAAGAGGCGAAGGATACTCTTTTCCAAGTGATTGACGAAATGGACGAAGAGATGAAGCGACGATTCAAGGAAACTTTCGATGGTATCAGCAATGAATTTGAATCTGTATTCCAGCAGCTTTTTGGAGGCGGGCGTGCGCAATTGAAGCTGACCGACCCTGATGACTTGCTGAATACAGGTGTAGAAATCATCGCGCAGCCGCCAGGGAAGAAACTGCAGAACCTTGGGCTGTTATCCGGAGGAGAAAGAGCGTTGACAGCCATCGCTTTATTATTCTCGATCTTAATTGTACGTCCGGTTCCGTTTTGCGTACTCGATGAGGTAGAGGCGGCGCTTGATGAAGCGAATGTGCAGCGATTCAGCCAGTACTTAAGAAAATTCAGTACCCATACTCAGTTTATCGTTATTACACACAGAAAAGGAACGATGGAAAGCGCTGATGTATTGTATGGGATTACTATGCAGGAATCTGGTGTTTCTAAGCTCGTATCTGTAAGACTAGAAGATAAAAAATTAGCAGAACAAACGAAATAGGAAGTGAAAGCATGAGTTTCTTTAAAAAATTAAAAGAGAAGTTTACAGCAACGACCGATCAGGCAAGTGAGAAGTTTAAAGAAGGCCTTACGAAAACGCGAGATTCTTTTGCGAGTAAAGTAAATAATCTAGTCGCTCGTTATCGTAAAGTTGATGAGGACTTTTTTGAAGAGCTTGAAGAGATTTTGATTGGTGCTGATGTCGGCTTCAATACGGTTATGGAATTAATCGATGAACTGAAAATGGAAGTGAAACGCCGCAATATTCAAGATACTCGTGACGTGCAGGCTGTCATTTCTGAGAAGCTTGTCGATATTTACCGCAACGATGAAGAAATCGATGCGACTCTTTCAATGAATAATGAACTGACAGTTATTTTGTTTGTCGGTGTAAACGGTGTTGGTAAAACAACAACAATCGGGAAACTTGCTCATAAGTTTAACAGCGAAGGTAAAAAAGTGTTGCTAGCAGCAGGAGATACATTCCGTGCCGGTGCCATCGAGCAATTGGAAGTATGGGGCGAGCGTGTCGGAGTCGATGTTGTGAAGCAAACAGCCGGCTCTGACCCTGCAGCAGTTATGTTCGATGCGGTTCAGGCAGCTAAATCCCGTAATGTTGATGTGTTGCTTTGCGATACAGCCGGCCGTCTGCAAAATAAAGTCAACTTGATGAAAGAGCTTGAAAAAGTGAAGAAAGTCATTGAACGTGAAATTCCTGGAGCACCGCACGAGGTTCTGCTTGTGCTTGATGCGACTACAGGTCAAAATGCTCTTGTTCAAGCAAAAATGTTCAAAGAAGTAACCGATGTATCCGGCATCGTGCTGACAAAGCTTGACGGAACAGCCAAAGGCGGTATTGTGCTTGCTATTAAAAATGAGCTTGGCATACCGGTTAAATTTGTCGGCCTAGGCGAAAAAATGGATGATCTGCAAGAATTCGACGCAGAGAAATATGTATACGGCTTATTCGCGGATATTATTGAAAAAGAAGAGGAATAAGACATGCGCTGTAAAGAACCCGATCTCATTTGAGTTCGGGTTCATTTATTGCTATCCAAGGTATGATTTGCAAACTGTATAAGAATGTAATCATCTGAAGCTGACTGTAAATTCTTGAGTATGTGCACTACCAAAAGGATCGGTGACGGTTTTAATAATTATAAAGGTTATATTTTTGAACTAAGATGGCAGTCCAACCTTATACCTGCCATGCTCTGTCCTAAGCTGCCTCCCCCAAGAAACCAAAGGCGGGTTTCTCGTGTGGGGCTCTCAGGATGAGAGTCACAGCGACGTTGCTACAGGACGTAGCGCTCTTAGTCGCTGTTCCTGCTTAGAATTTGTCTAGCTGCAGCGGCCAGCCCCTCGAGGTCATAAGCCAAATCACTTCAGAAATTTTACAATTTCCTACGTG